>NZ_JBFAQY010000011.1:140642-234685 GCF_040678965.1 Streptosporangium sp. NPDC049248
GATCCGCCTGTCGTTGCCGATCTGACGTGCCAGCCAGTCGAGCATCGGCAGGGCGTTACCGGTGGCCTCGGTCAGCCCCGAGACGCTCCGCGTGCCGTAACGTCTCGGGGCCGGTCTATGTCGGTGACCCCGCCCTCTCGCCTCCAGAGGGCGGGGGCCACCACCCGGTGGTAACGGACCCCGGGGACTCACAGGCGCGGCGACACGGGGATGGGTGTGGTGTGCCGCCGCGCCAGCTTTTGGGGTCTACGGCACAGAGGCCGGCCGTAGGTCCTGCATGGTGACGATCAGTTGGGTGGCCAGAGCCAGGTTCAGCCGCTGGAACTCCTCCAAGGCGATCGGCACCTGGTGGTGGGTTTCCACCACCCCGTTGCCGAGCGGCGCGTAGAGGTTGGCCAGCACGCCGCTCGACCAGTAGTGGCCGACCGTGTAGAGAATCGGGGTGCCGGTGCGCAGGTGCGGGCAGCGGGCCAGCGCGAGCCGAACATGATCTTTGCATGTCGGTGCGTGCGCGGTTGTCCAGGAGTCCAGCATGCGGCCATCGGTCGGCGCGGCGGGCAGGATCCACCAGGTGCGGGCTGGGTCATCGGGGTCGGCGGCGCTTTGCCCGCACACGCGGCACACGCGCTCAAGCATGCAGCGGCGCTGCAGCAGCGTGTGGACCATGCTCATCATGGGCGTCGCGCCCGGTGTGACGCTCATCCGGGCCCAGAGCACGCCGAACATCCAGTCCTCGGCGTTGGCGTCGATGTAGGTGAGTCGTAAGCCTTCAGCCGTCCAACGACACACCAGCGGCAATGGCACCGTCTGCTCTTCGTAGGGTGTGATGTAAGGGACGATCTCATGGTGGCTGCCGACCTTGGCGATGGTCGTCATGGCAGCAAACCTCCCCGCTTTTCGAAGGGCAGGGGTGCGGGCAACGCGACCGGGGCGAGACTTTCAATGAGGATCTGCTCGGCGTACAGCAGGGCAGCGAGGCCCTGAAGGCTGTCGTCGTCGAGGAGACCCTTGCACCCGGCGTCGTACTCGGCGACGGTCAGAAAACGCTGCGCCCAGAATCGGCCGGCACCGGATCGGCGGATGATCCAGTGCGGGTAGGCGCGGCATAGTTCTTCGAGGGTGGTAGCGAGGCGCGGGGAAGGCATACCTGGAGGCCAGGGGGACCCCAGCCACATAGGAGCGGTGGGGGGTGGATCGTGCTGGGACATGGGTGGAAATCCTCGTAACGCTGGGTGGCATGGAGGACTCCGAGTGTAGGCCACCGTCCTATGCCGGTCTATGCGATCTCATAGCGTGTCACAGGATCTCTTGATGGAGAGGGGGCTGTCATGCCTCCCTACGGTGTTTCGTGTGATCGAATTCCGCCCGGACCGCACCCGATATGACCAAGTAGCCGACGTGATCCGTTCACGGATCGCGGAGGGCGTCTACCGGCCGGGAATGCCCGTTCCGTCGATCAATCGCCTATGCCAAGAATTCGGTATCGCGCGGGTCACCGCTGGCAAGGTCGTGACAGCTCTGCAGAAAAGCGGGCATGCTTACACGATTCCGAACCTTGGGACGTTCGTGATGACGGAAGAGAAGCGGCGAGAGCTGGGCGGGGAGACGGAGTCCGCGGAGGAGTAGTCCAGCGCGGAGGGTGGCCGGACGATTCAAAAACGCCCTGGTGCGGGCAGAGCGTTTCCAGGCGCCTAATGGTGTATCACGTCGGCCAGCTCGACGCCGTGTTCAAGGCCCAGCGCGTATACCTCCTTGGAGTCGGCGACCATCCGGCTGAAAGCCCGCAGCGTGAACAGAGTCACGGTGATGAAGGTCGCCGCTATCGCGGCACTGTGCACCCACAGCAGAATAATCAGAAAGCGGGGGGCGACGTCCGGATCGATAGCGATCCACGTAGTGACCGCCGCGCCTAACCAGGCGAGCACTGTGACGGTCACGGATACCTGTAGAGCCTGGTCGGCGCGCAGCATAGAAATTCCCCGGTGACGAGCGATGGTCATAGCTGGTCTTTCGTTGCGCAGTAAGTAAATGAAGTGTGCCCCTGCGACACTCGTTAATCAGCGCTTGCTCGGTGGAACGCTCCACCGTTCAGAGGAGCGCTCAGGCGTGGAGTCGATCGGTTCTACGGGCCGGGAGGGAGCGTAACTTCTGGCCACTCCCTCCCGGCCGGGGTCAGCGCTTGGAGATCATGCCGACAGCGCCGATGACGGCGGGGGCGTTCTCCGGGTAGGGGTCTCCGTCGACGGGGTTCCATTCTGCGACCGGCACAAGGCCGGGCGACAGGAGTTCCAGGCCGTCAACCAGAAGCCTGATCTCCTCGGTACTGCGCGGGTGCGCGGGGTTGCTGGTCTGCCGGTAGACGTCCTGACCAGCGGCTTTCTTCTCCTTGGTCATCGCGTCGGAGCAGGCGTGGGACAGCACGACGTAGGAGCCGGGGGCGAGGGCGTCGCACAAGACGTCCATGATCTTCCCGGTGTCAGGGCCGGGCAGGAAGTGCCACACCCCGACGAGGATCAGCGCGATCGGCTGGGTGAAGTCGAGGAGCTCCCGGATCTGCGGGTTGTTCAGGATGTCGTGGGGCTGCTTCAGGTCACCCTCGATGGTGACGACCCCGTCGGGCTCGTCGACGTTCGCATGGTTGTGGATGACGACGGTGAGGTCATTGTCCACGTAGGCCACCCGGGCGCCGGGCTGAACGGAGCGCACGGTTTCATGGACGTTCGGCCGGGTCGGCAGGCCACACCCGATCTCCAGGACCTGGGTGACGCCCTTTTCGGCGACCTTGCGGGCGGCGCGCAGCAGGAAACCGCGGTTGGCCCGGCAGGCGTCTCGCACCCACATGTCGTCCGCCATGAGGATTTTGGCGAATGCTTCGTCGGCCCCGAACCATTCCTCACCGTCGAGGAAGTAGTCGTAGATGCGAGCGGAAGATGGCTTCGACGCATCGGTCGGAGTGGTCATCGACTGGAGTGCCTTTCGTTGTTGAGGCGGGTCAGAAGTCCACGACAGTGGGGATACGGGCGCGGATTTCCGTGAGAATCTTCGGTGTTTCATGGGCGCGGGCGGCGGCGACCGCGACCCGGTCGAACGTGACCACGTGCTGCTCGTCGCTACGCCGTGGGATGATCACATCTTTGCCCTGCCGGTGGAAAGCGATCATCTGAGGCTTGTCGTCGAAGCGAAACACGCTGAAGGGACCGCACTCGGGCACGAACCCGGAGGTCATCCGGTTCACCTGAATCGTGATCCTCGGGTCCTGGCATGCCCGGATCAGCACGTCGAGCTGCTCGATGTGGGTCTTCAGATTGGCGATCGGCCGCCAGAGCACGGGCTCCTCGATGATCGCCCAGAAGCGGGAGTCATGTTCGGTGAGGATGCGCTGGCGGCGGGCGAGCCGCTTGACGCTGGTCTCGATCACGGACGCTGGCGGCTGATGTTGGGTGATGCGGTAAAACTCGGCGGCGTACTCCTCGGTTTGGAGGAGTGGCGGCACGAAGATCGGCTGGTAGGTACGGATGTAGCTTGCGGTCTGCTCCAGCCCCCACAGGGCTGTCGCTTCGAGCGGGACCTGCTGGTCGTCCCACCAACTGGGTTGGCGCTCCCCCATGGCTACGGAGATCAACGCTTCCTGTTGGTAGGGGTCAGTGACACCGTAGAGGGTGAGCAGGGCGGTGAGGTCGTCTCGACGGAACGGCAGAAAACCGTTTTCCAGACGGCTCATCTTCGAGTCCGACGCGCCGATGTGCCGGCCAGCGGCGCGGGCGGTGATCCGTGTTCCGTCTACGGCTTCGCGTAACTGGCGTAGGCGGGCGCCGACGAGTTTCCGTGTGGGGAACTCGTCGGTATTCGCCTCCTGTTCCGGGCCCCCGGACATGTGCTCCTCCTGATCGTTTCGCCCGCAAAGATCATCTCGCCCCGGAAGATCATGACTTGCATAAGCAATGCCGTCAAGCGGCCAGGGGAAGTGAGAGTACGGCAAATATCCCAGTGCACACTAGTGTTTTCGGAATGTCCGAGTCAGGCTCATGGTTTGCATACGCAAACTTCTGAAGGGGTGGTTCACGGATGTGCTGGCCGGAACGGGCGCATGCTCACATCAGCCATCAGGCCGGGGCATGAGGTGTTCTGTGGTGTGATGCGGCTTTCGCTTTTGGTTGTCACCAAGCTGGTGTCGAAAAGGTCACGATCCTCGCCGCATAATGTCGACTTGTCGATTGTGCTGATCCAGCGTGGTGTCGACCTTCTCCAGGAGCAGCGCCACCAGCTCCTTGCGCTGGTCTTCGTTAAGGATCGCCAAGGTGTTGATCTGCTCGATCGCCCGCTCCAGACGTTCAACCGTGCGTCTCGACGCTCCGGTCAGGGTGGGCGCGCGGCGTTGCTCGATCTCCTGGCGCAGGATCGCGGCGGCGTCGGCCCGGCCGGTTTCCTGTAGTTCCTCGGGCAGGGCGCCGACGACAAGGGCCATGAGGACGAGTTCCCGGTCGGGGATGTGCGACTTGCCTTGCTCGTAGTTGGCCCAGGTGCGGTCGGTGAACGGCTTGTCTGTGAAGGTCTTCAACATCTCGACGCAGCGGGCGAAGGAGAGGGGGCCTTCCAGTCCTCTCTCGGTTCGTCGTCGCAGGATGACAACGGCCTCGGGGGGTGTGGCAGTGTTGCGCTGCGATGGGGTCACCGGGGGCGCCTCCTTCGGTTTTTGGGGCTACCTTCGGTTTTTGCCCATACGGCGAACACTATCAGCCTGCGTCTGAACGTGCGGGTAAATGCGCGAAACACGCGTTGTCATCGCGAATTTCGCGAAGTTTCGCGAAACAACTTGAATTTCGCGAACGACCGTGTAACGTCATCCTTGAAGTTGCGTTGATCTTCAAAACGAAGATCACGAAGCACTCAGGGGGTGGCAATGACCAGCGCAAACACGGCGACGATGCCGGAGCGCATCGTCGCCGACCTCATCGACGCGGGCGAGCCGACCGGCGAGCTCCTGCTCAAGGTCAGCCAGGTCGCGAAGGTGCTCCAAGTGGTCGACCGCACCGTCCTGTACCTCCTGCAGGAGAACAGGCTCGGCTACATCACCACCGGCAAGCGGGGATACCGCATCCCCCGGGCGCTCCTTGCCCAATACATGCTGGAAAATCTCGTGCCCCGGCAGATCACCGAGGCTGAACAGGCACTCGCCCAGATCCAGCAGGCCATAGAGAACAGCAGAACCGAACTCGCCAGCCTCACCGCGCGCATCGCCGCGGCGAAAGCCGAGCTCGCCGAAGCCGGCACCCCCACCCGGCGTAGACGGTCCACCCAAACCGTCGCGTGACCAACCCACCAGAACCACAGATAAGGAGGCGAACCACCGTGACCACTACTGCTAGCACTATCGCTAGCGACAGTTTCCCGTACGACCGGTACGCCGAAGCCATGTACGACCTGATCCGTGGGGGAGAACTGTGAGCCGACTCGCAACCTCCGCCGTCGACGACCTGGCCTACGCCGCCGACGAGTGGCCCGAGCCCGAGGACGTGGCGGCGTTCCCCGACGTCTACCCCTGCCCGGGGGAGGAGTGCAAGGGGAAGCTCCAGAAGGTCAACAAGGGCGGCACGATCCGCAAGCACAAGGTGAACAAGGGCGACGTGCTGCCGTGCACCGGCTCCGGTGCTCCGATCCTCACCGCGCGTATCCCGCGCCGATCCAAGGCCGGGTTCTACAAGGACCCCGCGACCGGCGTGCTGCTGCGCAGCGTGACGACGATCCTCAACCAGGGCGGCGGCCACGAAGCGCTCGCGTTCTGGGCGGCCAAGGTCACCGCTGAGACCGCGATGGACAACGTGGTCGAGATGGTCGCCGCCAGCCGCACCGAGGAAGGCCGCGCCGAGTTCATCAAGTGGCTCAAAGGTGAGCCGAACCGCCGTAAGGACGAACGCGCCGACGTCGGCTCAGCGGTGCACAAGCTCATCGAATGCAGAATCCTCGGTGAGCCCGCACCGATCCGGCTGCTCGCGAACAAGAGCCTCACCTCGTACATCACCCACTTCCACCGGTGGGTGAAGGAGTGGGAGATCGAATTTGAGGCATCCGAGATGGTCGTCGCTCACTACGAAGACGGCTACGCCGGGACACTCGACTACCTGTTCCGGTCCCCGAAGGTCGCGAAGAAGCTCGGTGTGCCCGCCGACACCATCATCCCGGGCGACACGAAAACCGGCGGCACGCTGAACGGGACGACGTACAACGGCGACGTCCACGGCGTCTACCCGGAGGCCGGCCTGCAGATGAGCGCGTACCGCAAAGCGCCGTGGGGGTGGGAGCGCAACGGCGACCGGATCGAGTTGCCGCCCCGTCACGACGTCGGCGTGATCCTGCACCTCCGCCCGGAGGGCTACAACCTCTATCCGGTGAGGTGCGGCGACGACATGTACGACATGTTCCAGACGGTCCGCCGCCTCGCGGAATTCAACACCGGCCTCGCCAAGAACGTCGTCGGTGAACCTCTGACCCTCGACGACAACGACATGGAGGAGGTGGCCTGATGGGCGGCCGGATTCTGACCAGGCAGCAGCGTCTCCGCACGATCGGCCGGATCCGTCTGGGTACGTTCGAGGGCAGGGCGAAGGCGTCGGAGTTCTTCATCCCTACCTCGGAGTTCGAGCACTTCATCCGGCAGATGGAGGACATATACGGCGGCCGCGTCGAGCGGTGGAAGCCCCAGGGTGACGGCGGCATGCAGTGGCGGCTGATGAACCCGGAACTCACGTCCCTGGACGCGATTCTGCCGCCCGGCAGGGACCCGCTCGACCAGGCGTACGAGAAGTGGTCACGCGGCGGACGGCAGGCCCGCTGCAACGGCGAAACCGTGGAGAAGACGAACCAGCCGTGCGTCTGCACGCAGATGTGGGGGGAGCGGTTCTGGGAGAACGCGCCGAGAGACCAGGCGTGCAAGCTCCACACCCGCATGAACATCTGGATCCCCCAGATCCAGGACATCGGGACGTGGCTGCTGGAGACCAAGGGTGCGAACGCCGGAGCGGAGCTGCCGGGCTTCGTGGACATGGTGCGCGGCATGTTCGGCGATGCGGTCGCGGTCCCGATCAGTGTGTGGCTCGTTCCCCGCACGGCGCGGGAGAAGGGCCTGCTCAAGCACTTCACGAAGGTGGAGGCGGCTATCCGCGGTATGACCGCTGGGCAGGCAGCGGCCCGCATCATGGCCGCCGCACCCGAGCACGCGGAGCTCGGCGCCGGAGCGTCGGAGGATCGGCTGGCGATCGAGTCGGCCAAGCCCGCCCAGACGGATTACATCGCGGCGATCAACGCGGCGCCGACGTACGACACGGTCGTGGAGCTGTGGCGGCAGGCGAAAGCCGACCGTGAGGTGTGGATGGCCAACGGCCAGCGGATCGAAGCGGCGGCGAGCAGCCGCGCCCGGGCCCTCGAACGGATCGCCGAGGTGTGGAAGCAGGTCGTTGAAGCGTGGGAGGGCGGCGACATGGACGCGCTGCACCGCGCGTTCACCGACCACACCCGAGGTCGAAAGATCGAGGACGCCACCGCCAAGGAGCTGCAGGCGTTCCTCGCGAGCATCCAACCCGCCGAGCCGCCCGCCGCTCCGGCGCCGCCCGTGCAGGCCCCTGCCGGCCGCAGCGCCGAGGACATGCTGGTGCCGCCCGACGACGAGATCGAAGATGCCGTCATCGTTGACGACCCCAAGGACGTCCCGGTCGCTGCGGAACGTCTGACCTCGCTGAACATCGCGATCGGTGAGCGCGGCATCACCCCGCACACCGGCAAGGGCAGCACCGCGGCGAACAAGGCCGCCAAGGCGGCGTGGTTGAACGCGACCGTCCAGCGGCCAGCTGGTCAACCGCCGATCGAGTCCACCCGGGATCTGACGGAGCGGGAAGCCGACCAGGTGATGGCCGCGCTCAAGGCCATGCCGATCACGCACCCGGCCAAGCCGAAGAAGCCTGCCCAGCAGGTCGAGCAGCAGGACCCGGCCGAGCGTCGCGTCCACATGCTGAACCTGTTCGGGCAGCTCGGCATCGCCGACCGCGAAGAAGTGCTGCGCGACATCAGCATCATCACGGGCGACACCCTCACCGCGGCCGCCCCGCCGACCCCAGAGCAGGTCCAGGCCGCGATCGACGTGCTGGAGTCCGCTGGCGGCGACGTCGCCACCTACGACGCGATGGTCTCCGCCATTCAGGAAGCCCGCGCTGAGAACTGACCCCGCTTCACCCCCGGCCCGCCCCCAGGGCCGGGGCCAACCCCTCAAGGAGCACCGCAATGCGACCCATCTACTCGCAGTACGACCACCTCCGGCCCGAGCACGTCCGCTACACCCGGACCGAGGACGAAGCGTCGCTCGACCTCGGCGCGTACCGGATGCCCGCACCGGCGAACGACAAGACCCAGCTCGAAGACGCGGCCAACCTGTACCGCAGGATCCGGGACGAGGCGGACCGCGCCCACCGGGACGTGCTGGCCCGTATCGAGTTCCTGGACCGGCAGGAGAAGCAGCGGCAACTGGCCCACGCCACGCAGCAGACCGCCCCGGAGACGGGCGTCATGTTCCGGCGGCCGTGCCAGTGCGGCAACTCCACGGACACGCGCCTGGTGCACCGCTTCAACGGGCCGTGCCACCCGGCCGTGCAGGACGGGCAGCCCTGCCCCACGTGCAGTGGGAACGGCTGCCCCGACTGCTCCGCCTCCGGCCTGGCCGCGCTGAACACCACGCAGTTGATGCCGGCCGAGGTGTACCAGTTCCCGCAGACCCCGGTCGCCCCCCAGGGCCCGCCCGCTCCGCCCGCTCCGCCCGCTCCGGCACCGGCCAACTGACCTCGCACCACCACAGAAAAGGAAAAATCTCATGGCTTCGAAGCTCACCCCCGGCACCACCCTCTTCAAGGACGACATCATCGCCGCCGCCGCCGACAACTCCCTCATCAAGGAGGAGGCGTTCGAGGCGGACCCCAAGCTCATGGCCAAGGCGTTCGAGGCGATCATGAACGCCATCGAGGACCAGGTCTCCCAGGGCGCCCGGGTGCGTATCACCGGGTTCGGAATGTGGGAGCTGGCCGACCGGGCCCCCCGCACCGCCCGTAACCCCCACACCGGGGAGCCGGTGGAGGTCCCCGCGACGGTGAAGGTCCGCTTCAAGGTCGGTGCGGGCTTCGCGGGCCTGGTCAAGCAGAGGGCGGCCCAGCGCTGATGCAGCAGCACATGTTCCCCGGCACCGGGATGGTTCGGGTGTTCCCCTCCTGGGATGCCAGGAGGGGAACGTTCACCGCCTACGCCAAGGACATCCACGACACCATCGTCTGGCAGGTCGGCCAGCAGGCCGACCTGGTGACAATCGAGGACCTGCGGCTCGCGCTCCGCGCGCACCGGGCGTTCCTCACCGTCGAGGTGGCGGCTGCTCTCCTGGGAGACCAGGAGAGCGGCCCCGCCGTCCCCCTCGCGGACGCTGACCGGATGGTCGGGGTTGCCCAGTGAGCACCGCAGAGACGGCTCTCATCATCGGCGGCTTCTTCGTGGTCGGCGTCGCGGGCCTCGTGCTCGGCTACTTCGGCGCCGCCGCCAAGGGCCACACCCCGCACGACTGCCAGTGGAAAACGATCGGGGCCTCACCCGGCCCGCAGCCGTTCACACTGCACACCTCCGTCCTGCGGAGGTGCGCGATCTGCAGCGACTTCACCACCGTGACCCTGGACGGGCGATGGAAGATCGAGCAGCTCAACGCCCACGACCCCGAGGCCGGCACCGCCGTCGAGGAGGCCGCCCGGTGAACACAGACACGGTCGCGATCATCGTCGTGGCGGTCTGCGCCGTCGCGATGGCGATCACGTGGGGGGCGTGCCACGCAATCGACGCCCGCGCCGCCGTACGAGAGCGGGACGAGGCTCGGGCGCAGCGCGACCGATACGAGGAGTTCGTGAACAACCTCGACGCCCTGGCGAAGGGGAACCGCGACGACTACTTCGCGAGGGTGGTCATCGGCCAGGTACGCGTGTTCCACACGTCCCCGCCGCAGGTCACTCGATAAATCAAGGGCGCGTTGATCTCGGCGGGGGCCTTGATCAGCGCGCCCTTCACCCCCTCTGTGAGGAGAGACGTTGAAAACCCCCCTTGCCCTGGTCGTATGGGCGGCGCTCACAACGGCCCTGCTGGTCCTCAGCACGTGGCCCCCGCTGCTGTACATCCTGGTCGTCGTTGGCGCAGTCTGCGGGGCGTTCGTCGCGCTGGTCGCCGTTGAGAGCGTCTTCCAGAACGTGCGCGGCACCCTGCGGATGCATCTCTACGAACGGCGCCAGGACCGCGAGCGTGCGGCGTTCCTCGCCCAGCGGGACCAGTACTCGCGCCGGGAGGAGCGGTGACGCTCCAGGGCGGCGTCATGTCGCCAGTAGAGGCAGCCTGGGTGCAGGCACACGTCTGGACGGACGGCATGCGGCGCGTGGAGTCGCTGGCTTGGCCGGGCTTCTACACCCGGTGCGAATGCCAGCGCACCCGCTGTTACCAGTGCGACCGCGGCAAGCACGAGCAGTGCAGCGGCATGCCGCGCCAAGCCCGCGAAGGAATGATCGCCGACAAGAGCGGCACGGGCCCGGCGTGCTTCCGCGAGTCGTACCAGCACCGCACGATCGACGGGCCGCCGCTGGCCACGGTCGTCGCCCAGGTGTGGCTCGCCGATCGCATCTGCCGGTGGGCGTGCCGATGTGATTGCAAGGGCAAACGCCCCATGTCGCCAGTAGAGGCGGCCTGGGTGCGGGCCCGCGTCTGGACGGACCGCCAGCGGGCTGACCGCCAGCAACACCCTGACCGGTACACGCTCACCGCGTGCCAGCCGGTTGCCTCAATCCCTGTCCCCGGCGGCACACAGGACGCCTTGCCGGGCTTCAACATCGTGAAAGGAATCTGATGAACGACCCGTTCGACACCACCTCCAACCCGTTCGACCGGCGGAAGAAGAAGCGGAAGCCCCGGAAGGTCAACGGCAAGCGAGTCCCCAAGCGCAAGCGCACGCCGGACTACTCGATCCCCCGGCACTCCGTCGTCTCGGACAGCGGCGTCGTCATCGCCATCGTCGAGGGCCACGGCGTCACCCAGGACGACCTCGACCGCGCCCGCGCGATCGCCCTTGGCGTCGGCCTGGCCCACACCGGAGGCATGTGATGTCCGAGGACTTCATGGCCAACGCCGCAGTACGGCTCCGCATCACCCGCCAGATCGTGCTGGAGCGGATGGCCCAGCACCGCAAGTACGGCGTGCAGCGCCACCGCGACCGCGCCTCATTCACGGCGGCCGAGTTCGAGTTGCCCGAAATGCTCGCCGCAGCCGAGCGGCAGATCAACGACGACCCCCAGCGGAAGACCTGGCAGTCAATTTTGCTGGAGCAGGTCTGGGGGGCCATGGCCGCTGACGAGCTGCCCGCGATGCGCGCCGAGCTCGTCAAGGCCGGTGCAGTGATCGTGGCGTGGATCGAGGACATCGACACCAGGCCCACCCCGGGTGATGTCGATGGCAGATAACCCCACCAGCACACGAAGGCGCCGAACCTTCGTGGAAGGCGCCCGGCACGGGACGCTAACCGGCTACACCAAGGACGGGTGCGGCTGCGACAAGTGCCTGCCCGTCGGCACCAAGGCCCGGAAGATGCACCACCTCGGCATGTCGCTGAAGGCCGACGCCACCCCGCTGCGCAAGCACATCAAGGAGCTGCGCCGCACGATGAGCCTGCAGGACCTCATCGACCACAGCGGCGTCAGCAGGATAACGATCCTGAAGATCCAGCAGGGCAAGCAGGCCGCGGCGCTGCGGAGCACCGCGGAGAAGATCCTCGCGGTCACCCCGATGATCGGAAAAGGCGTGCGGATCAACGCGACCGGGTCGCAGCGCCGCGTTCAGGCGCTGACCGCCATGGGCTGGACCAACGACGAGATGAGGGCACGCATCGGCCAGCAGCAGGGCAACACGGCGACGAACCTCACCCACATCATGCGCAAGCCACAGATCACCGTGGCGCTGGCAGACGCGATCAGGGCCGCCTACGAAGAGATGCGTGCCCAGAAGCCGCCCATGGAGTACGGCAACCGCCGCGCCAAGGCCCGCGCGCAGCGCCGGAAATGGGCGCCGCCGGCCGCGTGGGAAGAGAACATCGACGACCCGGCCGCGAAGCCGGACTGGGAAGCGGTGCTGTGCGAGTTCGTCGAGTGTGGCCGCCCAGTGAAACCAGGGCGGCCACACTGCGGGCCGTGCGAGACACGGCTGACCGACCACGGCACACTCGACAGCTACGCCCCGTTGAAGAACGGGGCGGCGCTCGTGGAGAACGCCCAGTTCGTTTCCCACGCCGAGGGCTGGCCCCTGAACCAGGAGGCCGGGCAGATGCTGATCGCGAAACGGCTCGGTGTCTCCCTGACCACACTGAGCAAGGCTCTTAATCGGCAGGCTAAGCAAGAACACGAGAGGCAAGCAGAAGTGCTAGCGACAGTGGCAGGAGCAGGAAAGTGAAGGGGCACCCGAGGACGCAGCCGATCGTGGCGGCGCGGCACTTCGGCGCCTGCACCTGCGGCGCCGACCGGTACTCCAGCAAGAAGGTCGCGAAACTCGCGGTCAGGCAGCTCTACCCCGGCAGGAACCTGCGCGTGTACCGGTGCAAGGGCTACTGGCACTACAGGCCGCAGATGCTCGGCGTCAGCGCTTCCCTCGTGATCGTCGACGAGGCCGTGAACTGGAACCCCATGGGAAGGAAGGGCGCCTGATGGCGACCGAGAGTGAGCCGCGCACCCTGACCGACTGGCGGGGCAACTCGTACACGGTCGGCACGAGGGTCTTCTACCCGCGTATGTCCGGCCGCTCCTGCGAAATTCAGGAGGGGACCGTCCTGGACATCTGGGACGCCGTGTACGACTTCGACAAGTTCCGGTGGGTTCACTTCGACCCGGACAACCCCCGCCACCAGAAGATCAGCGGAAGAGACCGTGTCACCAAGGTCAAGGTGCAGCCGACCGGGCGAGGCTCCCGGGACTTCTACCGCAGCAACAAGCAGCACAAGAAAGACAACGACGGCAAACTCCTCTACGGCGACGACGGCTGGCCGGTGATGGAAGACGCTGACGCCAAGCCCGTCACCCTGGCGATCATCGAGAACATCACCGTCGTCTGCACCCACGAGGACGGCGGCCGATGAGCAGCGACGAACTCGTTTCCCGGTCGCGTAGGCGGATGTCGTCGAACAGTGTGGCGATCGGCACGATCACCACACTGTCAGTGATCGTCGCGGCGGGCTGCACCCCTGGCGACCCTGTCACCGCTGACTGTGTGATCACTTCTCCCGGCGCTGACGGCTCATACCAGGTGGTGGACGACCGGTTCTGCGACGGTGGCTCCCACAGCAGTTACACCTACGTGTACGGCGGCTCCTCCTCGGGCGGTCGGATCCGCGGCGCCACCACGGTGCGCCCCTCCGACGTGCACATCACCACCCGTAAGGGAACCGTCGTCCAGCGCGGCGGGTTCGGCGGCCGCGGGGCAGGTGGTAGCTGATGGCGAAGCGACCGAACCTCAACGTCGACCAGCGCCACCACCTGGCCCGCCTCGTTCACCTGGCCCTGCAGGGCAGCGGCGTCGACCAGGACCAGGCCCGGCTGGTGCTGGCCGCCTTCTTCGAGGACCTGTCGGCCTGGTGCGAGCCGGACTGGTTCACCCTCGGCTACACCGGGTGGCGGGGCGCGGACCGGGCCAAGGTGCGCGCGGACCTGACGGCCCGTCGTATCGAGGTGGGGCCACTACGGCTGATCGTCGGGTTCGACCCGGTCAAGCGCACCCCGCGCGGCGGTGACCTGCACGCCTACGAATGGGGGATGGAAGCGCCCGGCGTGATCGTGGAGTGCCTGCCCGCGCCGTGGCACCTGGAGGAGCTGGGCCACTCGGCCGGGCCGATCCGTAACGGCGCGCTCGTCGAACGGGTCGCGGCCGCGCCGGGCCCGAAAGCGATGCTCGCGCACCTGCACCCGGCGTCGCGGGGCGCGGCCGGCACCGCCGCGTACGCGACGTGGCGGGACTTGACCGTGTGGAAGGAGTCAGCGGTATGAACGCGAACCCGATGAGCGATCAGTTCTACGCGGCGGCCGCGGCCGCCAGACGCATCGTTGCCGCTCACGCTTTCCCTGACTCTCCCGTGGTGGTTCGTCCTCGCGGCTGGGTCGATGAGGTGTCGGACGACTTCATGGCTGCCTACAGGGCGGATCCTCGGGGTTGCCTGCACCTGCAAAGCCCGCAGCCGGTGTTCGGCACGTTGCAGGAGATGGGCATCGTGCGTTGCGTGGGCTGCTACACGCTGCACGCCCTGGCCGGGGTGCGCCCGCCGTGTGACCGGTGCGGCGGTGACAGCAGCGACGTGTGCCAGGGCAGCGTGACGGTGGGGCCGGTCGTGATCGTCGTGTCGATGTGTGACGCGTGCCGGGCGGTGACGAACGCCGAGCAGCAGGGGTAGACGAGCCGTGTTCTCCCGCGCACACAAGGGCTTCTGCAGGGGCGGCAAGGGCAAACGGCCATGCGGTGAGCTGGTCTGGTGGACGAAGACCAGCAACAACGTGGACTTCGCCGTTGACCTGAAGGAGAACCCGAAGGGGAACACAGCGGTGTGGTGCGACGCGGCCGGGACGCTCCGGTCGCGTCGCGTCACCGACGAGCGTCCCCTGGCCAAGCATGAACGGCGGATGATGCCGCACGTCGCGACGTGCAAACCACCGCAGGCGAAGGCCTCTTCGCGGCCGCCGAGGTCGCCCAGGCCCATGCCGACGCTGGGGGAGTTCTATGTGCGGCTCGGGGTGCCGGCGACCGCGACGGGCGACGACATCCGCCGCGCGTACCGGCGGCTCGCTCGCCAACTCCACCCGGACGCCAACCCTGGTGACGAGGCGGCGGCCGACCGTTTCAAAGGGGTGACCGAGGCGTACGCGACGCTGTCGGACCCCGCCAAACGCAGAACGTACGACGTGACCGGCAGGGCACCACGCCCTGGCCGGTGAAACGCATATGTGAAGGAACACCACATGGAAGATGACGAGACCCTCGTCCTGGGCCGGGTGACCGACCCGGTGGTTGAGGAGCTGGCCGCTGTCTACACGGCGGCGATGGTGCGTCAGATGCGGTCGGCCGGGGCCGGGGACGACCGGCTGAGCATGGACGAGATACGCGCCGCGGCGCTCGCTGAGGTCGCGGTCAGGGTGGCTGCGACGGAGCGGGGGAGGATCGCCGCGGCGTTGCTGCGCCGCTCGGTTGATCTCGGTGTGGGCGGGGAGCACCGCATGGTTGATCTTGGGCAGGGCCGTCAGCGGCCCGCTGGTGATCCGCTCGTGGAAGGGCTGCGCGAGGTGGTGCCGTGGCGGTGGCTGCGTCATGGCATGGCCAGGGTCATTTACCGTGTTCTGGCTGAGATGGTCCGCTGTGACCAGGTCTGATCTCCCTTCCCTCGAGGGACTTATGTGCGACGACGGGGGGAGTGGTGGCCGAGAGCCTGGTTGGGGAGGTGGCCGCGTGGCTGAGGACTCCTGCTGCGCAGGGGATGCCCGCGTCGGACCGGCTGGTGTTGATGATCATCGCGGAGCGGGCGCACAAGGTGTCGCGGAAGATGCTGTGGCATCGCGGGGACCGCAGGGACGACGGCACGAAGATCACGTTGACGGAGACGTTGCAGCTGGGGACGGGGCTCGGTGCGCGCGGTCTGGGCGATGCGTTGAAGCGGCTCGCGGATCGGGGGATCGAGGTTCGGATGCAGATCGACACGGATTCGCTGGGGCGGCCGGTGTTCGCGCGGCGGGGTCACGCCGTCGACTATCACGTGCCGTTGTTGCCGGCGTCGGTGGAGTTGCCTCCGGCGCCGGATAGGTCACGCTCTGACCGTAACCAAAGCCGGTCGGGGAAGCCTGTGGATAACTCATAAACGATCATGGAATCAGGGGGAGTTAGGTCACGTCTGAGCGTGACCCGTAGGTCACGCTCAGACCGTAACCAAACCCCGAGTTAGGTCACGCTAGAGCGGGGGCCCCTATCCCTACTAGCTATCCCTTCTCTATGTCCTTCTATGGATCCCTCCGTACGTGGCTAAGGAGGAAGGGGGCCAGAACGCGCGCCAAAACCAAGATCAACGAAGATGACGCCAGCACTCATGCAAGCGGAAACGCAACCACGAAAGGACCCCATGGCCCAGCCCACCATCCAACCCGCCTACGGCGCCCTCGCCGCCCTCCTGGTCGAAATGCGCGAAGACTGGAACCTCGGCCAAGTCCTCACCGAACTCGCCGGCTGCCCCTGGTCACCCCGCCTCGTCATCGAATCCGTCCTCGCCGCACGCGACGAAGAAGGCACACGGCTCCACGTCCGCAACGCCATCGTGAAAGTCCCCTCCCAGGCCCAGCGCATGACCCCCGAACAGATCGCCGCCTACCGCGCCCACGCCAAGCGCATCCTTAACCGACACCACACCGGAGACGACACATGAGCATCCGCATCGGACTCCACTGCGACACCCCCAACTGCGGAGCCCGCGTCTACCTCACCGCGGACTCCGCCACACACGCCCGCACCCAAGCCACACACCGCTACAGCTGGACCCACACCGGCAACCTCGACCACTGCCAGACCTGCACGACCACACCCACCCCGGACACCCTCCTCGTCGCGGAGAACTTCCCCACGAACAACACGACGCGGAGAACGGACCAGAAACCCGTCTAGAACGCTCTCAGACGCAAGCTGAAGCGCTAGCGCACACAACTCGACCAAAGAGGCGGGGGGCGCTCCAAAGCACTCAGAGAGCCACATAGCGTCTCGCAAGAGAAAACACGCCACCAACACCCACACCCACACGCACGAAAAGGCGGTTAGCCAAGACACAACGTCGGGGGACGGCTTCGCGCGAGGGGCGGCGGTGCCCTGACCTGCGGAAACACCGAGTGGTCGTTATGTGATCGTGACTCAAAAGGTCATCAGGCATTCCGAACGACCCATAGGCTGTCGCCATGATCGATTCAATGAGAGCAAGGGGGGCGGCGGCTGCGGCGGCCACCGCCATCCTGACCGCCTGCGCGGTGCTCCTCACAACCGCCACCGCCACCGCCGCCCCCGTGCCGGTACCGGAGAACCCGGTCCCAGCCATCACTGTGACGGAGACCGTCACGTCTACGACCACGGTGTCCGCCACGGTGTCCGTCACTACGACGATCACCCCGGCACCGTCCGTGTCCGTGTCCGTGACCACGGCGCCGCCAACTGTGACCCCCACGGTCACGGTGACCCCGGCACCGAAGACGGTCACTCCGGCACCGAAGACGGTGACCCCGGCACCGTCCGTGTCCGTGAGTTTCGTCTCCGCGCAGCCACTTCCCACGGTGCCCGCCGCACCGCCGGTGCCCACTCCGGAGGACACGCCGGTATTCGCACCCCCGGCGACCCCCGCATGTGGGACTCCGCCGGTGCCCGGTCTGGCTTGCATCCCGCAGGCTGTGACCGTGCCAGACGCGACGGACGTTCCCGTCACGCAGTTCGCCAGTAACGACACTCCGATGGGTATCGCTCTCGGTTCGCTCGGAGTGCTCGCACTGGCAGCGATCGGTGTAGCCATCTGGGCTGTACGGCGCAACGCCAAGCACTCCCCATCACGCAAGCAAAAGCGCAAGCGTAAGCGTGATACCTCCGGCGACGACACCGTCATCGCCTAGCAAACCCCCACGGGTCGCCCGCAACAGGGCGGGCGGCCCACTACCCACAAGGGAAGATCATGACTGAGTCCACCCCCGCCCCCGCCACCGTTGAGATCAAGCTCACCCGTGAGCAGGCGGAGACCCTTCTCCCCGTCTATGCGTGGCTCACCCGCGCGGAAACCCCCAAGGGAGGTTCGGCGCGTGGGACCGCGTCGTTTTGGGCATTCGTCGGCGGAAACCGTCCGTCCATCGCCACCCTGGTCAGCCTGCACAAGGCCGACAAGCTGCACGGCGACGCGCTGATCGGTGAGGACCTGATCCCGCTGCCTGACGGCGCAGACTTCCCCGCTGCCCACATCTACACGCAGGGCACCGGCAAGAACGTCACCCGGTGGACCACGCGCCGGTACGACGGCATGCGGGATCTGTCCCTCACTGACGAGACTCACCCGCTCGCCGCGCCCGCCGGTGCCAGCGTGTCGGACCTCACCAAGTGGATCACCGCCGTCATCCCGGACGCGATGGAGCAGATCAAGATCCGCCGTGAGGAGGCCCGTAAGGCGGCTGAGCGTAAGGCCGCCGGGGACCTGATGGACAAGACCGTCAAGGACCTGGAAGCCGCCATAGAGGTCGCTCGCACCCACGGGCTGGACGTCACCGCGCAAGAGGCGATGCTGGCCACCTTCAAGGCTCAGCAAGCCGCACAGCAGGCCGACATCAAGCCCAACGCCAAGTAACCACCACACCGGGGCGCGTACCCGCGCGCCCCGGTCCGTCCCAACCAACCTAGAACGGAGACTCTCCAATGGAGTCCAGCACCACGCCCACCAACGACCTGATCACCGACGCCGCAACGCTGTACGTGCTGTTGCTCACCGCCCTTCAGATCCCGGCTGCGGTGTTCGCCACCGCTGGTGCCAACCGGCGTCCGATCGTGGTCGTCACCGTCCCTAACTGCGCGGTTGAGCAGGCGGTGATCTACTGGGACGAGAAGATCACGGCGCAGCTCATCGCCGCGCATGACGCGATGAACCGGCTGAGCACCGTCAGCCTGAACCGCGCGACCAGCGACTACCAGGCCAACGGACGGTACGACGTCGTGACCCGCGCGGAGATCAAGAGCCTCCGCCTGGTCATCGCGCAAGCGGAGAACGTGATCCGTCACGAGCTGGCCAAGACGGAAGCCCAGATTCGCGCGGGTCTGATCTCGGAAGTCCTGGAGTTCTTCCGGAGCTAGCCAACGCTCGCACCCAGAAGCGCCCGCCGGTCATGCGACCGGCGGGCGCTTTCGTGTTCCCGGCCAGCACCCCCACCCCCCCGCGGGGCCCCGGGCCGGGCCCCGGTGTGTGTCGCTGTCCCGTCTGCCTTGTCTGGCCTGTGTGGTTTGTGTGTGGTTGTGATGATGGTGGTGTGTGGGTGGATTTTGCGGCGGCTGCTGCTCGTGTTGGGGTGGATCGTTCGACGATCGGGCGTTGGGTTGCGGCGGGCCGGTTGCGGTGTTTGGTGGTCGACGAGTGGACGGGGTTGCCGCGGGTTCGTCGGCGGGGGGAGGTGGGGGGGTTGGTGAATGTGCGGGAGTTGTTGGTGGTGGAGCGGGAGCGCCGGGGGTCGCGGGGCCGGCCGGGTGCTCGGTTGCCGGGTGTGGTGGCGGGGCGTGCCGAGGGTTGAGTGTGGGTGGTTTGGGTTCGGGTGTGGGTGAAAAGACCTCACGCGATCTTGGCTTTAACTCACGATAACCCCACTTATCGTGAGTTAGGATCAGCGTAGTGATCACGTAATTCAAGATCACAAAGCCCCATGATCACGAAAGTGCGTGATCAAGAAAACGCGCGTGACACACCCACGCCACGCACGCCGACCAACCCGCTAGCAGAATGGATAGCACCAATGAACGACTACCTGGCCAACCTGGAGAAGCGCCACTACGAGGCGAAGTACCGCGACGAGGTGCGCACCGAGACGACTCGCTACCGCGAGAACGCCGACGCCGCCGAGAAGATCCTCTTCGACCTCAAAGACGCCACGATCGACCCCACCGAGGACCCGACTACCCAGCGCCGCATCCGCATCGAGACGGTCGCCATGGCCCAGGTCTACGCGACCCTCGCACAGGCCGCCGCCACTCGCCTCATCACCCTGAGCCAGGTCTCCGTGAACAGGGACTGACCCGCTCCGCCCCCGGCGCACCCACGCCGGGGGCACCCCCCACCAACCAACCAGCGAAACGGAACACCATGCCGACGAAGGCCATCACCGAGCTCCACCCCGGTAGCAAGCTCTACATCCCCTACCTCCTGGAGCGCGACGTCTACGCGACCGCCACCGTCATCGAGCCAGCCATCCCCGGTTCCGACACCGACACCTGGGGCGTGCTCGTCACCTACGACTACAAGCCCACCGGTCAGCCGACCATGCTGTGGCTCGACAACAACGTCCCCGTCCCGGCGTCCAACGACGTACCTGCGCAGGTATGCACCCTGATGCTCCCGACCTTCCCGGGCCTGACGCTCCTCGGTCAGATCGACTTCTACGACGGCCCCGAGAGCTGCGACATCACCGGCGTCTGGCGCAACGACACCACCGGCCGGCTCTACCACGGCGACGAATGGGCCGGTCTGTCCCTCACGGTCGACCCTCTGACGTCCGAGGACCTCATCCCGTGCACCCCCAACGAGCTGGAGGCGCACCTGAACATGCGGCTCAACGCCGCCGAGTGGATGAACGACCGCGCGCCGTTCGCCCAGGCCGTCACCACGCTCATGGACACCGTCCGCAAAGCAACCGCCAAGCCCGACACCGCGACCCTCGACTTCCCGACGTTCCCCGGCCTGGAGCTCGTCGGTAGCGTCGACTTCGCCTCCACCTCCGAGGAGGTCGCCCACACCGGCGTGTGGCGCGACACCGACACCGGCACGCTCTACTACGGCAGCGACTACTACGCGCTGTGGATGGGCATGCCTTCCAGGCCCTGCCTTGAGCGGCACGAACTCACGGAAGCCACCCCCGACGACGTGGAGTGGTACCTGAACGACCGGCTCGCCAGGGTCGAAGGAATGGACGACTCCGCCCCGTGCGTCGCCGCGATCGCGAAGCTCATGGACCTCGTCCGCAACCTCTGATCCCTCCCAGCTCCCCGGTCACCCAGCCGGGGAGCCCCGCCCCCTGACCAACCCTCGGAAAGGCAAACCCCATGATCGACTCCCTGCGCGCGACGTTCCACACGCCGCTCATCGACCTCGACGGCGAAGGCGACTTCCTGTCCCTGCGCGACCTCGCCCTCACCTCCCGCGCGATCCACCCCGACTGGACGGCGGAGAGCATCCTCACCTGGCTGGACGAGGAGGGCCACATCAACTACCTCGCCGCCGAGGGGCACCTGCCCGCGGACTCCTCCACCGAGCTGCTCGCTCTCATCACGGACGTGATCCGCTGATGCCGCGCTGCCCTGACTGCCGGGTGGACGCCGGCCAGCCTCACCACCCGGAGTGCGACCTGGCGCGCTGCCCGGTGTGCGGCATCCAACGCCGCTCGTGCACCCAGCACCACGGCGCCGAGGTGTTCTCGTACTGGACCGGCCGGTGGCCCGGCGAAGCCGAGTGCGAGCGGCTGGGCTACTGGGTCCGCCTCGCCCCGGGGGAGGGCTGGATGTCTTGCGACCGGGACCACCCCGGCGCTACGCACGACCTGAACCGCCTCTACCGGGAGGCGGCCCGCGGACTGCTGCGCTGGGACACTGGCCGCCAGGAGTTCGTGGCCACCGCCGACCAGCCCGCCTGACCTTTCCCGGCCCCCGGCCCGCGCGCCGGGGGCTTCCCCTCACCACCCGACATGGAGACCTTCATGAGCGACAAGCCGATGTACGGCTTCGACTACGACGGCGTGACTGTCGCCGCCGCCCGCGAGCACCTGCTCCAGGACGGCTTCGCCCCCGACACCTTCCACCTGATCGGCCGCGAGTTCTACGTTCGGGTCTTGCATTGGAATCCCGACAGGGTTCGCGCAGCGCATGCGGCACTGTCCCAGCGCGGCCACTGTGCGCTCCTGGCGCTGCCACCCGAAAGCGTCGCGCCCGCAGCCCAGCCGTACCGCGGCTTCGATGGCGTCGACACGGTGGACCTGCTCGTCATGGAGGGCGAGATCGGCCGGGCCCCGTCGACCACTGTGCGAGCGACCGGTGTCCTCAACCGGATCCAGGAGGAGCTGGCCCACCGCCCGGTGGTGGAGCTGGTCAGAGCCGTCAGGCAGCTGAACCGCAAGGTACGTATGCCCGACTTCGTCGTCCGGGAGACCGACCGCTCCGCCCGCCACGAAGCGACGCAGAAGGTCACCTACGACGAGGCGCGGCGTATCGCGGAGGAGGCCCGCATCGAGCCCGCCCGCACTGGACGTGCCCCGGACGCGAAGCCGTGGCAGGCTGCCCTGTTCATCCCTGAGGGCCGGGAGCAGGAGGTGTGGCGGCTGCTGGAGGAGCGCGGCGTCGAGGTGTACCGGGTGTGGGAGATCAAGTCGCCGCTCCGTGACGCTAAGGACGGTGACGACCGATGAGCGAGAGCCTGTTCACGCGCGAGGTCATGAACGACGGGGGCGAGACTGGCCGGTCCGGCGTGGTCCACTACCTGCTGCAGGGGGAGCACGGCACGGTCGATGTGATGCTGATGAGCCCCCCAGAAGGGGCCGCCGTCTTCTGGCGGGAGACGGGCGGTTGGCACGGCGGTGGGGTCGCCTACCACGCCCCGTTCCCCTACCAGGTGGGCCAGGAGCCGCGTGAGGACCTGTGCAAGTTCGTGCCCGGTGACCGCTGCTACTACGACGTGTCCTACTCGGGCGCGGAGAACGTCGTGCAGCAGTGGTGGGACGTCGGCCAGGACAACGAGGTGATTTGGCGGTACGCGGAGGTGCTGTACCAGGAGTTTTTCGTGGACACGGCCCCGGCCGAGCACCTGCGGGACCCGGAGGAGCTGCTGGCTGAGTTGGCCAAGCTGATCGACGACAAGGAGGCGGGCGAGTGAAGGCGTTCACGTTCGCTCAGTGCGTCTTCTACCTGCGTGAGCCCGGCGTACGCGGCGGTTTCCGGTACACCCATCTTGACCAGCTGGTTGAGCCTGGGGATGACCTGCCCACGGCGATGCCGCCCCAGATCGGGGACCTGGTCAACCTGGCCGGGGTGGGACTGTTCCGGGTCGTGGACCGGCAGTGGTCGTATCCGGCGTACGGGTCGGCGTATTGGCCGTACGGCCAGGACCCGAAAGGCAGAGTGCGGCTTGACCTGATGGTCGAGCGCGCCAAGGGGATGTTCGTCGACGAGGAGGCGGGGGAGTGATGGACGTGTTCTTGGCGGCATGCACCGTGGTTGTCGTCCTGGTCGTGGCTGCGCTTGTCCGCGCTGACCACAGGCACAAGCGCCGCCTTGTCGAGCTGCGCCGCGTCGCTGAGAGGTACCGGGTTTCGGCGCCGTGGTGGCGGGTGTGGAACCGTAGCCCCGACGAGTGGCCGAGACGTGAGCGCCGATGACCGAGCTGGAGCTCCACGGCGGCGGCGAGCTGCTGCCCGCCCGGGACGGCGATCTGTGGGTGCGGCTGGCCGCGCTGGACGAGGCCGCCGCGCAGCACGTCACCCGGAAGGCGAACACCGCCCGCTCCTACAGCAGCGACTGGAAGGCGTGGGAGCAGTACACCACCACGATCGGTATCCCGCTGGAGGCCGCGACGATCGGGTCGTTCGTCGGGTTCGTCCTGTGGCACCAGCGGGCCGGTCTGGCCTTGTCGACGGCGTCGCGTCGCCTGTACGGCGTGGTTGTGTCGCTGCGGGACCGGGGTGTGACGGTGCCGCAGGACGCTCTTGACGGGGCGCGGCTCGCGCTCGACCAGTTCGCCCGGGAGGTCGCCGAGTTGGGGGAGCAGCGCGGTCGAGGCAAAGCGGCTCCGGTGACGGTGGCCGCTCTGCGGAAGATGTCCGCGGCGCTGCCGGACACCTTGAAGGGGGTGCGGGATCGGGCGATCCTGCTGGTCGGGTTCGGTATCGCCGGACGACGGGCGGAGGTGGCGAACCTCCTGACCCGGGATGTGGCGGTACACCCGGAGGGCCTGGTGGTGCAGATCCGCTACGCCAAGACGACGCCGCGTAGCCCCGCTGTGGCGCGGGGCACGCATCCGCTGACGTGCCCGGTGCGGGCATGGCAGGCGTGGGCACAAGCGGTGGAGCTGGCCCCGGACGGGCCGGCGTTCCGGCGCGTGAACCGGCACGGCCAGGTGCTGGGCGGCATGTCTGCGCAGGCGGTCGGGAACGTGTGGTCGGAAGCGTCCGTGCGGGCGGGCCTGCCCCGCCTGACGGCGCACGGGGCGCGCTCCGGCCTGGCCACGGAGGCCCGCCGGGCCGGGCATGACGCGAAAACCATCGCTCAGCAGGGTGGTTGGTCGCCGAATTCGCGGGTGCTGTACGAGTACATGCGGATCGTCGACCAGTGGGCAGACAACGCAACCGCAGGTCTTGGCCTGTGAGGAAGGAAACGAAAATGCCGAATCTCAACATGGAACGTGAACTGCTGTTCGTCGGCGGCCCGTACGACGGTGACAGGAAGTGGCAGCCGAAGGCGTTTTGGCCGATCCAGAACCTGTTCCCCGGCGGCGCGGACAGCCCGGATGTGTGGGCGCGGCAGGGCGGGCGCAGTGCGGACGAGTGGCGCTACATCCCGCAGACGTCGTGCGAGGGACCGACGCGGATGGTGTGGAGCCGCCCCGCGGGCGGGTGAGGGCGTGCCGGGTTGCGGCGACTTGACAACAGTGCATACTCTGGTCGTCAGTGTGGAACCCGCATGTCAAAGTGCTAGCGACAGTGCACATGTGAGTCGCTGAGCTTGCGCGTGACGGACGTTCGCAACCCTCCGCGTAGCCCTGGATCCCTCAGCGGCGATCTTGCTTAGAAACGCTCTCAGACGCTCAAAAGTCGAAGGCCCCGGAACCGTCACGGACCGGGGCCTTCCCCATGCCCCCGGTCCGGCGCGGCCCTGCGTTGTAGGGGGCAGCGCGGAAAACGTGCCGGACCGGGCACCACCCCTCACCCCTTTGGAAGGCCCCCTTGCGCTGGCACACCACCAACTACAAGCACCACGACCACGAAACCGGCGTGCCGGTCAACCGTGGCTGGTGGCTCGACGATCTGCCCCGCCTCATCCTGGCCTGTCGCCTGTTCGGCCACCGGCCGGTGGTCGACGGGTACGGCCCTCACAAGCGCGGCCTGGACGCGCGCCGCTGGGTGGTGTGCGACCGCTGCGGGGTTCGCCCCGACCCACACGGCAACCTCGACCCGGACGAGTGGGCGATCGGCGAGCCATACACCGAGCCGATCTGGAAGGACGGCCCGTCCGCCCGGTTCGTCACGTCTTTCCGCAAGGCCATGCCCCAGGTCCCGCATCACGTGCCGAGCCCGCCCGGCGCCTGGCCTGCCCGCCCGACCGGCTCGATCAGCGGGCAGATGATCCTCGGCCGCCACCACGGCCTATTGCACATTGGCCTCGACATCGGCGCCGCCGGTGACGAGGACACGCTGGCGTTCCGCATCTCGATCAACCCGCTGTTCTGGTTCTCCGTCCAAACCGAGGGGTTCGGCCAGTGGCTGCAGCGGCGCCTCATCCCGACCGGCTACGAAACCCGGCAGATCGGCGTGCTCCTGGACGGGTGGCAGCTGCACTGGAAGCTGTGGGCACGGCAGGGGCATTGGTCCCGTGACCAGCCGAAATGGTGGGAGGGGTCGGTCAACCTGGACCTGGCCGAACGCCTGTTCGGGCCGAAACGGTACGCCTACACCAACGCCGCCGGCCCCGAGCTCGCGTGGGTGCACTTGCCGGAGGGCGACTCCTACCAGGTGCAGCTGCGCCTGAAGCGGGAGCGGTTCGGACGGCCGAAGTCTCGCCGCCCGGCCATGTCGTGGTCCGTCGAGTGGGAGTCCGATCGGCCGATTCCCGTACGGCACCGGCACGACGGCAAGAGCGGTGGCATCACGTCGGCCGCGGTCGCGGTGGCTGACGACGCCGTCACGAACAACCTGTGGGTGACGGCCGCCTGCGCGCAGATCAGCGCCACCGTGGCCGAGCAGCGCACCCGGTACGACTACCGGCCGAAGGCCGCGGAGGAGGGCGACAACCGATGAGCGCGATGAAGGCGTACCTGGAGACGATCGCCCGCGTGTGCCACGAAGCGAACCGTGTCCTGCAGATCGCGCACGGCGACCCCGTGCCGTCCCCGCACTGGGACACCGCCCCGGCCTGGCAGCGCAAGCACGTAGCCGTGGGCGTCGAAGCCGCCCTGGGCGGAGCCACCCCGCAGGAACTCCACGAGACGTGGTGTAAGACGAAATTCGCCGCCGGGTGGACGTACGGCCCGGACAAGAACGCGAACATCAAGACGCACCCCTGCCTCATGGCGTACGAGGACCTGCCCGACGAGCAGCGCGTCAAAGGCCACATGTTCCATGCGATCGTCCGCGCCATGTCCACGACCGACACCCCTCGGACGGAGAGCTGATGACGCAACGCCGCATCGAGTACATGCCGCTGCCGGACATCCCGTCCGCGCTGCGCAACGCCAAGGACCACGACCTGCCCTCGATCCGCGCCTCCATCGAGCTGTTCGGCTGCATCGTCGCGGGAGAGGTCGACGAGCGTACCGGCCGGCTCGTAGTCGGTCACGGCCGCAAGGAAGTCCTGATGGCGATGGTCGAGGAGGGCAAGAGCCCCCCGGAGGGCATCCACCTCGGCGAAGACGGTACGTGGCTGGTGCCGATCGTGCGCGGCTGGTCGTCCCGGTCCGACGCGGACGCTGAGGCGTACCTCGTCGCGAACAACCGGACCGGTGAGAAAGGCGGCTGGGACAAAACCATGCTGGCCGAGTCCCTGCTCAGCATCCAGCAGGCCGACGCGGCGCTGCTCGCGGTCACCGGCTACACCGCCGACGACCTGGCGGACCTGGACGCGGAGTTGAGCGCGGCACTGGCCGACGACGACGAGCAGTCCATGCCGCAGGCACAGCCGCCCGAGGAGTTCCGTTCGTTCGACGAGGCGATCGACGTGGACTACCGCTGCCCCTCGTGCAGCTACGAATGGAGCGGGAAGCCCAAGTGAGCAAGCCGTCGTACCGGATCCCGTCCATGGCGGAGATCGCTGCCATCCCGTGGAACGGCTTCAACGCGGTGTCGACGTTCTCCGGCTGCGGCGGCTCCTCGCTCGGCTACCGGATGGCCGGGTTCCGGATGCGGTGGGCGTCGGAGTTCATCCCCGCGGCCGCCGAAACGTACCGGGCGAACGCCGCACCGTACACGGTGCTCGACACGCGCGACATCCGCGAGGTGACGGCTGCTGAGATCCTGGCCGCGACGGGCCTGAGCGTCGGTGAGATCGACCTGATGGACGGCTCCCCGCCGTGCGCTGCGTTCTCCACGTCGGGCAAGCGTGAGGCCGGTTGGGGCACAGTCAAGATCTACTCCGACACCCAGCAACGCGTCGACGACCTGTTCTTCGAGTTCGCCCGGCTGGTGCGGGACCTGCAGCCGCGCACGTTCGTCGCCGAGAACGTCGCGGGCCTGGTCACGGGGACGGCGAAGGGCTACTTCAAGCGGATCCTCAAGACGCTGCGCGATGCCGGTTACCGCGTGACGGCCCGGCTGCTGGACGCTCAGTGGCTCGGTGTCCCGCAGAGGCGGCTGCGGATCATCTTCGTCGGTGTCCGCGAGGACCTGGGCCTTGAGCCTGTCCACCCTGCTCCGGAGCCGTACTGCTACACCGTTCGGGAAGCTGTCGGGGACCTGCCGGGCGCGTTCGACGATCTCGCCACCGACCCTGAGACGGGGTATCCGATCAGTATCCGGGGCTACTCGATCGAGCCGCTGTGGAGGCAACTCAGGCCGGGGGAGGGCCACACGGAGCGGCTCAACTTGAAGCGGCTCAGCTTCGACCAGGCCGCGCCAGCCATCTTGGCCCGGGCCGGAACGGCGGGCACGGCCGCGCTCACCCACCCGACCCACCCGCGTTACCTGACGATTCCGGAGCTGCGCAGGCTCGGCGGGTTCCCCGACGACTTCGTGCTCACCGGGAACTACGCGCGGCGCTGGGAGCGGGTCGGCCGGGCGGTGCCGCCGCCGATGATGGCCAGGATCGCCGGGGTGGTCCGAGACCAGATCCTCGTGCCGCTGCGGGACGCGGAGGCGTCATGTGCGGAGTAGCGGCGATCCTCGGGGCGGCGGATCTGATGTCGGCCGCCGCCCGGCTCTCCCACCGTGGGCCGGACGCGGCGGCAACCGTCACGGTGGCGGGCGTGACGCTCGCGCACACGCGGCTCGCGATCCAGGACCCCGGTGACCGGTCCGACCAGCCGTTCCGCGACGGGCCGGTGACGATCGCGTACAACGGTGAGATCTACAACGCTGCTGACTTGCGGCTGGCGGTCGAGCGGGCCGACCCGGGCCGGACCTGGGCGACGACCGGCGACACGGAGGTCTTCGCGGCCGCGCTGAACATGCTCGGCCCGGCCGTGACGCTCCCCATGGTCAACGGCATGTTCGCCGTGGCGTGGGCCGATGAGCGGCATCCAGGTGTGCTCCATGTGGCTCGTGACCGGCACGGCGAGATTCCGCTGCACCTGCACCTGGCCCAGCCGGTCGCGGTGGCGTCGGAGTTGAAAGCGTTCACCGCGCTCGGCCGGCCGGTGACGGAGAACAACGTGGCCGATGTCCCCGCGGGCTGCTGGGCGGAGATCAGCCGGGCGGGCATCACGTGGACGCGCTACCACAAGCAGGGGTGCGCCCCGGTGGCGTCGAACCTCGCGAAGGCCAGCGTCATGCTGAAGTCGGCGCTGGCGCGTGCCGTACGGCGGCGCCTGATCTCGGACGTGCCTGTGTGCTCGCTGCTGTCCGGCGGAATCGACTCGGCCGCGATCACGTACGAGCTGGTCCAGCACCGGCCGGGCCTGGTCGCCTACACCGCGCGCCTCGACCCCAAGTCGCGGGATCTGCGGTGTGCGCGTGAGACGGCCGAGCAGCTCGGCATCCGCCTGGTTGAGGTCGACGTGCCGGTGCCCACCGCTGACGACCTGGCGCGCGTCGTGGCCACGGTCGAGATGCCATACAAAGCGCAGATCGAGATCGGATGGGCGTGCCTGCGCTTGGCTGAAGCGATGCGCGGCGACGGCTTCAAAGTGACGTACTCCGGTGAGGGGTCCGACGAGCTGTGGGCGTCCTACGGGTTCGCTTACCATGCCCTGCAGACGACCGACTGGCACATCTACCGGCGTGACCTGATGGCCGCTCAGAGCAGGAAGAACTTCCCGCGTGTGAACAAGACGTTCATGGCACACAGCGTGGAAGGCCGCCTTCCGTTCTGCGACCCTGACCTTGTCGACCTCGCCCTGAGCCTGCCCCAGCACGCCGTCGCGAACGGTAAGGCCCTCCCGAAAGCCGTCCTGCAGTACGCCTACGCCGGACTGCTGCCCGACTCGGTGGTCCGCCGACCAAAGGTCGCCTTCCAGGACGGGCTCGGCCTGAAGACCGCGATCACCCACGTGCTGCCCGATCCGGGCCGGTTCTACCGGGCCGAGTACCGGCGCATCGTCCGGAGCAAACCATGAACGAAGACAGCGACATTGCCCACCAGTTCGACGCTGGCGGGTGGGAGTTCACCAGCCACGTGGCCGAAGTGTTCGACGACCACGTCCGCGCGTCCGTGCCGCACTACGACGTGATTCAGGACCTGGTCGCCGAAACCACGGACTGGCTCGTTCCGGCCGGCGGCCTGGTAGCCGACCTCGGCGCGTCCACGGGCATCACGGCCCAGCGCATCCTGAAACGGCACCCAGGCCGGGGCATCCGGTTCGCGCTGTACGACGAGCAGCCCGCGATGCTCAGCCAGGCTGAGATCGCGCTGCGCAAACTCGACGGTGAGCACGATGTCACCTTCCACACGACCCGCATCCAGGAAGCGCCGCTCGCGCACGCGAACGCGGACCTGACGCTGTGCCTGTTCACGCTGCAGTTCCTCTCATGGAAGGAACGGCTGGACGCGCTGCGCCTGGCCTGCGCGCACTCACAGGAGACGGGCGCGCTGATCGTCGCGGAGAAGATCCGGCCGGTCGACTCCCGGTGGGCTGAGATCGCCATCGACGTAGCGCACGACTACAAGGCGGAGCACGGCATCAGCGACTCGGCGATCCGGGCGAAGGCCCGCGCGCTACGTGGCGTGCTTCGGCCCTACCCGCAGGCCACGACGATGCAGGACATCACCATGGCGGGCTGGCACGCCCCAGAGGTCCTGTTCAGATGGCATTCCTGGGCGGTGATCGGGGCGTTCGCGTCCGCACAGTGACCAGGGGAGGAGGCGCCCGGTGTGGTTCGATCAGCGCCCGCCCCCGGACTGGACGGTGGAGCTGCCGGTCGGGATGACCCTGCTGAACAGCAATCAGCGCCTTCACCCGATGGCGAAGGCGAAGCTGACGAAGGCCCTGCGCGAGGCCGGACACGACGCCGCGGCGAAGCTCGGCGTGCCCCACTTCGACCGGGTGTACGTGATCGGGGAGCTGCGGCCCGTCGACCGGCGCCGCCGCGACCCGGGCAACTGGTACCCCAGCGCGAAAGCCGCCGTTGACGGCCTGGTCGACGCCGGGCTGCTCGATGACGACGACCACACCCGTCTGGTCGGCCCGGACATGCGGCTCGGCCAGGTAGTGAAGGGCTCCCAGCTCGTCTTGCACATCTGGTGCGGGTCAGAGGTCACCGATGTAGCGGTAGGTCCGCTCGCCCCGGTCGCTGATCGACCCCGTGCGCTGGTACGCCGGGTGCCTGGGGAGGGGCGTCAGACCCGGTTCGTCTTCAGGTGAGACCAGCATGAAGACAGGGCTCGGTTCCCTCGGCATCCGCCACAGGTCGGGCCACTCACGATGGCCGATCTCGACGCGTTCGCCGTCGTTCGGGCCACCGACCAGCCGGATGACCTTCGCGGACCCACATCGTAGAAGTCGTCCAGCGTCACCGAGCCCACTCTTCCTGCCAGCCAGGGCGATAGCGGTAACCAGATGCTTTGATCCGGATCAGCCGATCCACCAGGGCGTCTCGGCCGCAGTCACACGGCTCGCCTCTGCGGTCGTCGTTGTAGCAGCTCAGCTCACCGTCCTCGTCGCGGGCCTGCGCGCAGGAGAACCACTCGTCGCCGTCGACGCGCTCATGCGGGATCGCTTCGATCACGTCCAGCTCAGCGAGCTCCGCTTCACACCGGGCGGTCGTGTCCCGGTCGGCGCCGCTGGTCTTCTCCGTCTCAATCGTGGCGCGAAGCCACCCCAGCACGGTCACCTCGCCACCTCCGGATGGTCCGTCCTGACGTGGTCGTTGCCCTGCTCGGTGACGGTCGCGGTGGGCAGCGGCCCCCCGAACTCGTCCTCGACGCGGAACCCGCACGAGCAGCGGAACCACGACCTGCCGGTGGGGACCTCCACTCCGGCTGGCCAGTCATCGATGTGCTCGAACTCATGCTCGATCTCGATCACTAATGCAAGCGGTACCGCTTGCGTTTCCTTTGGCTGCATCTCTCCTCCATCTGTCGATCTAGAAACGGGGGTCCCCTCATGGTCTCCAGCAGGCGACGAGCGTCAGCCACCGTCGTCGCTGAGCGTAGAGCCAAGGCCGTCCAGATGCGCACTGCGGGCATCAGTCCCACGATCATCGCGGAAACCCTCGGCTATGCCTCCTCAGCCGCCGCCGTCAAGGACATCACCCGCGCGATGCAGAAGGCGGCCAAGGCCGAACATCTCGCGTCGGAACAGCTCCTGCAGATCGAGATCGACCGGCTCGACCGGCTCATGGCCGCGGTCTGGGCCAAGGCGCTGCAGGGCGACGTGAAGGCTGTCGAGCAGGCCGAGAGGCTGATCGCGCGCCGTTGCAGCCTGCTGGGTCTGGACCTGCTCAACCGCAATGGCAGCGAGAACGGCGATGTGGTGTCGCTGCTCGGGTCGCTGTTCGCGCAGATGCAGGCCCGGCATGTCCCCGCCGGGATCACGGTGGACGTGGTGGACGCCATCGAGGCCGGCGAGGACGGCCAGTGAGCAAACTGGCGCTTGTCACACTGTCGCCTGCGCAGGAACGCAGCATCGCCGAATCCACGGCCCGCATCAACATCTGGACGGGATCGGTGCGGTCCGGGAAGACCATCGCGTCCCTGCTCAGGTGGCTGATGTACGTGGCGACCGCACCGCGCGGCGGACACCTGGTCATCGTCGGCAAGACGAGTGACACCGTCGCGAGAAATGTGTTCGAGCCGCTGATGGACCCCAGCTTGACGGGGCCGATCGCCCGCCGGATCTTCTTCACCAGAGGCGCTCCCACGGCCAACATCCTCGGCCGCCGCGTGGAGATCATCTCCGCGAACGACGTCCGCGCCGAGTCCCGGCTGAGGGGCCTCACCTGCGCGGGCGCGTACGTGGACGAGGCGACGCTGATCCCCGAGTCGTTCTGGGATCAGCTCCTGGCGCGCTGCTCGGTCACCGGATCGATGATCTTCGCGACGACGAACCCGGACGCGCCGAACCACTGGCTGCGGAAGAGGTTTCTGCTCCGCTCGCATGAGCTGGACCTGAAGTGGTGGCACTTCACCCTCGACGACAACCCGGCCCTCGACCCCGTGTACGTCGCCAACCTCAAGTCGGAGTACACCGGCCTGTGGTACCGCCGGTACGTCCTCGGCGAATGGTGCATGGCCGAAGGCGCGATCTTCGACATGTGGGACCCCGACCGCATGATCGTCGACTCGCTGCCGCTCATGGAACGCTGGCTGGGCGTGGGGATCGACTACGGCACCGTCAACCCGTTCTCCGCGATCCTCGCCGGGGTCTCCACCCCCGACCGGGACGGGCAGCGCCGCGTCTACCTGGTGTCGGAGTGGCGATGGGACTCCCGGATGGAGCGCCGCCAGCTCACCGACGCCGAATACTCCGCGAAGGTCGGCGACTGGCTGGACAACATCCCCGACACCTACGGCGCCGGCACCAGGGGTGTACGCCCGGACTGGATCATCGTCGACCCCAGCGCGGCCAGCTTCGTCACCCAGCTCCACCATGACGGGCTGCTGCCGCAGCTTGGTGACAACGCGGTCCTCGACGGGATCCGCACCGTCTCCAATCTCATCGGGGCCGACCACCTGCGGGTGCACCGGTCCTGCCATGGCTGGCTCGGTGAGATCGGCTCCTACTCCTGGGACGACCGGAAGGCGGAGAAAGGGGACGACGCCCCTATCAAGGTGGATGACCACTCCCTGGACGCGGGCCGGTACATCCTGCACACCACGCAAGCCGCATGGATGCCTCTGCTGGAACCCGTGCCGAACTACTAACGCCAGCGGAAACGCTGGCGGGATGAACCCCGCACTCGGTGGAGTGCGGGCCGCTCCGCGCTGACCTTCCGCAGCGCGTCGAGCCCCGGTGGGCCCGGTCTGCCGTCGTTGAGGGGCGGCGGCAGGCCGGGACCACCCACCTTCTTTCCCGACCTCGTCCAAGGAGGGACATGGCCGACTTTCAGTTCAACGTCAGTAAGGGCCGCGCTGTCGAGCTGTACAACCGGGTCAAGACCAGCGACCCCGTCAACAGCGCCCTGATCCTGGTCGCTCTGGCCGCCGCGAACGTCGAAACCGACGCCGTCCTGAAGGACAAGGACACGCTCGCCGATGTCCTGTCCGGCAGCACCGACGAAGCAACCAACGTCGGCTACAGCCGTAAGGTCCTGGCGGCCGCCGACCTGACCGCCGTGGTGCCTGATGACGTCAACGACTGGGTCGACCTGGCGCTGCCCGACCAGACGTGGGCCAACGTGCAGGCGGGCAGTAACTGGTCGAAGATCCTGGTGTGCTACCGTCCGGCGACCGGCTCGGCGGACTCGGCGATCGTGCCACTCACCTCGCATGATTTTCCCATCAACCCGGACGGCTCGAATGTGGTCGCCCAGGTTGACCCCAGCGGTTTCTTCCGGGCGGTCTGATGGCCAAGACCGGATACTCCGCGCTCATGCCCGCGTCGACCGCGCTCATCGCCAACACCGCGAAAAGCATCCTCGGCGTGCTCGCCCCGTCCACGTTCGGCTTGGATTTGAAGAAGCTCCGGGTCGGCCTGTACGGCATCTCCGCGTCCGGCGTACCGGGCGACATCGAGTTGTGCGTGGCAACGTTCGCGACCAACGCGCCGGCCGCCTCCATGGCCTACGCCACGGTGGTGACTCCACAGCAGCTCTACGGCCGCGTCATCGCCCCGGGATTCCTCGCCGCGGCGTCGTGGACGACGGAGCCGACCGTGCTGACCGTGCTCGACTCCTGGCCGCTGTCGCCCAACGGCGGCACGGCCCTGTACGACATCCCGCTCGGCGACACCCCGGACTGCGCACCGGGTGCGGGGTTCGTGCTGCGGGCGAAGTTCGCGGCGGGCGTGAACATCAGCGCGGGCCTGCAGGTCGAGCGGGCCTGAACGGAGGGCGACTGCCATGCCCATAACCGAAGGCTTCGAGTCCAGCCCGCTCGGCTTGACGTGGTCGGGGAACTGGGGCTGGACCGATTCCCGCGCACGCACCGGCTCCTGGTGCTTCACAAACGGTGACATCGGCGACGGCCAAACCGCTGACGTCGTCTTCACCGTCCCGCCCCGGGCCACCACCCTGCAGTTCTGGTACTCGGTTTCCTCTGAGGCCGGGTATGACTTTTTCAAGGTCATCATCGGCGGTGTAGAACGGCTTTCGGTCTCGGGTGAGATCGGCTGGACGCAGTCAGCTGTACTTAACCTGTCGGGCGCCACGCAGGTCACGTTCCGCTATACCAAGGACTCGTCTACGTCCGCAGGTAACGACGGCGCGTACATCGACGACCTGGTATTTCAGCTACAGCCGCTGACAGGTCTGAGTAACTCGTTCAACGGCGGCACCAGCGGAACGGACCTCACTACCGGCAACTCCGGCGGCAGCAGCGGAACCGCGTTCGACAAACTCGTCGGCACGTCACGCTACGCCGCGACGCCAACTCGCGGGGAGAGCGGCCTGTCGGTCGTGGCTGCCACCCCCGGCGCGGACACTCACGTCGACTGGGCGAGCCTTGAATCACCCGCTGACGTGTTCTGCGCGCGCATGTACCTCTACCTGGCGGCGCCTCTGAGCGGAACAGTGCCCGTCTTCGCGCTGCTGGGACCAACAGGCATCGTGTCTAAGACGTGGATGTTCGCCGATGGGCACTGCTCGATCTACGCGGGCAACACGTCGCCCTTGGCGGTAGCGGGCACCGTAGGCGCACCAGCCGGTCAATGGGTACGCCTGGAATGGCGCTACACCATCAACTCCAGCGGCAACGGCACAGCGGAGCTCTGGCTCTACCTGGATGCGGAATCCGCCGACCACGACGAATACGTCACGAGTTCAACCATCAGCTGGCCGGGCGGCGGAAAACCCTACACTGCCGAGTTCCACCTGCGGAACTACTTCGTCGACGACGTCGCCGTCAGCCCAACGAAGATCGGCCCGGCCGCGTCCACGGTTTCGTTGCGCCCCCGCCGGCCTGTGGGCGGCTCGACGGCCGCGCATCGCGTCGCCTCATGGTGAAGAGGGGTGAGCGATGCCGCGCTTAGGTCGAGCACTTCCCGGCCGCCCTATCCTCGCCCGCAGAGCTACGCAGGCAGGCCCGACCGCTGGGCAGGTCGTGGAGACCGGCCACCCGCAGCCACTCACCCGGACGAAGACCCGCACGCTGGGCCAGGTCGTCGAGACCAGCACGGTGAGCGTCCTCACCCGGGCCAAGGCGCGTCCGCTGGGCCTGGCCGCAGAGACCGGTAGCGTCGCCTCCGCACACCCGGTCAAGGCCCGCGGCTTCGGCCAGGTCGCTGAGACCGGCCATCCGGCGCCGCTCGTCCGGGTCAAGGCTCGCACCGCTGGTCAGGTCGTTGAGATCGGCGACGCGCGGCCCCTACGCGGCTGGGCGGCAGTTCGTCGGGTCTCCGAGACCGGCCAAACACGCCCGCTCACCCCGGCCAAGGCTCGCCCGCTCGGCCTGGTCGTCGAGACCAGCACGGCCCAGCCGCTCAGCCTCGCCCGCGGGGCACACCTGGCCCAGGTCATCGAGGCCGGCACGGGCCTGCCGCTCGACCGGATCAAGGTTCGGCCGCTGGCGGCCGCGACGGAGATCGGTACCGCGCGGCCCGTGCAGCCACAGCCGCCGCTCGTCGGCGTGCTCGGCCTGGTCGTCGAAACCGGCGCAGCCCGGCGGATCCTGCGTCTGAACCTGCCGCTTCGGGCCAGCACGCCGTTCGTGGCGTGGGCAGCGATGCCCCCCACCACAAGGTGGCGCGCGTCCTCGCCGCACACCGAATGGTCTGCCGGTCCCCCAACAACGTCGTAGGAGGAGATTTCGTGGAGCCGGTTTCGTCGCTTAGTCGCCCGTACGTCTACATCACCATCAAGGGCGCTTCCGGTTCGGAGCAGGTCGAGATCGCCTTCACGAATCCCGGTGCCGAACCAGAAGAGAGCGACTGGTGGCCCGCCGAGTGGGCGAGCAGCTCCGGAGGCGGCGTCCGGGCGCGAATCCTCATCGGTCCCGGAAGCGACGTCATCTTGGTGGACGGCACCTACATGGCGTGGGCGCGCGTGACCGGCGCGGTTGAACGGCCTGTGCTTCCTGCCGGGCTTGTCCCCATCAGTTGACGGAGACCCACGTGACTGTCGATGAAGCGGTGGACAACGCCGCGCGGCTCCTCCAGCAGGCCGAGCTAGAGCTGACGAACCTGCCGCTGATGGATCAGCTAGGAGACCTCGCCGACCGGTGGATCGAAATCGGGCGGCTGCTGAACGAACGAGAGGTGGTGTGATGCCGCTCCCCACGCATGACCAGGAGTGGCCGCCTCCGCACATGCGGGCCGAGATGAGGCTGTACGGCCAGCATGGGGCCTGGTACTCAGGTGACCCTGACCGGCTCGCTGAGGTGTACGGCAATGGTGCGGTGTCGCCGGGCTTGGGCCTGGACCTCAAGGGGTGGGATAGGCCGCTGCAGTACGCGGGCGGCGCGGTCGGCCGGATCGCCCGCTGGTTCTGGGGCAGCCCGATCCCGGCTGGGCAGAGCAGGTCGACGAAGCTGCATGTGCCGCTGGCCGCCGACATCGCGGCCAAGTCCGCTGACCTGCTGTTCTCGGAGCCGCCGACGCTACGCGCGGCGGGCAAGAAAACACAGAAGCGCCTCGACCAGATCATGAACGAAGGCAGTGTCTACGCGGGGCTCCTGGAAGCCGGTGAGCTGGGCTCGGCGTATGGCGGCGCGTACTGGCGGGTCGGCTGGGACACCGAGATGGCCGACTACCCGGTATATGACTCGCTGCCTGCCGACAGTGCGGTGCCGGAGTTCAACAGTGGGCGCCTGCGCGCAGTGACGTTCTGGAAGGTCGTGGGGGAGGACCAGAAAGTCGTCTGGCGGCACCTGGAACGGCACGAGAAAGGGCGTGTCTACCACGGCTTGTTCCAAGGGGACGACAGTCGTCTTGGCCACCCTGTGCCGTTGCAGGAGCACCCGGCGACCGAGGGGTTCGCCGACATGGTGGACTCCTCCGGCGGATTCGATTCCGGCTATCCAAAGGGCTTGCTGGTCCACTACGTGCCGAACATGCGCCCGCACCGGACGTTGCGCGGCACCAACCTGGGCCGCAGCGACTACGCCGGGGTTGAGCCGCTGATGGACGCCCTGGACGAGACCTACACGTCCTGGATGCGTGACCTCAGATTGGGCAAGTCGCGGATCATCGTGCCCGAGGTGTACCTGCAGAACACCGGGCGGGGCCGGGGCTCGTACTGGGATCCGGACCGGGAGATCTACTCCGGCATCGGCATGCTGCCGCCCGCGAACGGCAGCGGCAACATGATCACCTTGTCGCAGTTCGCGATCCGCGTCGAGGAGCATTGGAAGACCGCCAAGACGCTCGTCGCGGCGATCGTTCGCGGTGCCGGCTACTCCGTGCAGAGCTTCGGCGAAGCGGGGGAGGGAGTCGAGGCGACCGCGACGGAGATTCACTCCCGTGAGCGGCAGTCCCTCACCACACGCGGACGGAAGATCGGCTACAACACGCCCGCCCTGTCGTGGCTGGGCGACTGCCTGCTGTCGGTGGACCACTACATCTACAAAAGCAAGGTCACCGCTGAAAGGCCGCAGGTCGAGTGGCCGGACGGCGTGTTCCTGGAGACCGAGTCGGTGGCTCGCACCGTGGACCTGCTGAACCGGGCGCAGGCCGCGTCCATCGACACCCGTATCCGCATGGTTCACCCCGAATGGGATGAGGACCAGGTCGGTGCGGAGAAGAAGCGGCTGCGGGACGAGTTGGGACTGAACGTGCCGGACCCGGCCACGTTCACCGACCAGATCATCCCCGACCAGGCCGACGACCTCGATGGCTGATGCGCTCGAAGCCGTTGAGGGGCAGGTCGAGCTCGCCTATGCGATCTCCGCGATGTACGCCGACGCTGAAGAGCATCTGTTCGAGGTTCTGGCCAAGGCCGCGGCGAGGGGCACCCAGCCGCAGCAGGCCGCCAACCGGTTTGCTGAGGTCAAGAAGCTCAGCGAGCAGGCGGAGAAGGTCCTCAAGGATCTCGAAAAGCTCGCGTCTCAGATGCTCAGCAAGGGTGTCACGCAGGCGTGGGAGGACGGCTTCGAACGGGCGCGCCAGGAGTTGGGGCGTCTCGGCGAGGATCAAGGCATCACCCCGGGCCAAGGGGCGGCGCAGCTCGTGAAGGAGGCGCTGGGGCTGCTGCCACCCCTCACCATGGGGGCGCTGCGCATGGTCAACGACATCTACCGGCAGGTGATCGCTGAGGCGACACCGCTGGCGTTGACCGGCGCGATCACCAGGCAGCAGGCGACGACGGCGGCATTGCAGAAGATGGCCGCGAAGGGCATCAGCGGGTTCGTCGACAGCAAGGACCGCACCTGGTCGATCTCGGCGTACGCGGAGATGGCGGCCCGGACGGCGATGGCTCGGGCGGCGAACGAGGGGCATCTGTCGACGCTGCGAGACAACGGCCGTGACCTGGTGATCGTGTCTCGGGCCCCGTACCGGTGCCCGGTGTGCCTGCCGTGGGAGGGCAAGGTGCTGTCCCAGACCGGCTCGGCCGGGGACCGGCAGGAGAAGAACGTCCTGACGGGCGAGCCGGTCACGGTGCGAGTCGTGGCGACGGTTGAGGACGCCCGCCAGGCTGGGCTTCAGCATCCGAACTGCAAGCACACGTTCTCGGTGTATCTGCCGGGGCTGACGAAGCCACCGCCGAAGGTGGACACGGCCGGCACGTACGACGACACCCAGGAGCAGCGGCATCTGGAACGGCAGATCCGCGGGTGGAAGCGGCGTGCGGCGGCGGCCCCCAAGGGCAGCCCGGAGAAGAAGGCTGCCGACCAGCACGTCAAGGCGTACCAGGCGAAGATGCGTGAGCACCTGGACAAGACGGGCCTGCTGCGGCAGTCGAGCCGGGAGAAGGTCCGGCCGGACGAGACGACCGAGCCGAAGGCGCTGGCGTCGGTCAAGAAGGCGTCCTCGGGGGTGTCGGATCAGACACTCAAGAAGATCGAAAAGGCGCGGCAGGAGTTGCCGTCGAGCCGCACTGACTGGGGTGCCGAGCGGCACGGCACTGGCGATAACGCCTACCGCAAGGACAAGAACGGGCAGCTGCTGCCGCCGAAGGCGTACGAACGGTATCTGGATCGTCTGCTGGACGCAGGCAAGTCGCTGCAGAAGGACATGCAGAAGGCGTTCGACGGCGACGCCAAGCTCGCTGAGCTGCGCAAGACAGCGGAGTCTCTGCGGGGCAGGCTCGCGCATAAGGAAGCCACGCGGGATGTCGCGAAGCGGGAAAAGAAGCTCATCTTGGACCTGCTGCAGAAGCTCCGCCCCATGGGTGGGGCCGTCGACGCGGACAAGGCAGACGAGGCGACGCGCAAGCAGTACGGCCGCGGCGTCAAGGCGGCCCCGGACGACTGGCGGAGGCTGCTGGACGACGCGGCCAAGCATTACCCCGCTGACTGGCACGCCAAGACCCCCAAGGGGCTGCGGGTCGCCGGTAAGGAAAGGGCGTTCTACTCCCCGTACCGTGACATCCTCGCGATGCCGACGAAGCACCGGGACCCTAGCTACGACGGGGCGATGAACAGCCGCCGCCACCAGACGGCCGCGCATGAGCTGGCTCATCGGATGGAGGCGAACGTGCCGGGCGTCAACGAGATGAGCTACACCTACCGAACGCGCCGCTCGACTCGGGGTGGAACCCTGGAGCAGCTGACCGACATGCATGACATCCACCCGTGGTATGCGGCCGGTACGGAGTTCACCTACAAGGACAAGTGGGCGAACGCCTATACCGGCAGGTCGTACACCAGCCCGTATGACACCGACCCGGCCAGCGACGGCGGCGAAGTGTTCTCGACGGGTGTTGAGGAGCTGTTCGGCCGCTCCAGTCACAGGTTCGATACTGGTGACGAGTTGCAGGCGTTTGTTCTCGGCGTTTTGGCGGTGCTATGAGCTGGCGTGTCGATTCAGAGGTCGACTCTTCCCGATGGGTTGAGCATGACGGGCAGCAGTGGAGAGCTGATGAGGTGACCGCTGTTGCGATGTTCGATCTCGTGGACGGCCCGCAGATGCTCACCCCGTCCGGGCCGGTGTACGAGCCGCAGGGCAACGGTGACGAGGTCGCCGCGTTCCTGTGCGCGATGTCGCTGATCCCTGCCCCCGTGGTGTCTGGGGATCCGCCACCTGTTCCGCAGGTCGAGGCAGACGACGACCCGGACGTCCGTTACTGATCACATGGTCAGGCCCGCCAGGTGCGGGCCTGGTTTCCGTTATGGCCCGCCAGGCGCGGGCCTTTCTCATATCAGGGCTCACCCCACGGTGGGCCTTTTTTCATGCCGTCCGCAGGCCGGGCGGTGTGCGGCAGCCCGCAGGACGGGCGGCACATCACCGATTCGCAAGGAGACATCCATGGCTGACGAGGCGATCGAGGTCACCTCCACCGAAGACCGGGCCGGGCAGAGCGCCCCCGCGCCGGAGGTGAACACCACCCCCGAGCCGGCTCCGGCCGACGACGGAGAGAAGGCCAAGCCGGACGCGCGGAAGGTCGATGATCTGCCCGCGTGGGCGCAGGCCGAGCTGCGTCGTGCTCGTACCGACGCGGTGAAGTACCGGCAGCAGCTCCAGGAGAAGCAGGCCGAGCAGGTTCCGGCTGGGCCGTCCCCGGAGGAGATCGCCGCTCAGGCCAAGGCGGAGCTCGCACAGCAGATCGGTAAGGCCCTCGGCATCGTCGAGGAGGAGAAGCCGGTCGATCCGAAGGACATGATCGACCGCCTCACCACTGAGCGAGACAGCACGGCCAAGGAGCGTGACGCCGAGCGGGAGCTGCACCGCCGCGCGCTGCGCGAGCTGGGTGTTCACCGTGCCGCGCTCAAGCAGGGAGCGGACGGCGACGCGCTGCTCGACAGCCGGTCGTTCCTTCGCAGCATCAAGGATCTCGACCCCGACGCGGAGGACTTCGGCACGGTTTTGGCCGAGCGGATCACGCAGGCGGTCGAGGACAACCCGAAGTTCAAGGCGGCGGCTCTGTCCGGGCCGCCCGCGCGATCAGGGGGGGAGTTCACCGGTGGGCCCGGTGGCCGATCCAGCGATCCGGACCAGATGACCACCGATGACTTCCGGGCGCAGCGGCGCCGGAAGCCCAACACCAAGGAGTAGCCCACCATGGCTAACACGTTTTTGACCCCGCAGGTGATCGCCCGCGCTGCGCTGGCGACGCTGTACGAGACCACCGTCATGGCGATGTTGGTCCACAGGGATTACGAGGAAGAGTTCGCGGCCCGCATCGGCGACACCGTCAACGTGCGTAAGCCCGCGACGTTCACGGCGCACGAGTACGTCCGCGCGAACGGTATCCAGATCCAGAACGCACAGGAAACCTCGATCCCCGTCACGCTCAACCACTTCGCCGACGTCAGCTTTGCCGTGACCACGGAGGAGCTCACGCTCAAGATCGAGGACTTCGGGACGCAGCTCCTGAACCCCGCGATGGAGGCGATCAGCCAGAAGATCGACCGCGACATCTTGGCTCTGCGGGACGACGTGCTGCAGGAGGTCGGCGTCACGGGCCAGTTCGCTTCGAACCCGCCCGGTGCGAACGTCTTCCCGTACGGCAACCCCCGTACGGCGATCGACGCCAGGCGAGTCCTGAACCAGAGGAATGTTCCGGCGGCGGACCGCTACCTCGTGGTCGGCCCGGAGATCGAGGCCAAGTGGCTCGGCGACGAGCTGTTCCACCGCGCGGACGCCCGTGGTGACACGGACGGTCTGCGTGAGGCGAACCTGGGCCGAAGGATCTTCGGATTCGATGGCTATCAAACCCAGAACATCAACGTCCCGGCGCAGACCAGCGGCAACTCCACCACGGAGGTCGGCGTCGCTTTCCACCGCACCGCGTTCGCCCTAGTCACCCGCCCGCTGGTGCTGCCGCAGGGCGCGGCCAACGCCGCCGTCGCCAGCTACAAGGGCTTCGGCCTGCGTGTCGTGATGGATTACGACATCGACAAGAAGCAAGACGTGGTCAGCATCGACTGCCTGTACGGAACCAAGACGCTGGACGCCAACAGGGCCGTCCTGGTCAAGGGCGCCGACGTCGCGTAACTCATCCCGCTAGCAATCACGCTAGCGGCCTGTTTCTGGCCCGCCCGCCCGGGCGGGCCTCCTCACCACCTCATGGAAGGACAACAGCGATGGGTTACAAGACCCACACCGTGGACGGCAAGGCCGGAGAGGTCGACCTGGCCAACGTACGAACGTTCACCAAGGAGTACCGCGTCGCGGCCGGCACCGCTGGCACCTACGTGGTGACCCGGCTGCCGGTCGGAGTCACGGCCATCGCCGTGCGCGCCTACCGCGTCGGCGGCTCGGGCGGAACGGTCAACGCGAAGAAGAACACCTCGGACCTGCTCGCGGCCAACCTCGCCACGGTCACGGACGCCTGGGCGGGCTCCACCGCACTGCAGAACGCCACGTTCGCCGCAGGCGACACCCTGTCGGTCGTCGCGGCGGCCCCGGCCGGTACGCCGACCGAGATCATCGTGCAGGTCGACTTCCGTGTGATCCCGTAGGCCGGGCGCGTGTTCGTCTACCGCAACAGCAACACCGGGCAGATCACCGAACTTCACCACAGGTCGGTGCGGCTGGATCACCTGCCGAACTGGTTACTGATCGACGCCTCCGACGAGGCCCCGGACCTCGAACCGCTGCCCGCGGCTCCGGCCGCCGCGCCGGTCGACGTCGCGAGCAGCGCTCCGCGGCCCCGCCGCCCGCTGGACACCGACAACAAGGCCGCGTGGGTCACCTACGCGGTCGCTCGCGGCATGCCGGAGAAGGACGCCAGGGCGCTCAGTAAGGCGTCGCTGGTCAAGGAGTTCGGACAGGAGGACGACGATGGCGAGAGCTGATCTGCCGGTCACGCTGATGACCCGTGCCGGGCACAACCTGGCGGCTGCGCTGCCCACACCGGCCATCGCGGACGGCCACATGTTCACGAACAACGGCCGCCGCATGGTCCGTGTGAAGAACAGCAACGGCGCGTCGCGGACGGTCACGGTGCAGATCCCCGGCGAGGTGGAGGGGCAGGCCGTCCCTGACCGTACCTACACGGTGGCGGCGACCACCGGGGACGTGCTGATCCCGCCGCTGCCAGGTGTCTACAACCAGGCCAACGGCAAGGTCTACCTGGACTACTCGGACCCGGCCGGCGTGACGGTCGAGGTCCTTGAACTGCCTGCGGGGTAGCCCATGCCGACCTACGCCACGGCTGAGGAGTATCTCGACTATGCCGGGCAGCCCGGCCCGGCCGACATTGACCGGCGGCTCACGCGGGCGTCGGAACGCGTTGACGAGCTGCTGACCAACGCCATCTACGACACCGACGAGCAGGGCTTCGCTCTGGACGCGGAGCTGAAGAAGGCGATGATGCAGGCGACGTGCGCGCAGGCCGCATGGCTGATCGCAGTCGGCGATGAGTTCGGCACGGCGTCGGCGTTCAAGGACGTGTCGATGGGGTCTGTTCGCCTGGCCAGGGTGGACAGCAAGGACGGTACCGCGCCCCGCTACGCGCAGGACGCGGTGTCGATCCTGTTGCGGGCCGGTTTCCTGATCGCGGTGATGACCTGGTGACCGCCATCCCGGACTTCATGTTCCGCCATGTCGCGGTGGTGGAGCCGCTGGTCGGTGAAGGCGCGTACGGGCCGGTGTACGGGCCGCAGGTGAGTGAGCCGTGCCTGGCCGATGACAAGCGGCAGCTCGTGCGGGACGCCAACGGCCTGGAGGTCGTGTCCGACACGACGGTGTACTTCAAACCCGGCGTCGTGTGCCCGCCCGGTAGCCGGGTCACGGTCAACGGCCGCACGAGCACGGCCATCACGTCGCTGGTCCGCGACGGCGGCGGCCTGCCCACCCCTGATCATGTGGAGGTGGCGTTGAAGTGAAGCGCGACGTCGAGGTCGACATGGACCTCAGCATCAAAATGGAAGTCGCGGCGTTCGACGAGCGGACCAAGACTGTGGCCGCGCGGGCGCTCAGAGACGCCGCCGAGCACGTCCTGGGGGTGGCGAACACGCGGGTCCCGATCCAGGAAGGCCACCTGCAGAACTCCGGCGCCACGGCCGTGGACCGCTCGGAGATGAAGGCCACCATCAGCTACGACCAGCCGTACGCGGTGGCTCAACACGAAAACCTGGACTGGCAGCACGCGCCGGGACGTCAGGCGAAGTACCTGGAGACGGCGCTGCAAGAAGAAGCGTCCGCCGTTCAAGCGCTCCTGGCGCAGCAACTCAAGGAGCTGTTCCGGTGACGGCGCCACAGGGATGGACGCGGCTGCTGCTCGCCGGCCTGGGGCAGCTCCTGGAGGACGAGGGCGCGGGCGACTGGCACCCCGAGGGGATCTACACGCCCACGCAGACCGCCATCACACTCAGCGGGTTGCCGTCCGCTCCGGAGCGGGCCATCTCGATCGCCACGTACGGCCTTGGCCAGGCCGGTGACGACATCGACCAGACCGACTCGTCGGTGCTGGTGCAGTTCCGCATGCGGGGCGGCCCGGATCCGCGCGTGGCCGACGACCTCGCCGACGCCGTTTTCAACGCCGTGCACGGCCTGGCCGAGTACCGGCTGTCGACGGGGGTGTTCGTGCTGCTGGCCGAAAGGCGCATTGTCGCCCCGCACACGCGGGACGGCTCAGGCCGGGTCGAGAGGGCCGACAGCTACGAGCTGCGCTGCCACCGGCCGTCCACGCACCGGCCCTGACCGTTCCTGAATCACTACCGCTAGCGGTTGCGCTGGCGGTTTTTCGTATGCGCTCACAAGGAGAAAGTCATGACTCTGCGCAGCCTGCTCGCGAAGGACTGGGTGGTGGAAATCAACACCGCCACCCCGACCTCACCGGCCTGGACGCCCGTCAAGGGGCTCACGGAGTTCACCGAGGAGATCAACACCGAGACCGAGGACGACTCGGACTTCGACGGCGACGGCTGGGCCTCCCAGGTCGTCACCCAGCGCGGGTGGACGCTGGCTCTCAACGGCAACCGCAAGCGGGACGCTGACGCGCTGACGTTCATCCCGGACCCCGGTCAGGAGTTCCTGCGGCAGGCCGGCCACGTCGTCGGCCCCGGCGCGGACGTCCAGTGCCGCTGGTACCGCCGCGACGGCTCCCCGGACGCCTACATGGGTCGCGCCGCCGTCGACTACAAGGGCGCGGGCGGGGAGACCACCGACCTGGAGCCGTTCGAGTGTGAGCTGCTGGGCCAGGGCAAGCCCGAGCCGATCACGAACCCGGCGGCGTAGCCCATGGCGAAGCTCAAGGCCCTCGACGAGTTTCTCGACACGACTCTCACCTTGCCGGTCAACGGCAAGGAGTACGTCATCCCGGCGCCGTCAGCGCAGACCGGCCTGCTGTGCCAGAGGCTCATGCAGGCCGGTGTCGCCGCGGCGAACGGCAAGGAGGCGGACCTGGCCGACCTCGACGACGGCCAGGAACTCGACCTCTACAGGCGGTGCCTCGGCCCCGTCTACGACGAGCTGCTCACCGACAAGGTGTCCTGGCCAGCGATTAAGCACTGCGGTGTGACGGCGTTCCTGTGGATCGCCTCTGACCTCGACACCGCGACGCGGTATTGGGAGTCGGGCGGCAACCCGGAAGCGCAGGCCCCGGATCGGACGGCCTCCAAGGCGGCGGCGAGTACGACCCGGTCACGGGGCTCTACGAGTGGTACGAGCCCGCGCCGAAAGGCGGCTCCCTCACGTGGGAAAAGCTCCTGACCCACTGGGACCTGATCGAGGCGGACCTTCACAGCCACTACGGGATCGACCTCGACGCGCCCGGTGTGCTGACGGGCCGGTCCTGGCGGTGGCTGCGCAACCGGATCCTCGGCCTGCTTTCCGAAGAGACCCGGCTGGCCCGCCAGCTCGCGCCGCCTCCTGGCAAGACGCCCGGACGTGGGCGAGCTACCCCCTCCTTCGACTGATCTGAGCGACGACCTGGGAGGCGGGCATGGCGATCAACATTGGGGACCTGTACGCCACCTTGTCCTTCCGCGACAAGATGAGCGGGCCGTTCGGCAAAGCAGTCGCAGGCATCAAGGTCCACGCGACGGGGATTCACGCGGCGCTGATCGGCGCCGGGATGGCCGCGACCCGGCTGGGCGCGGCGGGCGTGGCGGGCGCAAGCGCACTGGCTTCGGCGGGCATCAAGAGCAGCGCGCTGCTGGCCGGAGTCGGCGTGGCCGGTGTCGCGGCTGGCGCCGGGGTGGCGCTCGCGTTCGCGGGCGCGGTCGCCAGTATCGCGAAACTCGGCATCAAGGCCGCACTGGAGGCTCCGAAGGTCAAGGCCGCCTTCGAGGACTTGCAGACCTCCGTTAAGAGCGATCTGGCGGGCGCCGCGTCGGTGTTCGAGGGGCCGCTGCTCCAGGCGGCCGGGTCGCTGAAGAGCATGTTCTCCAGCCAGATCGCGCCTGCTCTGCAAGGCATGTTCACCGATCTGGCTCCGCTGATCGGTAAGTTCACCTCCGGCCTGGGGTCGTTCCTGGCGCCGATGCTGCCTGCGGTCTCCGCTCTGGTGGCGGCGGTCGCGCCGATGCTGGGCGGTCTCGCCGGGTCGCTGGGGACCTTTGGCGGGCAGATCGCTGGGTTCATGGCGCCGATCACGGCGGCGCTGGCGCAAAACGGTGGCCTGCTGTCGACTCTGGTGACGGGGATCGGCGGCGTGCTGCAGTCGCTTGGCCCGGTCTTGGCCGCGCTGGTGCAGGTCGGCGCGCAGGTCGCCGGGCCGCTGATGGGCGCCCTAGCCGGGGTGGGGCAGGCGCTATCCACATCGCTAGCGCCAGTCCTGGTCCAGCTCGGCCCGGTCATCGGGCAGATCGTGGGCGCCTTCGGACAGATCCTCGTGGCGCTGATTCCGCTGCTGCCGCCGTTTCTGCAGCTCGCGGCCACGCTGGCGTCAGCGTTGATGCCGGTCCTGACGCAGATCGCTCAAGCCCTGTCAGCGGCGCTGCAGCCGGTGCTGGTCGCCCTGCAACCGGTGCTGGCCGAGCTTGCGTCCGCGTTCGGGCAGGTCATCGTCGCGCTGCTGCCGATCCTGCCGCCGCTGTCGCAGTTGCTTGTGGCGATCCTGCCGCCGGTCGTGGCCATCATCAAGGCGTTGACGCCGGTCCTGACCTTGCTCGCTGGGATTTTCGTCAAGCTCGTTGCGGCCGTCACCCCGTTCCTGCCGCCGCTCGTCCAGCTCGCCACCAGCGTGATCCCGCTGGTCCTGGCTGCGGTGCAGGCGGTCATCAAGCTGTTCCAAGGCGACTTCAAGGGCGCCTTCGACCTGATCAAGAACGCCGTGGGCGTCTTCGCTACGACCATCACCAGCGCCTTCAAGAAGCTGTGGACCCTGGGCGCTGACCTGGTCGCGGGCATCCGCGACGGGTTCGCCCGAGGGTGGGACTCCTTCAAGAAATGGGTCTCCGGCTTGGTCGGAGACCTGGTGTCCGCGGTGAAGAGCATGCTCGGCATCTCCAGCCCGTCGAAGGTGTTCGCCGAGATCGGCATGTACTCGGTCCATGGCTTGGCCAAGGGCTTCGCCGACAACGAAGGCGTCGCGCTGAACGCGGTCAAGGGCCTGGTCAGCAAGGTCGACGCGGTGGCCCGCGACGGGCTGGGCCGGGTGGTGGCCACCGCGAAGAAGAGCACGATTCCGCTGCCGTCACAGAAGAAAACCCAGATCAACACGGTCGGCAGTACTTCCGGGGGCGGAGGCTCCTCCGTGGTGGCTTTCGAGGGCGGCGGAGGATTCAGCGCCGGGCGGCCGGCGCCGGGCGGGTCGGTGACGGTGAATGTCACGAACAACTACCCGGTGGCCGAACCGACCTCGAAGACCGTGAACCGGGGCCTGCAGCTCGCCGCAGCGGTCGGCCTCACCTCCTGACACCCCAGCCCGCGCGGACCGTCCAGGAGGTGAGTCGTGGCGCTCAACATCGGTGACCTGTTCGCCACGATCAGCCTGCGAGACCAGCTCACGCCCGCTCTGGGCCGGGTAGTGCTCGCACTGCGCGTGACAGCGACCCGGTTCGGTGAAGGCGCGGCCAGCATCACGCGGTGGAGCTCGGCGATCTCTTTGGCCGCGACCGTGGCCAGCGCGACGCTCGGCGCGCTGGGGGTGGCCGCGTCCGGTGTCGCTGCGGGCGTCGCGTTGAGCTTCGTCAGCGCTGTTGGCGCGATCGGCGCCATCGGTATCGCCGCCGCCGCGTCCGCCGAAGGAGTCAAGGCGGCGTGGTCGGCGATGGGCGCCAACGTCCTCGCGGAACTGAAAGGCGCAGCAGCGGTGTTCGAGGAGCCGCTGGTGCAGCTCGCCGCGAACCTCCGCACGATCTTCTCCCAGATGGTCGCCCCGCATCTGGCGACCATGTTCGGGCAGATCGCGCCGCTGCTCGGCCAGTTCACCACGGCGTTGGTGCAGGCCCTGGTGCCGCTCCTGCCGGTCGTGCAGCAGCTCATCGCGGCCGTCGTGCCGATGCTGTCGCAGGTGGCCGGCTCGATGGGTGTGTTCGCCACGCAACTGGCGGGGTTCCTGGTGCCGATTATCGGGGTGTTCGCGGCGAACTCGGGGGTGCTGGCTCAGTTCGTGCTCGGCGTCGGGTCGCTCTTGCAGACTCTCGGGCCGATCATCGCTGGGCTGGTGCAGGTCGGCGCGCAGCTCATGGGGCCGGTCATGGCCGCCCTGAACATGCTCGTGCAGGCCCTCGGCGGGGCACTGGTAGCGGCATTGTCGCAAGCCGCACCGGCCATCGGTGTGCTGCTGGTGAGCGTCGGCCAGCTCGCCGCCGCCGTGCTGCCGCTGCTGCCGCCGCTGGTGCAGCTCGTCGCGGTGTTCGCGACCGCGTTAATGCCGGTGCTCGTGCAGGTCGCCTCAGCTATCACCGCCGCCCTGGTGCCGGTGCTGGTACGGCTCCAACCAGCGATCTGGCAGATCACGACCGCGTTCGGTCAGTTCCTCCTGGCCCTGGTGCCGCTGCTTGGGCCGCTGGCAGACCTGGCCGCCCAGATCATCACGGCGCTGGTGCCCGCCCTGGCTCCGCTGCTGCCCCTCGTCGGGCAGGTCACCGCTGTCCTGGGCGGCGCACTGGTTCAGGTCCTCGGCGTGCTCGTACAGGCCATCACGCCGATCCTGCCGCTCCTGACGCAGGCCGCGGTCCTGTTCGGCATGGAGATCATGCGGGCGCTGATCACACTGACACCCGCTCTGGTTCAGGTGGTGGCGGCGTTCACATCGATACTGCCCGCCCTGGAACCGCTGCTGCCGATGCTGCTGCAGCTCGGGGTGTCGCTGCTGCCGCCAGCGGTACAGCTCGCCTTGGCGCTGGCCCCGGTGCTGGTGCAGCTCGCGGAGGGCTTCGCGCAGATCCTTTACGCGGTGCTGCCGCTGCTGCCGCCGCTGCTGCTGTTCACCACGACGGTGCTGCCGCACGTCATCAGCCTCGTGGCACTGCTCGCGGGCAGCTTGTCGCAGGTGCTGGGCCCGGCCGTGCAGGTGATCGTCGTAATCGTCAACGCGATGGTTCAGACGGTCGTGGGCGCGTTCGGCTGGCTGTATGACGTGCTGATCGGCCACAGCATCATCCCGGACTTGGTCAACGGGATCGGCCGGTGGATCGGTGTGACGCTGGTCAAGTTCTTCGACGAGCTGCCGGGGCAGATCGTGTCCGCTGTCGGTGACATCGGCTCGGTGATGGGCAACCTCGGCATGGCCATGATCAGTGGCCTGTGGAACGGCATCCAGTCGATGTGGGACTGGTTTCGCGGCGTGCTGTACAACTTCTTCTCGTCGATCATGCCGGACTGGGTGCGCCAAGCCCTCGGCATCGCGAGCCCGTCCCGGGTGTTCGCGAAGATCGGCGGCTACACGATGCTCGGCATGGCGCAGGGCATGCAGGGTTCGGCCGGGCAGGTGCTGCGTACCGCTCGGAGCATCGCCGGGCAGCTCAGCTCGGAGTTCGCCCCGGACCTGGCTGTGCCGGTGGGGTCGGGTGGGGTCGTGGCCGGCGCTGGGCGGGGCCGGGGTGGAAGCGTGGTCTTCAACTTGACCACGATCAACCCGCAGGCTGAGCCGTCATCGCAGACGATCAATCGTGGCCTGCAAATGGCCGGTGCACTGGGGGTGGTGTGAGTGGCGACGTACGTCCTCGACGGTGTCCCGCTGGACCACCCGGGCGGGTGCTGGCGGTTGAAGAAGGGCACCAAACGTCGGCCGCTGCCGGGGGTGCGGTCGGTGAGTGTGGCCGTCGCGGGCCGGGCCGGTGATCTGCCGATCATGGGTCTTGACCATGAGGCGACGTCGTTTGGGCTGGCGCTGACCGTTTACTCGCGGACACCGGACGGCGACGACGGCGGGTTCGAGCAACTCGAAGTGAACCTCGAAGCCCTCGGCGCGCTGCTCGGCGTCCGGCACCGGCTGATCACCTGCGAGTGGGTGGCCGGGTCGATCGTCCGTGTCGCCGGGGTGACGATCGAGGCGGTGTCGGAGCCGGAGGTGAATGTCGGGGCGGCGCTGGCCAGGCTGACCGCCGTGGTGAAGGTCCCGGGCGTGTACTGGCGGGACGAGTCGGTGTCAACGTGGACCGGTGCTCTGCCGGGGGCCGAGCAGATCGTGACGCCGCTGGCCGGGTCGACGGGGCCGATCGTTGATTCAGTGTTGCAGGTGGCCGGGCCTGCGGTGAATCCCTCGGTGACGGATGTGGCCACCGGCGGCACCGTCTCGTACTCGGGCACCGTCCTGGACGGTGACTACCTACTGATCGACTGCGGGAACTTCACCGCGGCCGTGGTCGACACCGACACGTTCGACCTGGCCGGGGGAGAAGACGTGACCGGCGACATCGACGCGACCGGCCCCGGGTCGGCAACCCGTTGGCTGCATCTGACTCCGGCGATGGCGTTGGGCGATCCGCACTCGCGGGCCGTCCTGGTGAGCGCGACGGCCTCGAGCACGTCCGGCGCGTCAGGGGTGAAGGTCCGGGCGCGCCGGTCCTACCTGTAGTTGATCATCTGTAATCGATCATGGTTTAGATGCTCTAGTGTCCTTCCGTGGGCAATGCATTCCCTTCCCCCGGGGATTCCAGCGAGTGGTGGGCTAAGCGGCTTCAAGCGACTTTCGAGAACATACGCGAAGCTCAAACCCGTCATACGCAGGAAGCGGTGGACCGAGCGCTGGACAGGTTTGCTGACGCTACGCTCGCCAGGGTCGAAGAAGCCCAGTTTCGGCGCAGCCAGGAGGCGCTGGCGCGCTTCTACGACATGAGAGCCTCTGCTGTCGAGCGGATCTACGAGCGGATCAACGAGCGGCAAACGCAACAGCTCGCGAAGATCGCGGAGCGGTTGCAAACGCTGCCTCGCCCTCCTCAGCAGCCGGTTGACGTGCTGGAAGTACTCAGCGACCTGACGCGCAATGCTTTCGAGGCCGCGCCCGCTCTACAGCTTTCCGCGTCCGGAACAGTGACGAGCAGCGGAAGCGCCGAGTTGGAAGTCGTGAACTTCCCGTCGTCGCGCTGGACCCGTGAGCAGACCCGGCTGTTCATGCAGTTCTATGTGTCGCTCCTTGCCCTTGTACTCCTCGGTAGCTTGGCCGATCGTTTTCCGGATCAGTTCGACAGTGTGACGATGTGGACCGGGGGCGGAGTCTGGCCTGCTGCCCCGCTCATGTGGGCCCTCACCGGGAAGGCGTTCGACAGGCTGTATCCGGCTCCTGCTGGCGAAGAGGAAGATCGGGACTCCTGATCCGTTTCCGGCCATCGCCATGGTGCCCGGCCTTCACGTTGTTGCTCGCTGTCGTGCGCCCCGGATGATCATGGCGATGGCTTTCACGTCCAATGTCGAGAGCTTCGACAAAGATTAACGCCTCATGGTCCGCCTTTCTGAGCCAGAAAGGGAAACCATGAACTACGACCTCCGTCTCGTCGCCTACACCCCCAACAGCGACCGGCTGGGCCTGCTACCGCACCCGCTCGCGTTCCAGATCGCGCAGCCGCTGAACGACGTGCCCGCGCTGGTCCTGCGCTACAGCCGTCGTGCCCTCGGTGCCGATCTGCTCGGCCAGCCGTGCGAGGTCGCGGTGGAGTGGTCCGAGGACGGGCAGACGTGGACCGAATCCCCGGACGCGCGGTTCCTGCGGATCAAGCGCGGCACGGACATCACCGACGAGACTGGCGTCGAGACGTTCGAGATGCCCGGCTACGGCTGGCAGCTCCGCAAGATCGTGCTCTACGCGGGGCCGTCACCGCTCGTCGACGGCAAGCGGGCGTTCACCTCCGCGACTCCCGGCACCATCCTGCAGACGTTCCTCGCCGAAGCGCAGGTGCGCGGCGCGCTGCCCGCCCTCGACTGGACGTTCAACACCACCCACGACAGCGCAGGCGAGCCGTGGGCGAAGATCCTCACCATCTACTACCAGCCGGGCCTGGACGCGCTCACGACGCTCATCAACCTGTCTGAGCAGTCCGTCGTCGACTTCTGCGTGCAGGGCCGCACCCTGCACGTCTACAACGCAGACACCGAGCTGGCCCGCGACCGGACGACAGCACCCCGCGTGGACCTGCTGCTCGGCCGCGACATCCTCAACGCCCCCGACACCGGCACCCTGGAGGACGCCGCGTCCGCCGTGCTCGTCGTCGGTGACGACGGGTTCCGCCAGTCGTACGTCAACAACACCGCAGCGTTGCCGTGGGGCCGGTGGGAGAACTTCATCGGCCAGGGCGGCGTGTCCGACACCGGGACCGCGTTCCTGCTCGCTGAGTCGTCGCTGGCACGCGCCGCGAAGGAGCGGGTGCAGCACACCCGTGAGATCACGCCGCATGCGGCGCGGTGGCTGCCGTGGAAGGACTACCAGCCGGGAGACAAGGTCATCGCGCCCGCGAGCGGCGGCACGCTGGCTGCGCTGCGGGTCCGGCAGATCACCCTCACCAAAGACGCTAACGGCGTGGTCGGCGGCAACGTCGTCCTCAACGACAGGTTCCTGGAGCAGTCGATCCGGTTCGCGCGCCGCACCGCCGGGATCGTCGGCGGCTCGACCGCGTCCGGAGGGTCGGGCGCGCAGCCGGCGCCGCAGACTCCGCGCGGCCGAACGGCGGCCAAACCGGTGGGCCTGATCGTGGATTCGATCGCGTACGTCGATGCGTCGGGGCACGCGCAGGGGCAGATCACCGCGACGTGGGGGCCGGTGCTCCTGGACGTGAACGGCGAAGCGGTCGACATCGACTCCTACGAGCTGTTCATGCGGGACAACGTGATCGGCGCGCCGTGGTTCCTCATCGCGACGACCGAGCCCGACGACACCACGGCGACGTACTCGCCGCTGCTCGTCGGCCAGGAGTACGCCTTCAAGGTCCGCGCCACGTCCCAGGGCGTCAAGGGCGTGTTCTCCGACTCCTACGCCGTGGAGGTTCCCGACGACACGACGGCGCCGCCGGTGCCGACCGCGCCCACGCTGGAGACCCGGCTGGGTGTGATCCACGTGAAGTGGGACGGTCTCGGGGTCGGTGCTACGGCGATGCCCAGCGATTTCCACCGGGTGCGGGTCTGGATGCAGGACCCGCTGGATCCGGGGGAGTCCGAGGTCGGCTACCTGCAAGCGGCCGGATCGATCGTCGTCATCGACCAGCCGTACGGTGCGGACCGCGAGTTCTGGCTGACGAGCGTCGACCACGCCGGGAACGAGTCCGCGGCGAGCGCCACGGCGACGATCGCCGCGGCGGCCTTGGTCGACACCGACGTCATTGGGGAGATCATCGACGGTGAGCACATCATCGACGGCACGATCATCGCCTCCGACAAGGTCACGGCAAGCACCATCACCGGGGCATTGATCCAGGCCCTGCAGATCGACACCGGGCACCTGGCTGCGAACGCGGTCACCGCCAACAAGATCGCCGCCGGGGCAATCACCGCTGCGAAGATCGACGCGCACGCGGTCACGGCCGCGAAACTGGAAGCGATTCTCGCCCTGGCAACCCGGATCGTCGCCGGGGATCCGATCGCCGCCCGGGTGGAGCTCAACTCGACCGGGCTGGCCGCCTACGACGCGGGCGGCACCCAAACCGTTCTGATCTCCTCGACCGGCAGCGTAAGCATCGTCGGACAGCTTTCCTCCGGGACGACCGGCAACCGGCTCGTCATCAACCCGGTCGGGGCGACGCAGCCGGAGATCAGGTTCCATCCGGGCACCGGCACAAACTACAGCCGCCTGTACTCCGACGGGTCGATGTACGCGGGTGAGGCGACGATGGTCATGTCGTCGGGCACGAACGGGGCGGGCACCTCCCGCTCTCAGATCGTGGTGTCGGCGACGGACCTGCGGGTGCACATCTTCGACCCGACCAGCGGGTTGGCGGGCGGTGGCTACCTGTTCGCCAAGCCGGCCGAGCTGGAGGTCGGCTACAACGACGCCTCGGCGAACCTGCACAGGTTCCGGTTCACGTCGGCGGCTGCGCAGTACGCGGGTAAGTGGTCGTACTCAGGCAGCGGGGCCGGGCTGATCATGCTGTCGGCGACGATCAACACGAACACCGGCTACACCTACCCGTTCGGGGTGACGTTGCTGTCGACGCCGTTCATCGTCGCGATGTCGGACTACAACGGCGACAACCGGGCCACCGTGCGGAACCGCACGACGACGAACTTCGGGGTGCAGGTCTACGCGGCCACGACGGTGTCGACCACGTTGATGGTGTGGGCGTGGCGAGCATGAACAGCGGGAGGTGGTGTGGCGGTGCAGGAATGGGCTGTGATCGGCGTGGAGGAGACCACGGACGGCACTGGCCGTATCCCGCTGTGGGTGATCGTGTATGAGGTGCCCGAGGAGGTGTCGGCTGACCGGCGGCAACGCTACATCGTGCCTCACGACCTGCTCGAAATACGGGCGGCCGAGTACGGCCTGTCGAGCGTGGACGACGTCCTGGACGTCATCGTGCATGAGCCGATGCTCGGCGCGGCCCAGGCCGCGGGGGACCTGCCGATGCTCATTCCGGGGGCGGTCGACGCAGGCACAGCTCACGCGCAGGTGACGGAGCAGATCGCGGCGTGCAGGAAGAAACACGGCCGGGTGGCCATGCCCGACGTCAGGCAGCGCACGGCGCGAGCCGAGACGCCTGCGCACCCGCTGCAGAAGATCCGTGACAGCACGCGCATCGACCCGATCCGGACGGCGTCGATACGGCTGGAAATCGACCGACACCGGCTGGCGCAGGAACAGCCCAGCCATTAACCAAGCTCACAAGGGGGAAACAGTGTTCTTCTACATGAACGTAGCGGATGACAATGGCAGTCCTGCTACAGCAGCGCTCGATACGGCGGCCAGCAGTTACTACCGGCAAAATTCGACAGACCTCAGCAACTATGTCCAGTACCAGCCGGGCGTGCCGCCGATCGTCTACACCCCGCAGTTGTTCTTCATCTGCGTACGAGCGCAGCGCAGCGGCCAAAACCCCGAGTGGGCGGTCTATGCCTTCATCTCCAGGGACCAGCCCGGCTGGCCTATCAACATGCATGACACCGTCCTCGCGCCCACGGCGCAGGACATCGCACAGGGGCTCGTCAGCGCGGGACACACGGTGGCGGTGCGACGGTATGACGATTTCCATGTTGCGTTCACCGCGGCGACTGTCCCGCTGGTCTGAGACGCGGGGGTGCGCATGAGCAGCGACTTGACGGTGGACCTGCAGCAGATCGTGGCGGTGCTCCGCCGGAAACACACTGCGGTGGTCGACGAGCTGACGTACGAAAACGCGGTTCTGGCCGCCGCCGTCGAGCAGCTCCAGGAGCGTGCCGGCCAGCTTGAGCAGCAGCTCACCGAGATGAGGGGGCTTGGTGCCTGACATCATCATTCCCGGCACCCCGCAACGGTACGGGCTGCGGCTGGTCGTCTACTCCCCAAACGGACCGCGCCTCGGTGTGCTGCCCGCGCACCTGGGATGGGAGGCCGGGCTGCCGCTGTCCGACGTGTCGTCGCTGCGGCTGGCCTACAGCTCGGCCGCACCCGGCGCCGACCTGCTCGCGCAGCCGTGCGAGATCGCGATGGAGTACTCCGTGCTCGGCGGGGCCTGGATCGAGCCGGAGAACGGCCGCTTCCTGCGGATCAAGCGGTCCGGCGACGACGCCGACCGGACCGGAGCTTGCTCCTACGACATGCCCGGCTACGCCTGGATGCTCAGGAAAGTCGTGTTGTATCCGGCGCTCGGCATGGTGGACGGTAAGCGGCCGTTCGCCGCGGTGAAGCCGGGTGTGATCCTGCGGGCCCTGGTCGACGAGGGCAAGGGGCGCGGCGCGGTGGCCGGGCTGACGGTGAACTTCACCGCGACGCACGACTCGGCCGGCCAGCCGTGGGCCATGACGCTGTCGCTCGGCGTCGAGCCGGGTACCGACCTGCTCGCCCTGCTGATCAACCTCGCGGAGCAGGGCGTCATCGACTGGTGCATGCAGGGCCGGGAGCTGCGCGTCTACAACGAGGGCACCGCCCTGGCCGCCGACCGCGCCAGCGGGCCCGCCCCCGTGGAGCTCCGGCTCGGCCGCGACATCGACAGTGCGCCCGACGACGCCACGCTGGAGGACGCCGCCTCAGCGATCCTGATCATGGGGGAGGAGGGCCTCCGTGTTGAGGTGACCAACCACGCCGCGACGATGCCGTGGGGGCGGTGGGAGACCCACCAGAGCCAGGGCGGGGTGTCCGACACTGGTACGGCGCAACTCCTCGGGCAGCACGCGCTGGAACGCGCGTCCGGGGAGCGGGTGCAGCTCACCCGGTCGATCACGCCGTACGTGGCGCGGTTCCTGCCGCTGGCCGACTACGCCCCAGGTGACTACATTCGCGCGCCGGGCGACCAGGGCGTGATGACCGCGCTGCGGGTGCGGCAGATCACCCTGACGGTCGACGCCTCGGGCGTCATCGGCGGCAACCTGACGCTGAACGACCGGTTCCTCGAACGCGACATCCGGCTCGCCCGGCAGGCGGCGGGCATCCTGGCCGGCGGTGTCTCCTCCGGCGGGTCCGGCAGCGATCCGACTCCGGAGGGCAGCGACCGGGTACCGGCCGCTCCGACCGGGCTGCTCATCTCACCGGCCGCGTACCTGGACGAGGAGGGGTATGCCCACGGTCAGATAACCGTGAGCTGGAGCCCGGTGACGACCGACGTCAACGGCACCGCGCTGGACGTGGACGGGTACGAGCTGATCGGTATCTCCCCGCCGGGGACCGGCGCGACGCGGGTCCTCGCGACCACGCAGAGCACGACCGTCACCTACAGCCCGCTGGAGCCGAAGACGCGCTGGCAGTTCGGCGTGCTGGCCACCAACGGCGGAGTCCGGGGCGCGGTCACAGCGTCGACGGAGATCGTCATCCCCGACGATGAGACGCCGCCACCGGAGCCGTCGACTCCGGTGGTGGACTCCCGGCTCGGTGTAGTGCGGGTGGCGTGGGACGGGTTCACGTCTGCGGGCACCGGCATGCCGAAGGACTTTGCGCGGGTGCTGGTGATGATGCGTGACCCGCTCGACCTCGACGACGAGGGCGCCGCGGTGGAGTGGCTGGACCGGCCGGGTACCGCCGTGGTGCCGGGCCTGCCATACAACACCGACCGCGAGTTCTGGTTGGTTGCGCTGGACCGGTCGGGCAACGTCTCGGGCGAGTCCGCGCGGGTGGTGACGCAGACGCACCCGCTGGTCGACACCGACATGATCGGCGAGGTGATCGACGGGGCCGAGCACATCATCTCGGGGTCGATCCCAGCCGAGGCGAAAATCGTGGCCGGGTCGATCACGGCCAGCCTGATCCAGGCGTTGGCGATCCAGGCCGGGCATATCCAGGCCAACGCCATCACGGCCGACAAGATCGTGGCTGGCGCGATCCAGGCGGCGCACATCGCGGCGAACGCCATCACGGCCGACAAGATCGTGGCTGGCGCGATCACCGCAGGCAAGCTCGACGCTGACGCCATCAACGGCAAAACCATCACCGGATCCATCGTGCGCAGCGCGGCGACCGGCCGCCGCTTCATCCTGGACTCCTCCACACTTGACCTGCGCTTTTATCCGGGCGGCAGCAGCACGAACTACGCCCGCCTGTACGCGGTCGATGGCCTCTACGCCGGCGAAACCACAACGTTCATCACCTCGGGCACGAACTCCGGGGGTACGGCTCGCGCCGAGCTGCAGGTAGCGGCCGGGCTGATCCGGCTGCGCATCCGGGACGCCTCCGGCACCGGAAGCTACGGCGGGGGTCTGGACATCGCCCAGTCCTACGGCCAGTACGGCTACACCGATGGGTTCGCCTCGACCGAGACGTACATCTACACCAACGGCACCGGCCGGTTCTACCTGCGCGGACGGGTCTGGGACACCGCCACAGCCAACCCCTACGACGCCGTGCACGCCGGGTCAGGCACGGTCCCACCGGACTACGGCGGCGTGACGATCAACTACGGGCCGTCCATGGCGTCCAACATGGGGCCGGTCGCGGTGATCCGCGATGGCGCAACCACCGCGAACTTCTACTGGTGCGAGGACCTGTCCAACCAGAGCAGCTTCTCTTTCGCCTGGTCAGCAGGCGGCGGAGTGTGGTCCGGCAAAGGGTTCTACTGGTGGTCGCACCGCCACTAACCAATGAATAGGGGGTAGCCGCTGTGGCGGAAATCTGGACGGTGTGGGACGCGGAGCTGGCTCACACCCCGAGCAGTCTGACTCAGTCAGGCGGGGAACGGCCCGAGCAGCGCGGCGCTCACGACGGCGCGGAGCCGCTGTGGGGGGTGTCGCGGGTACGGCCGGACGGTGTGGCCCACATGCACATCATCCCCCACTCCACGTGGGAGTGGCGGTGCGCGGAGTACGGCGTCGACCCTGACGACATGGACACACTCCTGGACATCGTGCTGCACGAGCCGTGGATCCCGGATCCGAACGATGTGCTGTCGCTGGCCAATCCCGCCGCTGCGGCGGTGCTGGAGGATACGCACGGCCTGCCGACCTGCTGGACGCCGGCCGTCAGCGACACCGTCCGGCTGCAGGCTCAGCTCGCGCGGGTGGAGTCGGTTAAACGGCACCGGGTGCGGATGGAGCCAGAGACCCAGCAGGTACGCCAAGGCGTGCTGGCCTACGTCGGCGTGGACAAGGTCGCGCCCGCGGATCCGCTGGAGCCGATCAAGAGCCTGACCAGGCTGGATCCCGTGCGGGTGGAAAGCCGCCGCCTGGCGCTGAACTGGTATCGCGACAACCTGCAGAAGCCGGCCAGGCCAATGTGGGACAGCAAGCCTGCGGGGGCGTTCGTCGGGCGGAAACCTTGGGGTGGTGTCGCGTGACCGGGATCACTTGGGTGGACGGGTTTGTGATCATCGGGATTGTCGGTACTGCGATCGTGCTGATCTGGAAGGCGGCGGCCGGGACGCTGGCCCGGCTGCGCCGGATATCGCACTTTCTCGACGACTGGAATGGCGAGGCCGCCCGTCCTGGCGTGCCGTATCGGCCTGGATTCCCCGACCGGCTCCAGCAGATCGAGGCCGAGCTGCGGCCCAACCACGGCAGCTCGCTGAGGGATGTGGTGGATCGGCTGGAGCGCAGCGTGCGCCGGGTGGAGGACGGGTTGGCCACGCACCTGGATCAGCATCAGCTCGCCGGGACCATATCGATCGTCAACAACACGTCCGCGGCCGCGGACGGCGCTGGAGGTGGAGATGCCGACGGTCAGGGTTGAGCGGACATCGGACATCAAACGAGGAGGGCGGGTACCAGCATGAGCATCAAGCTCGTCAGTCGCCGCGCGTGGGGGGCGAGGACCCCTACGGCGGCGTATACGAAGATTCCCGGCACGGACGGCGTGAAGGTCCACTACACGGGCGGCCACGTGCCTCCGGCGATCCTCAAGGATCACGAGGAGTGCGGCAAGCTCGTCCGGCAGATCCAGTCGATGCACATGGCGGGTGCGCGCGAGCAGCCATACATCGACGTCGGCTACAGCCTCATCGCGTGTCCGCATCGCCGCGTGTTCGTCGGCCGCGGCGTGTACGCGCTGCCCGCCGCGAACGGGGCCGGCCTGAACACCGGCCATTACGCCGTGCTCGCGCTCGTCGGCAGCCTGGGGTTCACGGAGCCCAACGACGGCCTGCTGCACGCCATCAGGGACGCGATCGAGTACCTGCGTGAGCGCGGCAACGCGGGCAACCAGATCAAGGGGCACCGGGACGGCTACGCGACGAGCTGCCCAGGTGGCCCGCTGTACGCCTGGATCAAGAAGGGCGCCCCGCGCCCGAAATCGCATGGTGACCCTGAGCCCGTTCCGGTCGTTCAGAAGAAGCCCAAGACCACGGAGGCCCTGGTGAAGAACCTGCCTGTTCTCAAGCCCGGTGATGAGCACCGGCACGTCAAGACGCTGCGGGGGCTGCTGTTCGCTCGCGGGTACGAGCCCGCGAACTTGCACAGCACCACGTACGGCAAGGACGAGGTCGACCTGATCGAGAAGATCCGGGCGTTCAAGGACGCCAAGAGGATCCCTTCGGGTGCGGACGACCTGATCTGGGACGCCGCGTGCTGGGAGGCCGCGCTCACCTGACGCTAGCGCTACTGCTGGCGTCTTCTGATTCGTCCCGCCGTGGTGGCGGGCCTGTCCCTTGAGGAGGGGCACATGCACTCTGATCCCCAGCCCACGTACACGCAGCCGGTTGAGGCCAAGGTCAAGGCGATGACACTGGTCAGCTACCTGGCGGGTATCGCTGGTATGGCGGTGCTGCAGACGGTCGCTGACGACCCGTCGATGATCTCGTTCCTGCCCGACTGGGTGGAGATGATCACCTTGCCGCTGCTGCCCACCGGCCTGTCCGCGCTGGCCGGGTGGAAGGCCAAGCACACGCCGCGGCCGGATCTGCCCCTGTCGCAGCGGTAGGGACTCCGCGAGAGAGCTGATTTTTCCCATAACGCGGAAGGTCTCGCGTCTATCCAGACTAAGGTGGTAGCAAATCAAGGCGCCAACCTTGTTGTAGCGTCCAGGACGGGTCATACCTGCCAAGACGTCGAACGAAGAACGCCCCATCCTCCCGCCTCGGGAGGATGGGGCGTTCTTCGTGTTTCACCGGTTGCTGATGCTTACTTCTGGGCTGGGGCGACCTTCCGGTGGCCGCCGCGCGGGCGGAGGGTCACCCTGGCATCGACGAGAATCTTGCGGACGTATCCGTAGCTGCGGCTGACCTCATCGGCGACGGTGCGGATGCTTTTACCGTTGCCGTACAGGCGGACGATGTTAGTGCGGAGCTGGTGGAGCTGCTCGTCGGTCTGCTTCATGGCTCTCCCAGGTAGGGGGTGTGATTGCCTTATCTTGTCGCAAGCACTTTCGATAGTGCGATACCCGCCCCCTTCGAGGGGGCGGGCGTTTTCGCTGGTGCTACACGGTCGACCCGAGGAACTCCTGAACAGCAGGAATGTGCTCGTGGGCGCGCAGTTGACCGTGCAGCTCGGCCAGCGTGCTGGAGCCCCGCGCGGAGTCCACTCCGCCCATGTGCTCCAGAACCTGGTGGGCGCTCTCCAAGGCTGCGTCGACGTCGCCGAGCGCGAGATGAGCTTCGGCCCGCCGCGCCAGATAGATCGCTGTGCCCCGGGCTTCTTTCTCCGTGTCGTATGGGTCGTCGGACGTCACGGCGGCGTCGAAGTGCTGTAGTGCCCGCAGAGGCTCGCCCAAGGACAGTGCTGCACTGCCCGCGACCTGGTGAAGTTCGCCGAGCGACACCCAGTACATGGCGGGCAGATCCTCAGCGGACGGGCCTGCGCGGTCATAGATGGCGAGTGCGGCATCGACCGCCCGATAGGCTGCGGTCGCCTCGCCGGCCTTGGAGTGGGCGCGTGCTTGCCGAGCGTGGAGTATGGCCAGCACCCTCGGGGAGTTGATCTTATGAGACGAGGCCAGGGCGCCGTTGACGAGACCGAGAGCACCATTCGGGTCACCGATGGCGTAGCGGAGGTTAGCCCAGAATGCCAAGATGATGGCCCCGATGGTGTCGTTGCCGGCGCTGGCCGACGACCGCATCGCGGCGTAGAACTGCCTCTCGGCCTCTGCGTTATGCCCAGCGTCGTAAGCACACCATCCGGCCAGGCGTGACGCCTCAGCCGCTAAGGCGTACAGGTCGCGGCCGATGACCTCGGTATATGAGGAGTCCCGCAGAATATTCGTGATCAGGCGCAGTTCGGCGGTCGCGGCGTCGTACGTCTGAAGAGAGCCGACTTGATCGTCCAGATGACGCAAAGCGTCCAGCCGGGTGTCGAACAGGGTGATGACCTGCTGACCAATGCGGCGGCCGGATGTGCTGGCGGTAGCTGACGGGGCAGCGGCCCATTGGGTAAGCATGGCAGCGAGTGTGCTTGTCGATGCGATCAGGAAACCCCGTCGATCCACTGGTCCCCCCACGTTGTCCAACGCTTTCACGGTACCCAGTGGAGTCCACGGAGATTCCAAAATGGTGTCATCGTCGGAAAAAGCCAGTAATAACCAGTCTGGCCAACCACGGCGATGGACCTCCGCTCGGTCGACGCCGAACACGTCGGCCATCGCGATCTGCACGGTTGTCCTCGGCACGGCCTGTCCTGAAGTCCAGCGGGAGACTTTCTCTTTTCGTGTGGCAATTGCATTGCCTCCCGAGGCGCGGTGACGGGCGGAGACCCGTTTCAGGAACGACGCCGCAGTCCAGTGGTTGCGGTCGAGCAGCACGGTGAGCGGATGACGATCCACTACGGCATTCATGCGATCTCCCTCCTGCCCCGAGGGTGTAGTCCCAGTTTCGTTCTTGGCCAGCGAGATGCCAAGGATCATGCCGATAAAAAGCAACGGTAGGCAACTAGAAAGCAACTCAAAGCATCGGTTGACCTCTTCTCGGCCACCAACGCCGAGCGTTCACTAGCAAATGCGACCGCACGACATCTAGCGGAGGTGTCCTCAAACAGCGGTCGTGGCGGCGCCCCGCCTCTGGTCCTCAGACGGGGCGCCGCCCATCTCAGCCCAGGTCCATCAAGGGAGGAAATGTCATGAGGCATGTCCTGGTTACCGGCGGAGCAGGATTCATCGGGTCCCGCCTGTGCGAGACGCTACTCGAACGCGGTGACCGCGTCACCGCGCTCGACAACCTGTCGGCTGGCCACCTGCCCGCGGTCGACGACCTGCGCATGGTCGACAGGTTCGTGCTGCTGCGCCACGACGTCACCGAGCCGTTCATCGTGTCCGACTACGTGGACGCCGTCGTGCACATGGCGACACCCAACGGGCTGGCCGCGATCCAGCGGCGCCCCATCGATACGCTCCGCGCCAACTCGGCGGGCACGATCAACGCGCTGGAGGTGGCCAAGCGCCACGGTGCACGATTCGTGCTGGTGTCCACTGGAGACGTCTACGGCGACCCGCTGGAGCACCCGCAGCGAGAGACCTACCGGGGCAACGTCGACCCTGGCGGGCCGCTTTCGCCCTACACCGAGGGCAAACGGTTCGCTGAAGCCGCCGTGGCCGCTTACCTGAGCCAGTACGGGCTGAACGTCGGAGTAGTTCGCCCCGCCAACATCTACGGCCCCGGCATGAGCTCCACCCACCCGGGGGTGGTCGCGAACTTCATCGCCAAGGCCATGCTCGGGCAGACGCTGACGCTGCAGGGCGGCGGCACCCAGACTCGGACGTTCTGCTACGTCGATGACTTCGTCGCCGGGCTGGTCGCGATGCTCGACTCCCCTGTGATCGGCCCCATCAACCTCAGCTCGTCCGAAGAGGTCAGCATCCGCGAACTCGCCGAGCTGATCGTCAAGGCGGTCGGCACCAGCGCCATCGAGGTCACCGCCGGACGCGACCAGGAGTCCGCTCGACGCTGCCTGGATATCACCCGCGCCCACGAGCTCCTGGGCTGGGAGCCGCAGGTGTCGTTGTCGGAGGGCATCGAGCGCACCGTTGCCTGGGCCCGCACCACGTACATCGGCTGACCGGCATGCCCATGGTTGTGATCCCGGCCGGCTGGCGCACCGCCGCCGGAATCGAACCCGAAGCTCTGCGGTGCGACGCAACGACAGTAGGCGAAGCCGTTACCTGGCTCGTGGAAACCTACCCCGAGTTCGGCCCGCGAGTCCTCAGCGGACCGGACCGGTTGGCGAGCTGGATCAACGTCTACGTCGACGGGCACGACATCCGCGACCTGGGCGGCCTGAACGCCCTGGTGCTGCCCGACAGCGAGATCCTGTTTCTACCCGCGATGGCAGGGGGCTGACATGACGTCCTACAACCCCCCGCCGGGCATGGTGGCCATCCCCGGCGGGCAGGTGCTCATTGGAGCGCCACCGGAACATCTGGACTGGCTCGTCGGAGCGCAGGCGTATCCGCGCCAGTGGTTCGCCGACGAAACCCCCCAGCATCTGCGGCAGGTGCAGCCGTTCTTCCTGGATCGCCACCCCGTCACCAACCGGCTCTTCGCGCAGTTCGTCGAAGTCAGCGGGTACGTCACCGCAGCCGAGGAGCGGGGTTTCGGCCTGGTTTACGGCGCCAACTACTGGGAGGAGCGTCCCGGTGCGAGCTGGCGCCACCCGACCGGTCACGCTAGCAACCTCGCTGGCCGCTGGCAGCACCCGGTGGTCCACATCGTGCGCCGCGACGCTGAGGCGTACTGCGCGTGGGCGGGCAAACGCCTGCCCACCGAGATCGAATGGGAGTACGCGGCGCACGGTCCTCACTGGCGGCCCTGGCCCTGGGGAGAGACGTTCGACGCCTTACGCGTCAACTGTGCCGAGCACTGGGCTGGCCGGCCGATCGCCGACTTGGACGACTGGCGGCGGTGGTGGAAGGACTACCGTGACCGCCACGGTGAGCAACCTGGCACTACTCCGGTCGGTGCCTTCTCACCCCGTGGCGACTCGCCCTTCGGGCTCGCCGACATGGCCGGAAACGTCGCCGAGTGGACCGCTAGCACCTACCAACCGTACGACGTGGCCGTGGACGTGGACCCGATCCTGCACCACGCTCACGGACGCTCTGTAACCGTCCGTGGAGGCGGATGGATGCACTTGCAGTTCCAGGTGCGAACCACCGAACGCATCGCGGGCGATGCCGCCTACAGCACGTGGGCGGGCGGGTTCCGCTGCGCCGCCGACCTCACCATCTGATGTGATTCCCCCGGCTTCCCCTCCGATCACCCCTAGGCTGCCAACCATGCATGCAATCGTCACTGGCGGTGCCGGATTCATCGGCTCCCATATCGTCGACGCCCTCCTCGATCGCGGCGACACGGTCACCGTCGTAGACAACCTGTCCCGAGGCCGCACCGCTCGTCTGCCCGCAGACGTCGACCTGCGGACGATGGACATCACCAACGCCGACGCGATCACGTCCGTGGTCGCTGACACCCACCCTGAGGTGATCTTCCACCTGGCCGCGCAGATCGACGTGCGGACGTCGGTCGCCGATCCGGCCCACGACGCCGCCGTGAACATCAGCGGCACCATCAACCTGCTGGAGGCCGCGCGTACGGTCGGCGCCCGGCTGGTGTACGCCTCCACCGGGGGTGCCCTGTACGGGCAGAACGCCCCTCTGCCCTCGCCTGAGCAGACCCTTCCGGAGCCCGAGGCTCCCTACGGGACGGCGAAGTACTGCGCTGAGCAGTACCTCGCCCTGTTCAACCGTCTGCACGGCACCCAGCATGCCGCGCTGCGGATGGGTAACATCTACGGTCCCCGCCAGGACCCTGCGGGCGAGGCCGGAGTCATCGGGATCTTCTGCGGACGCATCTTCGCTGATGAGCGACCCACTATCTTCGGCGACGGCAAGGCGACCCGCGACTACGTGTACGTGGCCGACGCGGTCGCTGCTTTCCTCGCCGCGGGGGACCACGCTCGTGGCGGGGTGTGGAACATCGGCACCGGCCGCGAGACGAGTGTCCTGCAGCTGGTCGAGCACGTCTGCCGGAGCGCTGGCCGCGACATCGAGCCCGTCTTCGCTGCCTCGCGGGCCGGGGAGCTGCAGCGCAGCGTCCTGGATGTCGCGGCCGCCGAGCGGGATCTCGGCTGGAAAGCCACCGTGCCGATCGACGAAGGCATTCCTCGCGTGTACGCATGGGTTGCCGACGGGCAGTGCGATCGAGCACGCCGGTAGCCCAGCGTTTCCAGAGCGAAGGCCCCCGGCTGGAGTGCCGGGGGCCTTTGCTATGCCCCGGATGCGGCCGAAACCATACACGATTGCCCCATCGCCTCAGCGGGAAGAATCGGGACCGGCCAGGAGGGATCCGCTCGCCACTCAGGCCAGTTGGCCCCGAACACTCCGTGGCGGCTCTCGATCATCGCTACCACCTCGGCGCGGGCGGCCTGCACGCCGCGGTGCTCGGCGTCGGTGATGATGCCCATTCTCCGGCTCTGGTCGTATTCGCCCTGATCTTTCCAGGTCCACCGCGATAGGTCGGGTTCCACGACCAGATCGAGGGCCAGGTCGAAAGTGTCGATTCCCTCGGTGGTGCGCTGGCAGGGGCGTTGAAAATTGACGTACCAGCGGTCCAGGCTGTGATGCTCTGCGTTGAAGTACAGGTTGACGCTGAAGAACGCGCCCTGGGTGGTGATCGAAAGCCAGATGGTGTCTCGCCATGTCCAGCGGCCCAACTCCCACTGCCGCGCGGCGTAGGCGCGTAGCGCTGCATCACGTGATGCGGGGTTACCGGTTTGCAGCCAGTCGATCCATGTGGTTGGAACGAGACTTTGAACGCCTGGCCAGCAGGCCAAGGCGATTTCGCCGCCAGTGTCATGGATGACCCGGTGGGGCATGGCCGTCAACACTCTGCCGGCGTAGGTGTCGCGCCGGATCGCGGTGGTGCCAGTAGGAAACCGGTCTGCTGCGAAGATCGTCATGGGCGCATGATCGCACGCTGAGCAGGCAATACGTCCAGTACGGCTCGCGGCGCGCGAGCCGTACTGTCCAGTTCTTAGGGGAGTTGGGTGAGGGGCATGTTGTCCGCCTTGAACCGCACCCGCCGCTCGTTCGCCACCCGGTGCAGCAGCTCGACTGGCCGGGCCTCGCCATCGCGGGTGACTCGCTCGGCGGTCAGGACCGACGCCCCTGCCCGTAGCCGCAGCGCCTCCACCTCGTCTTTCGTTGCCGTCCGGGAGCCGATGAGTTCCCGGACCCGCGCCGTCACAGGATCGAGAATGCCCGCGGCGATGAGCGCAGCCCAGACGCCGCCGACGACCGTACTAGTGCCGGCCACGGGGGTGTCCTCCACCACGGCGAGCGGGTAGTACGCGGTGTCGAGCATGACGTCCTGGTCGTCCAGGGCCGCGCGCCGGTCACGGCGGACGACGGTCGTGCCGATGCTGATCTGCAGGGCTTGGGCGACGTCGCGGTCTGCGGGGACGCGGGTGACGGAGGTCGCGTGCATGGTGCCAGTGCGCCCGGCGCGTTGGCATGCGGTCTGCCACGGGCCTTGGCCGTTGCCGGGTGGGATGGCCAAGGCGAGGTCGACGTAGACGGGCCGCAGGTCTTGGACGACTAGGCGTCCTCGGACGACGTTGCGGCTGATCAATCCCTCGTCGGAGAGGATTCGGGTGGCGGAGGCCAGGGTGGCGGTCGACGTGTTAAACGTGGCCAGCAGTTCGGCCTGGCTCGGGAGGGTGGAGCCGGGTGGGTAGGCGCCGGTCGCGATGAGGTCGCGGAGCTCGTCCGCGATTTGGCGGTAGCGCACGGGGGCCACGTCGCTCCTCCTGTCGCTTGTCGTCTTGTGATCGCATGCTCTCATAAGTGCGATTGACAAGTGCTCGTGATCTGTTGCATGCTGCTCCCAAGTAGGCCAGTTATTTAAACAACTGATCGTAGCTGGGTATGAAAAAAAGCGACCCCCGGACTGCTGTGGGTACCCAACCCGCACCGGAGGCCGCCGACTCCCAACCAACCCAATCAGTGAGGAGACCGACCATGAAAGGCCCGCGATGGAGAGTATGACACGAAAGAACCGTCTCAGGCGGAGCCTTGCCCCGCGTCTCCGCTTCCTCGCTGACCAGATCACCGAGAAGGGCCTGTGTACCCGCCCCGGAGCCGACCCGGGCCACTGGTTCCCCGAAAAGGAGCCGGGCGGCAACGCCGCCACCAAGCGACGCGCCTACGAGCAGGCCGCCGCCGCCCGCTGCTTCGGCTGCCCGGTTCGCGCCGAATGCCAGGAGGCGGCGCTAGCTGAGGAAGCCGACCTGGCGTCGAAGAAACTCAAGCCGCACGGCATCCGGGCCGGACTTGCGCCCTGGGTCCGCGCCGACATGATCCGCAATGACGCTAGCGAATCTGCTAGCGAGAACGAGGAAACCGCCGCCTGATGAACATCACCCCCGTGTTCGAGTACGTCACCGACAACCCGATCAGCTCGGCCGTCATCGCCGGCGTCGCGGTGCTGGTGCTGGGCTTGACCTACCTCGTCGGCCGCAAGCTCCTGGGCGGGATCGTCCGCGTGGCGCGCCGCTGGATCGCCCCCCGGCCCGCCGAGGACATCCTCACCATCGTGGCCGCGAGCATCGCGACGGGCGTCTCGGCGCAGGGCATGTGGCGGTTCTCCGGTGACGTGCTCGGCTTCGACGGGCTGTTGCAGGTCGGCCTGTTCGCGTTCGTCGAGGTCGCCATGGTGACCAGCGCTGTGCGGGCTCGCCGGAACATGAGGGAGAACCACAAGGCCGGTGTTGACGGCCTGGCCGTGTGGGCGCTGACCGGCCTGTCGGCGGCGCTGTCGGCGATGGACGCGCGCAGCTTCGCCGAAGCGATCTTCCGCATGGCTGCTCCGCTGGTCGCGGCGTGGCTGTGGGAGCGCGGCATGTCGATTGAGCGGCAGCGGCTCACGGGCCGCACCCGGATCAACTGGCGTCTCACCCCTGAGCGGGTGCTGGTCCGGGTCGGCCTGGCCGAGTCCTCTACCCGTACCGCGTCCGAGGTCGACGCCCACCGTCGTCTCACCCGGGTCGCGTTGGCGGCGAAGCGGGCGAGGGCGCTGCGCGAGGCCGGCGCCTCCGACCGCAAGCAGCGCGGCGCGCTGACCAAGCTCGACAAGGCGATGGACCGCGCGGTCGAACACACCGGCCTGGTGCAGGACCTGGCGATGCAGCAGCGGATGCTTGCCCAGATCGGCGCGCTCTACAACACGTCCGCACTGACCGAGCTGCAGCCGCGCTCGTTCTGGCAGCAGCTCGTCGACGACGCGGCTGCGCGGGCCGAGCGCGACCGTGCGGGTGCGGCCGCGGTGGCGGTCTTGGAGAACTTCGCCAACGGCCGCAGTCCGGTTTTCGCTCCGCTTCCTGCTATCGGTTCAGCTGACGTGAATGGTGCGGGGCGGGGTGACACGACACCTCCAGTGTCGCCTTCGGACACGACATCGGACACGACAGGCGACACGACATCCGGAGGCGACAAGCGGGGGCGACAGCCGCGCCCGCCGCGCCGCACTGTCGCCGCCACCCGGAGGCGACACGACAGCACGACAGCCCGGACACGACAGGGCGACACCGGAGGCGACAACGCCCAGCGTGTCGCGAAGGTGGCGCGGTTGCTGACGCGACAGCCGACACCGCAGCAGGGCGACATCGCCAGGCAGCTTGGCGTGTCCATGCGGACGGTGCAGCGCGACATCGAGCGCGCCAAGAAGGAAGGGCTCCTGTCGCCCGGTGACACGACACGACAGGCGGCAGACGACACGACAGGCGGCGCCGCGCCGGACACGACATGACACGACACCGCGAAGGACACGACATGAACCTCGCCCAGCTCAGCATGTGCACGCCGATCTGGCAGGCCGACACCGACGTCACCTCCTTCACCGCGTGGCTGCACTACAACCCGGCCGACCCGTGGTTCGTGCGGATCCACGTCAGCGGCGGCGTCGTCTCCCTGGACGTGCCCCGCGACGTCCTCTTGCAGGGCCTGGAGCAGCCGGCCGCCTGTGAGGACCTGAAGGTTCAACCGTCCGGAGGCCCGATGTGGACGCTGTGGACGCTGCGATGGAACCCCGAGGACCCGCTGACGTTCCGCGTACCGACCGACAACGTCCGCGCCTACTTGGAGGAGACGTTCAAACTCGTCCCGCCCGGCGCCGAAGAGTCCCGGATCGACTGGGACGCCGAGATCGAGGTTCTGTTCGAGGAAGCCCCGGAAGGTGACGTTCCGTGACTTGGCTGCCGGGGTGGTCCGTCACCCACACGGCCCTGACCAGGGCCACTGCGGACGGCCCAACGCGCGCCCGCGCTGCGCAGCGCGCACGCCCGCGCATGCGCCCGCGCGAGGCGCAGCCTACCAAACATCACAGCCAGTAACTAGAAGGAGTTTTCGGGTGGCGAGGGAACGCACCGGCCCGGAGGAGCGGAAGACCGGCCCGGAGGAGCGGAAGGTCTTCCACACTGACCGGATCAACAGCGAGCGCAACGGCGTGCGCCGCATGTGGTGGGCCGCGTGCTGGGTCGCCTCCGAGCTGAAGTACCTCGCCAAACGTGACCCGGCGAAAGCCCATGCGGACGGCCTGCACCTGGCCGAGCAGATGGGGGCCGTCGCCGCCGACCTCAACAAAAAGCACCTCGACTACCTGAACGCGCAGAAGGGAGGCCGTAGCCGTGTATGAGATCGCACTGCCCCAGGACGACGAGGCGGACAACGTCGTCGTCGGCCAGTTCGGCGGAGAGAACCCACCGGCTGAGCCGCCCGCCGAGGTACCCGCCGATCAGGTGTCACCCGGCATGCAGCTCGTCGTCCTGGCCCGGCGTGAGCTGGTGCCCCGCGTCAAGCAGGGATTCAGCGACGCCGTGGTGGGCGAGACGCTGCTGGCCAAGCAGCCCGCGTCGATCCTGACGCTGGTCCGCCAGTACCTGATCGAACCGCCGCCCTACATCCGAGAAGCGCTGATTCTGCGGGTGCCCTACGCCCTGTACGGCATCCCCGTGATCACGGTCAACGTCGTCGGTCAAACCCTGTTCCTGATCATTCGCTACCCGAGCCTGCTGGCCGCAACCGCGCTGATAGCGGGCGTGGTCGTCCTGGTCGGTTTCATCCTCGCCTGAAGAAAGGTCATCCCCTCATGTTGGAAATCCTCGGCGGCCTGGTGCTCGTGGCGCTGTTCCTGACGCCCGCCCTGCTGCTCAGCAAGAAGAAGACCAAGAAGAAGTGGCCCGGGTTCGTCGCGGGCGGGCTCAAGCTGGTCGCCGGGCTCGGCCTGATCCCGCTGACTGTGTGGCTGGTCGACCTGCTCACCGGGTTCGGCCTGCCCAAGGTGGCGGTCGGCGTTGTCGCGCTGCTCGGCCTCGTGGTCGCGGCCTTCGTCGTCGCGATCGGAATGTGGGACGGCAAGATGGACGACCCCGAGCAGTGGAGCATGTTCCTGCTGGCCTGCCTGCTCGTCGCCGTGCTGATGACCGGCGACGAGACCATGAAGTACATCAACGAGCAGTTCAACGGCACCACTGACACGATCAAGGCGAAGATCCAATGAGCGCCGTCATCTTCGCCCTGGTCCTCGCCGGTCTCATCACGGGCGCGACCATCACGGTGCGGCGGCGGCCGGTCTACCGCGCCGCCGCCCGGGGCGCGTGGAAGGCCGGCGCCCGGCAGACCCGGCAGGAGTTCCGCGCCGGGTACGCCCGGACCCGCACTGTCTACGACCGGGCACAGAAGAAGCTCCGTAAGCGCGGCACCCGCCGTGCCCGCGTCCTGTCGTTCGTCCTGGAAACCCTCGGCGTGACGCTCGTCACCGCTGGCGGCGCCGTGTACGGGGCGGCCGTGACGATCGGCGCGGCCGGTCGCGTGGCGCGGGAGGCTACGCGCGGCGCCCGCCGCGAGTACCAGTCGTACCGGGACGCCGTCGAGGTTGAGGCAGTGGAGGTCACCCCCGCTTCTCCGGAGAAGCCCGCCCCGGCCGACCCCGCGCCCGGCCAGCCCGAGACGCCAGCGCAACCGCAAGCATCAGAGCAGGCCGAACCCGAGCAGGACCCGGCCGCCCCTCAACCCCCCAGCACCACCCCCGACCCCGGCGCGACGCCGGACACCACCACGGAAGGAAGTACCACCATGGCTCAGAGCGAGGCCAGCGGCCTGACCAGCTACTCCCAGGCTCACGCCGACATGGCGGCCGAGCTGCAGGACCTCATCAACTCCTCCCAGTCGCTCGCCGGATCGATGAGCGACGTCCTGGCCGACCACTCCGACCTGATCGGCGACACCGCCACCCTGCAGGACCTGCTCGTCCAGGCGCAGAACGTCGCCCAGCAGCTCGCGGACCGCGCGGCCGCCGTCGCCTCCAGCTAACCCCTCGACCGGCCCTGACCGAAGGAGTCCCCTCATGGCCAGCCACACCACCGGCCCCGCCACCGCCCCTCGCCCGATCCCGAGTGTCACGCGCCGCGTCTGGCGACGCGCCAGGCACCACGAGCAGGCCAAGGTCGCGTTCGTCTGGCCGGTGGTGTGGCTGGCCGCCGCGCAGCTCGCCGCCGTGGCCTGCCACGCCTGGCTGGGCTGGAAGCTCGCCGTCGTCCTGGCCGCCGCGGTGTTCGCCGTGGTGCTGGTGCGCTGCACTCGTCGCGGGCAGAAGGCGCCACTGATCCCGCTGGCGGCCGGGACGGTGTGGCTGCTGCTGACCACGGTGGCCGGGCCGTACGGCTGGCCCGCGCTGCTGCTGTGGGTGCCGGGCCTGGCCTGCTCGATGCCGTACTGGTGGGCGCGGTGGGTGGCGATGCACCGCACCGACAAGTCTGCACCGGCTCTCACCCAGGGGCCGGTTGACCAACCCGAGGAGAAGCCTGTGGAAGATGACACGCCCGTGGAAGAGACGCTGGCCGAAGAGGTACAGCAGTGGTGGGCGGCGACCGTCGAGCCGAACCACGCCGCCTACAGCGGGACCCGGCTGGGGGCGGTCGAGCCGGTGCCGTCCGGGTTCGCTGCTGACATCGTGGGCGTGCCGGGCAAGACGCAGACGCATCTGCTGATGCAGCAGAGGGGCGTCATCGCGTCGGGGCGGAAGAAAGCCTTGGACCAGATCGCCGTGGAGGATGCCCGCGACGGCGACTACTCCGGTGCCCGGCTGACGATCATCGACCGGGGCGACAACCTGATGGAGGCGAGGTATTTCGAGGACGAGATGCCTGCCGTCGACTGGGAGACCGGCTTGTTCCGGTGCGGCACGTTCTTCGACGTCAAGCCGGTCCACTGGTCGTTTTGGACGACGACGGGCGGCGCGCAGATGGGCATCAACGCCGGGGGCACCGGCGCCGGGAAGTCCGCGTTCGGCGCGTTGAAGATCGCTGTGGCGCATCAGACCGAGCACGTGGGGGTGATCCTGCTCGACAACCAGGACGGGTCATCGCAGCCCGAGTGGAACGGCCTCACGCACGTTACCCGCGAGGGCGTGGACGCGGTGTGGGAGGAGATCCAGGCGTACGACTATGTGATGGGCCGCCGCGCGCACTACATCGCGCACGCCAAGTGGGTCGACGACAAGGGCCGTGAGCGCACCGGCAAGCCGTTCCTCATCCCCGGCGACCCCGACCTTGGCGGGATGAGCCTGCTGTATTTCGCGATCGAGGAGCTGCCGATGCTGGTCAAGCACCCCGACTACGGCAAGCAGGCCACCGATGTCCTGGCGAACGCCGTGAAGACGTGGCGTAAGCCGGGCGGCGCGGTGGATGTGTTCCTGCAGAACCTCGGCCTGGAGGAGTTCGGCGGCACGAAGGCGTCGAACGCGTTGCGGTCGAACCTCGTGTCGGGTGGCAGCGTCGCGGCGTTCCGCACCGGCTCGTCGGTGGATCACGGCATGGTCGGCCTAAAGGCGGATCCGTCGAAGCTGCCGGAGTTCTTCCAGGGCACCACGAACAAAACGCACGGTCTGGGCTACATCAAGGGCGTCGATGCCCGGCCTGGCGCGAAGTGGCGGTCGTTGACGTTCCGCGACCTGTACGAGGTCGCCAATCGTCCGGCGGTGGGTGTGATCGATGAGATGACGCTCGGCTTCCGCGAGGAATACCAGGAGCTGCGCCGTCGTGGCCGCCAGGTCGAGACGACGCAGCGGCCGGCGTCGCTGGGCGGCGACTGGACGTCAGCGGATGTGGAGGCGGCTGTCGAGCAGATGCTGAAGGCCGGGCCGAAGGATCTCGGCACGCTGTGTCAGGCCGTGAGCAGGCAGCTGACCGGGGTGAAGCTCGGCGAGATCCCCGCGGCCGCGCGGGCGCTCACGAAGGCGGGGGTCGTTCGGCAGAAGAATGACATCTTCCACCTGATCAACGCTTAGAGGGGATTCGATGACGACCGTTTCGACTCACGCAGCCCGGCGGGCCATCCGTGAGATGTGGTGGGCGGTGGTTCCGACGCTGTGGCTGGCGGCCGTGCTGGTGACGGCTACGGTGTGCCGCCCGTCGCCGGGGTCGGGGCTGGTGGCGCCGGTCGTTGTCGTGGTGGCTGTGGCGGTGGTGGTACTGGTCGGCCGTCCGGTCGGGGCGGTCTTGGTGTTGTTCCATACGGGGCTGTTCGCGATGTTCACGTGGGGCGAGGTCGGCGGCCTAGTGCTGCTCGCGTCGACTGTCGTCGCCTTACGAATGCTTCCTTTGCCCATCGTTCCAACCAACCCAACCGAGAGGACCGATCAGGATGATCACCAAGAGGCTGGAGTATGACGAGTCGGTGCCTGCGGAGGAGGTGCTGTCAGTGCCATGCACTGAGGAGCGCTGCTCCGGCTGTCAGGACGAGTGGTGCGGACACGACTGCCATAACCGCTAGCAGTTTCGCTGGCGTAATCTCCCAACAACCCAAGGAGGAAGGCATGAGCGTAACCAGTCGCGGTATGCGTTTCGCGGTCACCCTGGCCGTTCTCGGCTTGGCGGTGGCGTGATGCTGGCTGAAGCGTTCATCGCTCACCTGGTGGGCGACTACGTGCTCCAGTCGCACTGGATGGCGACGGAGAAGGTCAAGAAGTGGTGGCCAGCCATCGCGCACGGCCTGACGTATTCACTGCCGTTTCTGCTGATCACGCGGTCGCCGTGGGCGCTGCTGGTCATCGGCGGGACACACATCGTCCTGGACCACTATCGCGCCGCGAAGTACGTGATCTGGGCGAAGAACCTCATCGCTCCCCGCGCCTTCCGAACCCCCCGGAAGAACGCCTCCGGCAATCAGGGTTTCGCGGCCGAGGTGCCGGGCGGGCTGGCGACGGCTCTGCTCATCGTGGTCGATAACACCATCCACCTGGCCATCAACGCGGCCGCGCTGACCTGGCTGGGGTGATAGTGAAGCTCTGCTTCCACTGGATCGGCGCAGAGGAGCGTCGGTGTGGCGCCACCCCTGCGAGGTTGTTCTCGCAGGGGTGGCGCTGCGCGGAGCACACCCCGGCCGCGATAGCTGGGGGGGCGGAGCCTGGCGCGGGCCGGTACTGCGCTCCGGCGCGGTGCTACTGCAAGGGGTGCCCGTGGTGGAGGCCGTACAACGCCTACGCGTCGCTGGCGGATTCATGGACGACAGACGCACGGCATATCTCGGAGGGGAAAAAAAGAGCTTCGCCCCAACGTCAGGCTGAGGCGAAGCGGACAGTGCAGGAGCAGAAGGACCGGAAGCGGCGGCTTGGGTAGTGACGCCAGCATGATTGCTAGCGTCAGGCGGCAACTTTCGCGCGCCTACGCTGGGCGACGATCATGATTTCGAGGTCGTCGACGGAGAGGCCGCCAGGCCGGTGGGCGCGTTCGGCTGCTGTGCGGGGGCTCAGGGAGTCGCGTTCGGCTCTGGCGAGGGCGAGGAGGCGACCCGCTGATGCTAGCGATTCAGCTCGCGTGATGCCCGCTACGGAAGAGAGGAGGGGAGCGGTGGTCATGAGTCGATGATAGAGCGAAGGTCCTAGACTCCTCGGGTGGGTTCGGTGCGTGAGGTCCCTCCGGGGGGCCCAGAAAAACTTGTTACGAATTTGTCGTGCGTCCTTGAACGCATCACCTACGCCAACGAGGAGAGCGGCTACACCATCGCCAGGGTGGCCACAGACCGCTCCGGCGACCTGCTGACCGTGGTCGGGCCGCTGCTGGGAGCCCAGCCCGGCGAGTCACTGCGGCTGACCGGGCGCTGGACCTCCCACCCCAAGTACGGCAAGCAGTTCGAGGTGTGGTCGTATGCCACCGTGCTGCCCGCCACCGTGCAGGGCATCCGCCGCTACCTGGGCTCCGGGCTGATCAAGGGCATCGGGCCGAGGATGGCCGACCGGATCGTCGAGCACTTCGGCGTCGAGACCCTGGAGGTCATCGAGACCACCCCCGAGCGGCTCGTCGAGGTCCCCGGCCTCGGCCCCAAGCGGACCAAGATGATCGGCGTCGCCTGGGAGGAACAGAAGATCATCAAAGAGGTGATGATCTTCCTGCAGGGGGTCGGAGTGTCCACCTCGATCGCGGTCCGCATCTTCAAGCAGTACGGCGACAACTCCATCACCGTCGTCAAAAGCGAGCCCTACCGGCTGGCCGACGACGTGTGGGGCATCGGTTTCAAGACCGCCGACACCATCGCCCAGGCCGTGGGCATCCCTCACGACAGCCCCGAACGCGTCAAGGCGGGCCTGCGCTACACCCTTTCCCAGGCCGCCGACGACGGCCACTGCTACCTTCCGGCGCCCAACCTCGTCGCCGACGCGGTGAAGATCCTGGAGGTCGCCGCCGAGCTGACCACGCGCTGCCTGCAGGAACTCATCGCCGAAGAAGGCGTGGTCGCCGAGGACATCCCGGTCGGCGACGGCACCGTCCCCGCCGTCTACCTGGTGCCCTTCCACCGCGCCGAACTGTCCCTGGCAGGCGCCCTGCGCACCCTGCTGGCCTGCGAACACGACCGGCTGGGGGTCTTCGGCTCCGTCGACTGGGACCTCGCGCTCAAATGGCTGCGCACCCAGACCGGCGCCGACCTGGCCGAGGAACAGGCCCACTCGGTGCGGCTGGCGCTGACGCAGAAGGTCGCGGTGCTGACCGGAGGCCCGGGCTGCGGCAAGAGTTTCACCGTGCGTTCCATCGTCACCCTGGCCCGGGCCAAGAAGGCCAAGGTGATCCTGGCCGCCCCCACCGGCAGGGCGGCCAAGCGCCTGGCGGAGCTGACCGGTCATGAGGCCACCACCGTGCACCGGCTGCTGCAGCTACGCCCCGGCGGGGACGCCACCTTCGATCGCGACAACCCTCTGGACGCCGACCTGGTCGTGATCGACGAGGCCTCGATGCTGGACCTGCTGCTGGCCAACAAGCTGGTCAAGGCCATCGCCCCGGGCACGCACCTGCTTTTCGTGGGCGACGTCGACCAGCTGCCCTCGGTCGGCGCCGGCGAGGTGCTGCGCGATCTGCTGGCCGCCGAGGAGGAGATCCCCCGGGTACGGCTGACCCACATCTTCCGCCAGGCCCAGGAGTCGGGGGTCGTCGTCAACGCCCACCGGGTCAACACCGGCCTGCACCCGGCCCTGGAGGGCATGAGCGACTTCTTCCTGTTCCCGTGCGAGGAACCCGAGGAGATCGCGGCGCTGACCGTGGACGTGGTCGCCAACCGCATCCCGCGCAGGTTCGGCCTCAACCCGCGCCGCGACGTGCAGGTGCTGGCCCCGATGCACCGGGGCGCGGCCGGGGCGGGCAACCTCAACCACGCGCTGCAGGAGGCGCTGACCCCCTCGCGCGAGGGCATGCCCGAGCGCCGCTACGGCGGGCGGGTCTTCCGGGTCGGCGACAAGGTCACCCAGCTGCGCAACAACTACGAAAAGGGCGCCGCCGGGGTGTTCAACGGCACCGTGGGCCTGGTCGTCGACATCAAACCCGACGAGCACAAGCTGACCGTGCTGACCGACGAGGAGGAGAACGTCGAGTACGCCTTCGACGAGCTGGACGAGCTGGCCCACGCCTACGCGGTGTCGATCCACCGCTCCCAGGGCAGCGAGTACCCGGCGGTGGTGATCCCGCTGGCCACCAGCGCGTGGATGATGCTCCAGCGCAACCTGATCTACACCGCGATCACCCGGGCCAAGAAGCTCGTCGTCATCGTCGGCTCCCGCCGCGCGCTGGCCCAGGCGGTGCGCACCCGCGGCGCCGGACGCCGCCACACCAGCCTCACCCACCGCCTGCGCCGATCCTAGAGGGCGGTCTCCGCCAGGCCGGTGACGCCCAGCAGGCGGGCCAGGGCCTCCCGCCCCGCGGCGGTGACGGCCAGGGCGCGTCCCGAGCCGATCCGGCCGACCCAGCCACGCTCCAGCGCGGTCGCGCACAACAGGGCCCCGGCGGTGCCGGCCAGGTGGTGGCGGCGCTCGGTCCAGTCCAGGCAGGGCCGGGCCAGCGGGCGGCGCCCGCCGACCGGCAAACAGACCCCCAGCTCGGTGGCGAACCATGACAGCCCGGCGTCACTGACCGCGAAACCGGTGTCCTGGCGCAGCAGACGGCGCGCGAGAAGCGCGTCGGTGATCGTCACCCCGAGCCGCCCGGCCAGGTGGTCGTAGCAGGTGCGCCCGGCCGCCAGGGCCCGGGTGGCGCTCGCGGCACGCAGCGTGGCCGGCCGCGCACCCGCCTCGGTGCCGGCGTGGGCGGCCAGGTCCTCGACGAGCTGGGCCACGTCCGGCCCGGCCAGGCGCACGTACCGGTGGCGTCCCTGCCGCTCCTCGGCCAGCAGCCCGCCGCCGACGAGCCGCGACAGGTGCTCGCTGGCGGTCGAGGCCGCCACGCCGGCGTGGGCGGCCAGCTCTCCGGCGCTCCAGGCGCGCCCGTCCAGCAGCGCCAGGCAGAACCTGGCGCGCGTGTCGTCGGCGAGCAGGGCGGCCAGCGCGGCGAGCGGAACCGGGGGACCGAAAGTCATATGCCCATCATCGGCCCGGGAGGCTTCGGCGTCGGCCGAAGCCTCCCCCTTCACCGATCAGGGCCCGCCGTGCCGCCCGCCTCTGACTCCTGGTCAGGATTTTTCCTACTTTAGGAAGAGACCGAAACGTTACCAAACCGGTCGCAACCATGTTCAGTCACCATGCATCTCCTATTAGTGTTTTAAGGGCAGTTTGCTGTAGTGGGGGAGAGAAATTGTGCTGACCGTGGAACGCCACAGGACGCCACTGGCCGCTCTGGCCCTGGCGACCGCGGCGGTGCTGGCCACCGCCTGCTCTACCGGGGCGGACACGAAGGCCCCCGTGGCCGGGCCGGGCACCGAGGCGCCCAGTACCCCGGCCGCGCCGGAGATAAAGATCAGCCCCGCCCAGGGCAGCAAGACCGTGCGCCCGAACAGGAAGGTCGTCGTCAGCGCCTCCAGCGGCGCACTGGAGGAGGTCACCGTCAAAACCGGCGGCCAGGTGCTGGAGGGCGACTTCGACGCCGAACGCACCAAGTGGACCTCCACCACCCCCATGATCCCCGCCAGCGACTACACCGTCTCGGCACGCGCGGTGGACGGCACGACCGCCAGCAGTTCCTTCCGGACGCTCAAGCCCGAGCACGAACTCGAGGTCGCGGACGTGACCCCGGCGATCAAGGGGGAGAAGGTCGGCGTGGGCGCACCGATCATCGTCACCTTCAACCAGCAGATCGCCAACAAGGCCGGAGTGGAGAAGGCCCTGAAGGTCACCTCGGAGAAACCCTCCCAGGGAGCCTGGCGCTGGATCAACGACACGACCGTGATCTACCGCACCGCGAAATTCTGGCAGCCTCACCAGAAGGTCACCTTCACCGCCCGCCTCAAGGGCGTCCAGGGCGGCAAGGACATGTACGGCGTCAAGGACATGACCAAGGTCATCCACATCGGCGCGGCCCAGATCGCCACGATCGACACCCGCAAGCACAAGATGATCGTCAAGCGTGACGGCAAGGTCGTGCAGACCATGCTGATCAGCGCGGGCAACGCCAGCACCCGCGAGTACACCACCACCAGCGGCATCCACCTGGCGATGGGCAAGGCCAACCCCGAACGCATGATCTCCCCCGGCCGCAAGAAGGGCGATCCCGGCTACTACGACCTGATGATCAACCACGCGGTCCGCTTCTCCAACAGCGGCGAGTACGTGCACGCGCTGAACAACGTCTGGGCCCAGGGGCGCCAGAACGTCAGCCACGGCTGCATCAACTCCCGCCCCGACCAGGCCAAGTGGTACTACGACCAGGTCCAGCGCGGCGACGTGATCACCATCACCGGCACCGACCGCAAGATGGAGTGGAACAACGGCTGGGGCTTCTGGCAGATGCCGTACACGCAGTGGAAGAAGGGCAGCGCCCTGGCCTGACCCCGCGACCGACTGCGCGGCCAACCCCCGCACCGGCGCCACCGCGTCCCCCGGACACGGACGGTGGCGCCGGCGGCCGACGACCCGCTCTGGGAGAACGACGTACTCTTCGAGCGCGTCGTCGAAGCCCGCACCGCGAAGACTAGAGCAAGGTGAGCTGGGCCCGGCGGGGCAGCGCCAGCGGCAGGGGCTGCTCGGGCCGCACCCGGCCCATGCCGTAGCGGGCGGCCAGCTGCAGGACCTGATCGGTGACGCGACGCACGTAGCCGGCCTCGGCATCGGCCCCCTTGGCGTACAGCTCACCGTAGCGAGGTACCAGCGCCGGATGGTGCTCACCCAGCCAGGCCAGATACCACTCACGAGCCCCCGCGGGCAGGCGCAGCACGTGCGGGACCAGGCTGACGGCCCCGGCGTCGGCGACCCGGCGCACGGTGGCCGCGAGCTGGTCGGGGGAGTCGGTCAGCAACGGCAGGATCGGCGCCATCGCCACCCCGCACGCCACCCCCCGCCCGTTCAGCTCGGCCACCAGCTCCAGGCGCTTTTGCGCACTGTGGGCACCGGGCTCCACACTGCGGCGGATCCGGTCGTCGACGAAGGCGACCGAGACGACCACCCCCGCCCCCGGAGTGGCGGCCAGCAGGTCGGCGTCGCGCAGGATCAACCGGCTCTTGGTGTGCACGGTGAACGGCGCCCCGGCCTCGCGCAACACGGTGACCAGGCCGGGCATCAACCGGTAGATGTCCTCGGCCCCCTGGTAGCAGTCACCGCCCACCCCCACCGTGACATGCTCGCCGTCCCAGCGCGAGGCCAGCTCCGCACGCAACCGCCGCACGATGTCGGTCCGCACCACGATCCGCGAATCGAAGTCACCACCGACGTCCAGCCCCAGATAGCGATGCCCCCGGCGCACCGAGCAGTAGCGGCATGCCTGGGCACACCCCCGGTACGGGCTAAGGCCCCACCCCTCGGGCGTGCGCTCCAGCGCGGTGCGCGCCCGCACCTCGTAGCAGGTCAGCGCCCCGTGCACCCTGACCAGCGCGGAGCGCTCGATCCGCGGCCTGGCATCGGGCGGCACGTCGAGCAGGGAAGGCGCGTCCCATCGCATACGGCTCAGTGGAACACGCTTTCGACACCACCCGCAAGTGAACCCCGACACGGCATCGCCGCGCTCAGCGACTTCCCTCACCACATACCGGCCGACGACGCTCGGCCCGCCTCACTGAGATCGTAGGCCCATGAGCCGCCCAGCCGGCTCCGAGCTGTTGACCGCGCCAGGCCTTACCGGTGACCAGCGGGCTGTCGTCGATCGAGGTCCGTACGTGCCCGGGGCCGCCGCTCGGGCCGCTCACGACCAGGCCGCCCCTCACGCGAGAAGACCCTGTGGCGGCTGCCGCACGAGACCGCCGGACGACCGGCACGGCCCCGGAACACCGGGCCGGATGAAATGATACGTTCGTGCCGATTTTGGGGGAGTGGTCATGGCGTGGTTGATCCTGACTGGGGCGATCATCGCCGAGATCGCGGCGACCACCGCCCTCAAACTGAGCGACGGCTTCGCCCACAAAGGCTGGGCCGCCCTGGTCGTCGCCGGCTACGCCGCCGCCTTCATCCTGCTGGCCCAGGCACTGAAACTGCAACTGGAGGTCGGCACCGCCTACGCGGTCTGGGCCGGAGCCGGCACCGCGGCCATCGCCGCGATCGGCGTACTGTTCCTCGGCGAGACGATCAGCCTCGCCAAGATCGCGGGCATCGCCCTGATCATCGGCGGAGTCGTGGTACTCAACCTGGCCGGCAGCCCCCACTGACCCCCCGCCGCGAATAACGCCTCGCCCGCCACCGAACACCTGACCTACCCTGACCCGGTGCTGAAACCCACCTACCCCATCCGGACCGGCCGCCTGGCCCTGCGCCCCTACACCCCGGCCGACCTCGACGCCCTGCACGCCATCCAGTCACTGCCGCAGGTGACCCGCTACCTGTACTGGGAACCACGCAGCCGGGAGCAGACCCACGAGGCACTGCAAACCAAGATCACCCAAACGGAGCTGCTCGAGGAAGGCCAGATCCTGACACTGGCGGTGGAACTGGCCGCCACCGGCGAGCTGATCGGCGACGGCATGCTGATCTGGCACAGCCTCACCCACCGCAGCGGGGAGATCGGCTACGTCCTGCACCCCGCCCACCACGGCAAGGGGTACGCCACCGAGACGGGCCTGGCCCTGCTGGAGCTGGGATTCGACGGCCTCGACCTGCACCGGATCATCGGACGCCTGGACGCCCGCAACACGGCCTCGGCCCGCGTACTGGAGAAACTGGGCATGCGCCGCGAGGCACACCTGATCGACAACGAGATGGTCAAGGGCGAATGGACCAGCGAACTCGACTACGCGATCCTGCAGCGGGAGTGGCGCGCCCGGCAGTGACGCCCCCCGCCTCCGGTTGAAGAACACCCCGCCCGCAGGGCACCATGTCTGCGATGACCATCTTGCACCTGGCCCTGGCCGCCGACTGGGACGCCGCCCTGCGAGCGGGGGAGTACCGCATCTCCACCCTCGGCCGCACCCTGGACGAAGAGGGCTTCATCCACGCCTGCGCGAGCCACGAACAGCTACGCGGCGTGGTGGAGCGCTTCTACCGCGACGTCACCACCCCCCTGGTACTGCTCAGCGTCGACCCCCGCGGACTGGACGTGCGCATGGAGGTGCCCGCCGACTCACCCGAGGCCTTCCCGCACATCTACGGGCCGATACCGGTCACCGCGGTGACCTCCGTCGCGCCCTTCGCCCCACCCGGCCCCGGCCCGCACCGTCCGCACGACGCCAACCAGGCCGACGCACCTCGAACGGAGCCATGACAGCAGTAAGCTGCGCGCCATGACCGACGTACCCGGACCGACGATCCGCACTCTCGACTCGACGGTCGTCTACACCAACCCCTGGATGAGCGTGCGCGAGGACCGCATCGAACGCCCCGACGGCTCCCACGGCATCTACGGCGTGGTGGACCAGATCGACTTCGCCCTCGTCCTGCCTATGGAGAACGACGGCTTCCACCTCGTGGAGGAGTACCGCTACCCGGTACGGCGGCGCACCTGGAACTTCCCCCAGGGCGGGGTCAAGGACAGCCCCTCGCCCCTGGTCACGGCACACACCGAGCTGACCCAGGAGACCGGTCTGCGAGCCGCCTCGATGACCCATCTGGGCCGCCTGGACAACGCCCACGGCACGACGGGTCAGCACTTCGACATCTTCCTGGCCACCGACCTGACCGCGGGCGCCCCCGACCGTGAGCACACCGAGCAGGACATGCGCCAGGAATGGGTCTCACGGACCGAACTGGAGCGGATGATCCTGCGCGGCGCGATCACCGACAGCGGCTCGATCGCGGCCTACACCATGTTCCTGCTGCGCGGGGCGGCCTGAGAGAGCGGCCAGAGCCGGGCCGCACCGTCGCCGACCGGCCGCAAGACGCCCGACCACCATGGAGACGCCGCACCGAAGAACCACCGCGATCCGGTCGTTTCCAGCACGCACACGATGACCTTGGGACGATACGCTTGACTCATGTCGAACCCGATCGTCATCCTCCTTCTGACGGCGGTCGTCGTGGCGGTGGTCATCGCCCTGATCGTCCTCACGGTGCGGGCGGCACAGCACCCCAGAAACACCCTGGTCGGGGGTGGGATCAGCCCCGAACTCGTGGAACAGGCCCTGGAGTTGAAAGCCACCGGCCAGATCGACCAGGCCGTCTTCCTGGTCCGGGGCGAGACCGGCATGAGCCACCGCGCCGCCGCCCGTTTCGTCAGGAAGCTCACGCCGCCCCCTCCGCACTGACCTTTCCGTCTTCCCGCCGCAAAAAGGGAGCGCTCCCACGGAAAACACCTCCCACACAGGCCCGCCCCCGAACTGTTAACGCAAACACTCAGATACGCTTGGAGTAACTTCGACAAGGCGGACAGGGTGACCCAGCAGGTATCCGGACAAACGTTCTCCGAACGGCCCAGAGCCGCCGTCATGGAAGACGTCGCCGCGCGCGCAGGCGTCTCGGCCATGACCGTCTCCCGCGTTCTCAACACCCCGGAAAAAGTACGCCCCGACACCCGCGCCCGCGTCCTGGACGCGGTACGCGAACTCGGCTACCGCCCCAACTTCGCCGCCCGCTCGCTGGTCACCGGCCGCTCGGGCGCCCTGGGGGTCGTCAGCTTCGACACCACCCTCTACGGCCCGGCCTCCACCCTGCACGGCATCGAACAGGCCGCCCGCACCCACGACTACCTCGTCACCATCGTCAACGTCACCACCCTCAACCGCCGCTCCATCGCCGAGGCCGTCAACCGGCTGCGCTTCCAGTCCGTCGACGGCGTCGTCATCGTCGCCCCCCACGAATCGGCCGCCGACGGACTACACCACCTGCCACCCGACCTGCCCGCCGTCGTGGTCGGCGCCCGCGAAAGCCTCCCCGTCCCCGTCGCCGCCGTCGACCAGGCGGCCGGAGCCGTACGAGCGACCAGACACCTGCTCAGCCTCGGCCACAACACCGTCTGGCACCTGTCAGGCCCCGAAGACTGGATCGACGCCAGCGCCCGCGTCGAAGGCTGGCGCTCGGTCCTGACCGCCGAAGGCCGCCAGATCCCCGACCCCCTGCGCGGAGACTGGAGCGCACGCTCCGGCTTCGACCTGGGCAGGCAACTGGCCCGCGACCCCGAGGTCACGGCCATCTTCGCCGCCAACGACCACATGGCCACCGGCGTACTGCGAGCCCTGCGCGAAGCCGGCCGCCGAGTCCCTCAGGACGTCAGCGTGGTCGGCTTCGACGACGTCCCCGAGGCCCCCTACCTGTGGCCACCACTGAGCACCGTACGACAGAACTTCACCGAGGTCGGCCGCCTGGCCTTCCGGCTGCTCCTGGAACGTATCGACGGCCGCACCGTCACCCCGCACCGCATGATCGAACCCGAACTCGTCGTCCGCGAGAGCACCGGTACCCGCCCACCCGGCTGACCTCCGGGCAAGAGGCCCCCTCAGACCTTCCCGAATTCACCAGGGGTTAGACATCGCCGAGCGCCCCCGACGACGACCACGGGCCGGCGACGAAGCGCACGATCCGATCGCGTCCGGGCAGACGAGAACGACAGGAGGCCCAGTAGCCCCGTCGAAGAATCCAACGGATACAAGCTCCAAGACCAGTACACGAAAGGACCGGCCGGCGTCACAGCCCTCGCCCCGCCTTGCGATGACGACAGGCAGACCACGTGCGCCCGCCGATTCAACAGGCGTCGATATCGAGGACCTCGCCGTGAAACCACCCTTGATCTCGGGGGAGAAGCAAAGCGGCGATAAGCAACAATCGCCACATGACAGCACCACTCACCGGCGCGACCCGCCTCCCCGACGGCACCTGGATCCGCGGCCGCGGACTTCGCAACCCCACCCCCGTCGGCCCGGCCCCCGACACAGCGCTCTACCTCGGCTCCACACGCCTTCGCCGCCGCCACCAGAACACCCTGAACTGGCCCCACGAATGGATCCGCTGGCCGGACTTCCTGCTACCGACGGACCAGCACGCGGCCGCCCGCTCCATCACCCACCTGCACGAACAGGCACGAACAGGCCTCGGCGCCGAAGTCGCCTGCGGCGGGGGAGTAGGCCGCACCGGCACCGTCATGGCCTGCCTGGCCACCCTCACCGGCCTGCCCCCTCAAGAGGCCATCGCCTGGACACGCGAGCACTACCACCGCCGGGCGATCGAAACCCCCTGGCAACGCCGCTGGGTGACCTGGTTCTCCAGACATACCGACTCAAGGCCGCCCACACAGTGACGGAACATGACGAGCAGCGGGCTCCACAGAGCGGCTTGCCGTGACTTCTCGTTCGAGCGCGACGGCCTGAAGCGACTACTCACCTAACTTCGATCCGGCACTGAAGCGGATACCGAGGTTCTTCGCACACCAGGGCATTCGTCAACGGCCAGGTGCGTGTGGCTCAGGCGCAAAGTGTGTGAAGCGGTCACGGATCGCGACAGAGGGCTATGTCCGGGACTGATCGCGATCGAGTAACGGTACGCGCATGAATGCGGCCGCTCGGTGATGATCGGGTTCGACCAAGAACGTGATCGTCAACAAGCGGCCGCGGAGTTCATTGTGCAGCATGCCGAACCCCCGGCAGGCGAAGCCTGCCTGCAGGTCTTCTTCCCCCACCTGACCGAGCTGGTCGTGGAAGAGCTCGTCGATCGCAGCGGCTATGTGCTGATCCAGGCACGGACCGGCGGAGCGCCCGCCCTCTGTCCAGGATGCCGGGCGCCGTCGACCCGGCTGCACGGACATTACCGGCGACTGCTGCAGGACCTGCCGACCGGCGGCCGCCAGATCCTCATCAACCTGACCGTACGCCGCTTAAAGTGCGGCAACCCGACCTGCCAGGTACGAACCTTTGCCGAGCCGATCAGCAGCCTGGCCAGGCGACATGCCCGCAACACCTCCCTGCTGCGGCGCATGCTGGAGCGGTTCGCGCTCGCGCTGGCCGGGCGGGCCGCCACCCGATTGCTGGGCCTGCTCGGCGTCACGGTGTCGAGGGACACACTGATCCGGCTGATCCGCGCCCTGCCCGATCCCGAGATCGGCCAGGTCACGGTGCTGGGGGTCGACGACTGGGCGAAACGGCGCGGGCACTCCTACGCCACCTTGCTGGTCAACGTGGAGACCGGCCGCCCTATCGACGTCCTGGACGACCGCCAGGCCGACACCTTCGCCGCCTGGCTGCGCGAGCATCCCGGCATCGAGGTGATCTGCCGGGACCGGGCCGGCGCCTACGCCGAGGGCTCCAGAACCGGGGCACCGGACGCGATCGAAGTGGCTGATCGCTGGCATCTGTGGAACAACTTATGCAAAGCAGCCGAGGCCGCCGTCCGAACGCACCGCAGTGACCTGACAGAGCCCGAGCCCGCGCCGGGGCCCGCCGCGCCAGCGGTGATCGAGCCCAAGGCTCGGCCCGAGTCACACACGGCGGCCCGAACCCGGGAACGTCACGCCATCGTCCGTGAACTCGCCGAACGCGGCATGACGATCTCGGCGATCTCCCAGCGGCTGGGTCTGGACCGCAAGACCGTCCGCAAGTTCGCGAGCGCCGCCACCGCCGAACACCTCATCAACGGACCGCGCTCCCGGACCCGTTCCTTCGAGGAATTCGTCCCCTATCTGCGGCAACGCGTCACCGAAGACGAGATCATCAATGCCGCTCAACTGTATGCCGAACTCCGCGAGCGCGGCTATCGCGGCAGCCGCCGCACCGTCCGCCGCTACTTAGAGCCTCTGCGAACCGCGGTCACCGCCCCCGATCTCCCACCGCCACCTCCCACGGTCCGTGAGACCACCCGCTGGATCACCAGCCACCCCGACCACCTCACCAACGATGAGAACACCCGGCTCAAAGCCGTCCTGGCTCGCAGCCCGCATCTGAGCGCCCTGGCCAGGCACGTCACTACGTTCGCCCAGATGATGAGCGAACGTAGTGGACAGACGGATCTCAAAGCCTGGTTGGCCGCCGTTGACGCCGACGACATCCCCCAGCTGCACTCCTTTGCCCGGGGCATCGAGCGTGACCTGGACGCCGTCACCAACGGCCTGTCCCTGCCCTACTCTTCTGGCACGGTCGAGGGCAACGTGACCAGGGTGAAGGCCCTCAAACGCAGCCGATATGGCCGCGCCAACCTCGACCTCTTACGAAAGATCATCCTCTGTAGTCACTGACGGAATCACAGTCGGTCACGACGTCACACACTTTGCGCCTGAGCCCTCCGTGGTTCTGGCGCACTCACTGCTCACTGGGGAGCGACAGCGCGCCGTGACGAAGGCGCCGGATCACGGGCGGCGCTGGCGGGCGTCGCCGACAGAAGGGGCGGTGCGGCGGGCCGAGACCCCCGCCGCCCCGCCTCGTGCCGTCGGCCGTCAGGCGGCCGGGTCCAGCTCAGCGGCGTGGTCGGCCGCCCACTGCGCGAGCGTCCGGCCCTTCCTTCCGGTCACCTGCTCGAACGCGGGCGAGACCGCCGGGGGCTCCTCCGCGTACTCGGCCTGGTAGCCCAGTATGAACTCGGCGACCTCCATCGGAAGTCCGCCCTCGATGTAGGCCCGGCGAGCCTGCCCGTACGTCAGCCCCTCGAACGCGATCGCACGGCCGAGCCCGGCGCCGATCGCCTCCGCCTGCTGCCGGTGGGTGAGCGCCTGTGGCCCGGTCAGGTCGTACGCCCGGCCCGCGTGACCGTGCTCGAGCAGGGCGATCGCCGCGACGTCGGCGATGTCGGCCTCGTGGATCGGCACGCCGATGCCGTCGGGGTAGGCGTTGCGGACCAGGTTCTCGGTCCGGATGGACTCGCCCCAGACGTCGAGCTTGTTGACGGCGAACTCGCCGGGCCGTACGTGGGTCCAGGCCGCCCCGGACTTCTCGACGATCTGTTCCACCGCGTGCAGCGTCTCGTAGAAGCCGGCTCGCCGGCTCGTGACGCCAGAGCTGGTCAGGGACACGATCCGGGCGGCCCCGGCCGCCACGGTGCGGCTGACGAATGCTTGCGCCAGGTCGGTCGCGTGCTCTGGATCGAAGAGGCCCGCGATGAGGAACACGCCCTGTACCCCGTCGAACGACAGCTCGCCCGGACGGTTCAGGTCGCCCTTGACGACGTCGACGCCGTCGGGCAGCCCGGCGGCCTCCGGGTTGCGGGTGAGCGCCCGCACGGGTCGTCCGGCCGCGACGAGCCGATCGACCACGTGTCTGCCCACGGTGCCGGTCGCTCCGGTCACGAGGATGGTCATGGAGAACCTCTCTCTGTGGAAACGAACGATGGGTGCGGGCCCGCTGCCGAGGACAGTAGGACAGGTCCGGCCAGCCTCGCACATGGAACGTTCCCACCTGGGCGTTTGCGGCAGTTCGATCAGAGGCTCAAACGTTGAGAGACACCACCTCGTCGTCGGAGCTCTGCACGGCACACCCCCAACCAGCCAAGGAATGGCGCACGTCCGGGCCGTACCGGCCGGTGCGCATTCGGGTGTACGCCGACAGCTGGGGGGCTCTGAGCCCCGACGAGGGCGGGGAGTGCGTCCCCGCCCTCACGCATTCAGGCGAAGGGGGAGGCAAGGCAACACCGAAGGTCGCTGCACTGTTGCTGAATCTCATCGACATTTCTTCGCCCGTTGAGCCGCTGGCGTTGCTCAAACCCGTGAACGTTTGTTGCTGCTTCTGACCGACGCAACCATGGACGCCCACGCCGAGTTGCTCGGGGCGGGCATCCGCCACAGGCGGCTGTCACCCGAGCAGGTTTGACCTGCGTGCCCAGTGTTTACGGCGGCGGGGTGCCGTGCGGTGTGGGTGTTCAGGAGGGCGCCGAGCGTGGGCGCAGGTCCACGATGTCCAGGCCAGGCGGGCCCACGGCGCCGGTTCCGGAGATGACGATCTCGAAGTAGCCTTTCGCTTCGAGGCCGCCTGGGCCGCTGCTGCCATCTCCGTTGTTCTGGGTGAAGAACGTGCTGCTGCCGACCGGCTTCTGGGGAAAGTAGGTGAGGAGAACGCCCTGCCCGGCCCAGGAGTCGTGGGAGGGGCCGTTCCACCATTCGTAGGCGGTTGCGGCGTGCGAGAAGGTGCTCAGTAAGAAGGCTGTGGGGGATTCGTCGCTGTAGTTGTCCTGCCCTTGGAACCAGCAGTGCGATCGCGGATCGATCTCTTTTGCATCCGACGTGTTTGCATCCGGCGCGTAGGACTCGCACCTGATGTCGATGTAGACGATCTGGCGTTCGTGCGAACGGACGAAAGCTTCGAAGGCGGCCGCACCGGTCTGCGTGGTCGCGTCGGCTCTCAGCCTTGGGATATCAGTGACGGTGTACCGGTAGACGCCATACCCGGCAGCCGCGGGGAGCAAGACCACCGCGAGCGCCACGAGGGCGCGGCCTGTGCGCCAGCGTCTGGCGAGCCTGCCGGCGTCCTTGAGATCGTCGGCGAAGACGATCGCGGCGGGGTCCCGGGCGCTTGCGAGATCGCCCTGGTTCTCCCGGGGCGCCACCAGGCGCCAGCCCCTACGGTGGGCGGCCTCGAACTTGTCCTCGATGTCGCCCACGTGGGTCAGCCGGCCGTTCTCGTCGATCGCCCTGGCGTGTGATCCCGTCCGACTTCCCACCGTGGGCCACGATTTACGGGCACTTCGCGCGCTGGGCGCGGCAGGGGGTGGTCAGCCAGATCCGGGACCAGCTGCGCCGCGCGATCCGGCTGTGCAAGGGTCGCTGTCCTAGTGCGGTCACCCTCATCGTCGACTCGCAGTCGGTGAAGGGATCGGAAACGGTCAGCAAGGCCACTCGCGGCTTTGACCCGGCAAAACGCATCAATGGGAGGAAGCGACATCTTGTGGTCGATCCGGATGGGCTTCAGCGTTATCTAGCGAGGAACCCCGGGTGTTCACGCCCGGGAGGAATCGCTTCCCGGTCCTGGGGTTGTGAACGTCCGGTCGTTGGTCCGGGCGCTCCTGGTTTTCGATGTATTTCTTGACAAGGCGCAAAAGGGCGCCGCCGCGGGAGGCGGCGACGTAGGACGGAGACCGCAAGCGGCCGCCCCGCAGATACCTGCGGACAGCGGGATACTCCTTGCGCAGCAGGCGGGCCGAGACGCCCTTGAGGGAATCGACCAGGGCCGCAAGGACGACCTTGGGCGGGCAGTCGACGAGCAGGCGGACATGGTCGCGCTCGCCGTTGAACTCAACAAGCCGCACACCTCGATCATGATTTCTTCGCAGCGGCGCGGCGGTTCGCCGGTGAAGACCCCGCACCGATACCCGGGTGTGAAGACCGAATACGCGCAGCGTGCGGACAACGGTTCGGCCCCGGCCCCGGCGCAGGTCGGATTCCTATCACGGTGACATGGGCCAAAGGATAGTTTGGGCGTTGTGAAGCTGGTGGTGCAGGTGAGACTCCTGCCGACGCCCGAGCAGGCGGCGGCGCTGGAGGCGACCTTGCGCGCGGTCAACGCCGCGGCCACCTGGGTGGCGGCGCTCGCCCACCAGCGGCGGGTGTTTCGCAACTACGACCTGCGCCGGCACGCCTACGGGCAGATCAAGGACGACTACCGGCTGGCGGCTCAGGCCGCGCAGCATGTCGTCAAGAAGGTCGCCGACGCCTACGCCACGCTGCACGCCAATATCCGCAACGGCAACGTGGGCAGGCCCGGTTCCGCGCGGCGCGAGCGGGCCCTGGCCACGCCGATCGTCTTTCGCCCCGGCGCGGCCCACCCGTTCGACGACCGCTGCCTGTCCTGGCAGTTGGACGCGCGCACAGTGAGCATCTGGACGATCGCCGGGCGGATGAAGAACGTGGCGTTCACCGCCTCTGCCGAGCAGCTCCAGACGTTGGCCGCCCACCGCAGGGGCGAATCGGACCTGTTGTACCGCGACGGTATGTGGTTTCTCATCGCCACCTGCGATATTCCCGACCGGCCGGTCGCCGCCCCGGACGGATTCCTGGGGGTGGATCTGGGGATCGCGAACATCGCGACCACCAGTGGCGGGGTTCGCCACAGCGGCAAAACCCTGAACGCGGTCCGCCACCGTCACCGCGAGCTGCGCCGCCGTCTGCAGGCCAAGCAGACCACATCCGCCAAACGGCTGCTGAAGCGGCGTCGCCGGGCCGAGGCCCGGTTCGCCGCGAACACCAACCACATCATCGCCAAACGCATCGTGACCGAGGCTGCACGCACCGGGCAAGGCATCGCCCTGGAAGACCTCCAGGGCATCCGTGACCGGGTACGGCTCCGCAAGCCCCAGCGGGTCACGCTGCACTCATGGAGCTTCCACCAGCTCGGCTCCTTCATCGCCTACAAGGCCGCCCGCCAGGGCGTCGCCGTTGTCCACGTCGATCCGGCCTACACCTCGCAGGCCTGCTCGGCCTGCGGGCACGTGGACAAGAGGAACCGGCCCGGCCAGGCGACCTTCTCCTGCACGTCGTGCGGCTTCGCTGAGCACGCCGACGTCAACGCGGCCCGCAACATCGCCTCGCGCGGGGTGGCGGGCTGGGCAGTGAGTCACGCTGCCGACGACGCGGCCTGAACCGTCGAACCCATCGACGGCGAGGAGCTGCAAGCTCGGTCGTTTACGGCCGAGAAGCTGACGTGATGGTGATAGTCACCCCGGCCGACACCCCCGACCGGGACTGCGCCCGCGAGCTGCTGTTCCGGCTGCGCCTGACCCATCCCGAGATCACCCTGGTCTGGGCCGACTCCGCCTACGCGGGATCGCTGATCGAGTGGGCGCGCACCTTCTTGGACCTCACCGTCAAGGTGGTTTCCCGGCCGCGCGGCGCCCAGGGCTTTGTCGTGCTGGCCAAACGCTGGGTGGTGGAGCGCAGCCTGTCGTGGGTGCTGCGCGCCCGCCGCAATATCCGCGACCATGAACGGCTGCCGCAGCACAGCGAAATCATGATCACCTGGTCGGCGATCATCCAGATGACGCGCCGCCTCACCCGCAGCTCCCGCGCCAGGACCTCCTGGGGAAGGGTTTCGTGACCGCGCCGGTGCGGGCTAACCTGTCTCACAACCCAGCAAACGAGACAGCCTGATCCGCAGCCATGCGACCACGAAACCCCTTTGGTGAGCGTCCTCATGGGATCTCGAACCGAGCAGTGCCTGAACTGCGAGGCGCCGCTGCCCCCTCCAGCGGACCGCCGCGGAGGATGGCCCCGCAAGTACTGCTCCGACGCCTGCCGGTGGGCTTTCGGCCGCACGCGCGCCAGACGCTGGCGCCCCCTTACCCAGCGCCACCAACGCCAGGACGACACCCGCAAGCAGCGCCGTCACATCCGCGACCAGGCCGAACGCCTCGCACAGGCAGCCGGGAAGCTTGCCCTGGACCTGCACGCCGAAGACCTCGCCCCGCCCACTCAGCAGACCGGCTGGAAGCCTGGGCCCATCGCCGGCTACACCGCCGCCGCCCTGCCCCTGCTCGCCCAGGCCCGCGCCGTCCTGGCCGCCGCCGCCGTCGCCGCCGACCGAGCGACCGGCGCCACCTGGGACGAGATCGCTGCCGTTCTGGATGTCAGCCCCGACACCGCCGCCCGCCGCTACCAAGCCTGACCGCACCCCCGTGAACGCAACCGACGACAGCTGCGGCACCTGGACGTTCATCACCCACCACGCCCACGTGCTGATCGCGATCGCTCGCGCTCCAGAGGCACGGATCCGCGACATCGCTGTCACGCTGGGCATCACTGGCTATGTACGTGAGTTGCGGAGGCGTTTGTTGCTGGGGCAGGGAAGGCGGCTTCGTGTGGTGAGGGGTGATGTCGCCGAGTTTTGACGGCAGTGGGGTTCTTGCGGTGGGAGAGTCGGTGCGCTTCTCCCGTTTGGGGGCCCCATGCGCATATCGGCGACCAAGGTCGAGCTGTATACGGCGATTCGCAACGTTTGCCCTGTCCGCTACCGGCACCTCGGGGCGATGTCCCCCGTCGATATGTCCGCGCGTTCGGGGGCACGGCCAACGCGACTCCGAGCCGTCGTTCCGTCGCGAGGGAGCGGCCAACGTGCCAGGATAAATCACGTCAAGCCGTAACTCGCGTGGGCCGGTAT
>NZ_JBFAQY010000012.1:0-233747 GCF_040678965.1 Streptosporangium sp. NPDC049248
GGCTGGTCGGGCGGTAGAGGCGGAAGTCGAGATTTCGGCTGTGGATAGCCGTGCCCGGCGTGGGGCCGGATTGGTTCCCGCAGCGGTTTCACTGCGCTGACCTGGTCAGACACCGTCTCGGGAACCGGACAGAGCTGATGTTCTGTCCTGTGTGCCGACCGCTATTGCCCTTTTCCGGCTTACTTGGTCTGCCCCCACAGGAGGGTGTTCATACCCGGGAGGAATGGGAAGCGGGCAAGACCAGCGTCGGACATGTGTCGGTCAGTGCAGACCGCCGAGATGCGGGCGGCCCGCGAGTACCTCGTTGCCGCGATCGGCAACGTCGACATCCTGCTCGGCGTCCTCCTCCCGAACGTGTCCCCAGCCGCCAACTGGCCTTCGGGGAGGATCGGTGCGGATTTTGGCGGTAGGGATGCGAGGAGGGGCCTTTCAGCAGCTCAGAGCATCCCGTGTTGCCCGTCATACCCTGCGGAATCCGATCGATGGTGGGTCTGGTTTCCGGAGCACCGCAGGTAGTGAGCTCTACCGCTAATTTCCGTACCGATCCTCCCCGAAGGCCTGGAGGCGCCCATGCCGAACAGGACGTCGCGGCCGGACAGGTCGCCGAGGATCTGGCAGGCTTCTTCGACGTTGCGGGCGAACCGGTCGAATTTGGTGACGGTGAACACGCTGCCGGGCCAGACGGCTGCGAGGGCCTGGTCGAGTCCGTTGCGGTTTCGGCGGGTGGTGCCGGAGAAGCCGTGGTCGATGTAGATCCGGTCGGCGTGGACGCCGAGCGTGGGCTTCCCCTCGTAACGTAGAGACATCGCCTTAAGGGGGAAACGGCGATGCCAGAGACACGACGGAAGTTCGATCAGGACTTCAAGGACGGTGCGGTGCGGATCGTCGAGGAGACGGGCAGGCCGATCGTGCGGGTGGCCCGGGAGTTGGGTGTCAATGCGGGCACTCTGGCCAACTGGGTGAACATGGCCCGGCAGCGGCACCGGGCCGGTGACGATGGCCTGGGTGAGGACGAGCGTGCCGAGCTGATCCGGCTGCGCCGGGAGGTCGCTGAGCTGGTGATGGAGCGTGATGTGCTCAAACGCTCGGTGGCCCTCTGGGTCAAGGACGCGATGGGCCGGTGAGCCTGGCCGCTTTCATCGCCGCTCAGAGGGCCGAGCACGGTGTTTCGCACGCGGTCGCGTGCCGGGCGCTGGGGGTGTCGCAGGCCTGGTTCTACAAGTGGCGCGCGCGGGGGTTGTCGGCGCGTGCGGGGCGCCGGCAACGATTGGACGCCGCGGTCGCGGCGATCTTCCGCCAGAGGGACGGCAGGGACGGCTCCCCGCGCATCACCGTGCGGCTGCGCCAGGCCGGATGGCGGGTGAGTGAGAACACCGTGGCCGCCTCGATGCGACGGCAGGCCTTGGCGGCCCGCCCGAAGCGGCGGCGTAGGAACACCACCCGGCCGGGCAGGGGACGCCGGCACGCGCCTGACCGGCTGGGGCGGAACTTCACCGCGATGGCGCCGGACATGCACTGGTGCGCGGACGGCACCGAGATTCCCACCGGTGAGGGCAAGCTGTATCTGGCTGCGGTCTCGGACCTGTTTTCTCGCCGGATACTGGGTTATGCGATGAGCACCCATCATGACGCGGCGCTGGCTGTCGCGTCGCTGCAGATGGCCGTGGCCGGCCGTGGTGGCGTGGTCGGCGGCGTCGTCTTGCACTCCGATCAGGGCAGTGAGTACACCGCCGGGCACTTCCGGGCGGCGTGTGAGCGGATGGGCGTGGTGCAGTCGATGGGCCGGGTCGGCTCCGCGCTGGACAATGCCGCCGCCGAATCGCTGTTTTCCAGCCTGGAATTTGAGCTGTTTCGCATCCTGGGCCCGTTCGACACTCGTGAGCAGGCCCGCCGCATGGTCGCGGTCTGGGTCGATGACTTCAACACGATGCGGCTGCACTCGGCCAACGGGATGTGCTGCCCGGTGGAGTACGAGCAACAGCGGGCCGCTACGCGGACCAAGAGGGAGGCGGCATGAGCCGCCACGACTTTCCAGCGAGCACCGCATCTGGCTGGGGGGCGTCGCGCAGCGTCCGGGGCCGCCTATTCCGGCCTCAAGGGTCGCCGGCGCGATCGCTGCGCGACGGCCTTCGGCCGCCCTTGACCCCGGAGACCTCTGCGGCCCTGGGGGGCAGGAGCGCGGGCAGGCCGGGGCCTGCCCCGGCGAGGGCGCGCGGCGCACTGGCAAGATCCTAAAAACGCAAGATCACCACAGGGGATTGCCAACTGTCGAGTTTTCCATAATGGCGTGAAACTGATCGCCCCATCACCGCTTCCCCGCGACAAAACCGCCGGTTGCCGCACAATTCCGCGAGCTGGTCACGACTGCCAACTTGGGTTCTAAAAAAGGCGGCGACATCGGTGTCACGTGGTCGAGGGTTCGGCTGCGTGACGCCAACGGAGCAGGTGGTGCCGGGGCTTATCGCTGGGCGTCTTGGAGAACTCCTTAACGAAGTAGATCGGCGGGGGTAGACGTGCGCGGCGAGATGGGTATCGAACAGATCCGATTTGCTTCTTCCTTCAGCGTCGAGCGCGGCTGCAGGTCTCGCACTCCACCGGAGGTCTGCCTCTGCCCGAATAAGTCAAGGGCTGTCGGCAGACGCGGCAGAGGCGTTCGGCGCCCTGGGCAGGTGAGGCGTCACTGCGGCCGGGAGTGAAGACCGGCAGGGAATGGACATGCAGCCGACCGGCGGGAAGCTCTTGCCGGGCGAGGTCGATCAGATGGGGATGATGGGTGAACACGATCATCTGGAAGCGGTCGGCCATCTCGTTCAAAATCGCCAGGGCCGCGCGGGTGCGGTGGTCGTCGAAGGTGATGAAGATGTCGTCGACGGTGAAGGGGAGTGTGCGGTCCTCTTCGGCGTAGCGCTCCAGGGAGGCCAGACGCAGGGCGAGGTAGAGCTGATCGGTGGTGCCTTCGCTGAGCTGGTTGACGCTCAGCAGTTCTGATGCTCGGCGGGCCAGCACCAGGGGAGCGTCGTGTTCGTGGTCGAGTTCCAGGCCGGAGAACCGCCCCAAGGTCAGGCGGGTGAATAGGTCGCTTGCCCGCAGCAGGATCGGATCCTGCTGCGCTTGTAGGTAGTCCTCCATGCATCGCGCGACGATGGGGCGGGCGACCTGCAGGCGCAGGTATTCCTCGCTCTCCTCTATCAAGGCCGCCACAGAGATCTCCGCTTCGGCCGCTGCCTGGGCGGCCGCGGGCGATCCGTCAAGCTGTGCCAGCTCGGTTTTCTTGCTGCCGGTGAGCTCGGCTTGGTTGGTTCGTTGCCTGTCGAGGTCGGTGATGCGGTCGGTGAGTTCGGCCAGCTGGGCTTCGAGCCGGCTGCCGTCGGCGTTGGCGGCCTCGCTGATGAGGGCATCGAGCTTGTCGCCTCTGGCGGGGATCGCCTGGATCACCTCTTCGAGGCTGGCGCTGAGAAGGGTATGGCGTTGCCGTCGCCGCACGGCCTCGGCAAGGGCGCTTGGGTCGTCCACCTTCGATGCTCGTGCCAGGGCAGCCAGCTCGGCCGCCAGTCGCTGGCTGGTTTGATGGAAACCCGCGACAGCGCTGAGAAGTTCGTCGTGCGTGCTGCGCAGGATGGCGTGTTGTTCGAAACGCGAGCGGTTGGCCTTGGCCTCGTCGTAGAGGGCGGCGACGAGCTGATCACGCTCGGGGGGGTTGTCGGGGAAGCGGCGGCCACACGCGGCGGCGGTCGTCTGCAGCAGGGTGTGGAAACGCTCGATCACAGCGGTGGCATGTTGCGACTCCTGTTCGCTGGTGAGAGCCTCAGTCATCAAGGCCGCGACCCTGTGGAGCCGTTCCAGGTCGGCCAGTGCGTCAGCGGTGTCGTGGTCGGCGGGCAGATCGACGCGGGTAAGCCAGGTGTCCCATGCGGCCTGCCAGTCGGCCAGGTCATGCTCCTGCTCGGCGATCTGAGTCTCGACGGCGGCGAGTTCGGCCTGCGCCGAGGCCAGACGTTCCTGCATCGTGTTGCGCTCCCCGGCGGCCTTTTCCTGCAGGCTCAGCCGGGCTGCGGCGATCTCGCGGAGCTCGGGCAGTTCGACCAGGGCGTTGTGCGTGCCCAGCAAGGTCGAGCCGTGCGGTTCACGCAGCCCTTCCCGTAGCCGCTCGATGTGCTGGTGAGCCTGCCCAGTGAAGGAGGCGAGCCTAGCTTGCACCGTGCTCAGTTCGCTGAGGGCTTCTCGGAGTCTTCTGACGTCGTCGAGGGTGATCAGGGCCGCGGCAGGCAGGGGGAGGGGACCGGGGAAGTCCTGCCACAGGCCGATCCATTCGGTTTCCAGTTTCTCGGCGTGCCGCTGAAGATCGGCTCGCTCTTCGTCCAATTCGCTCAGCTCTCGCTCATCGCTACCGATCTGGAGTTCCATTCGGTAGCGCTCGGCGATCCGGTGGGCGTCTTTGCGCATCTGGTCGGCAAGCCGGTCGGCGTGCACGATCGCCTGCTCGAAGTCCGCGAAACGGTCCAATTGACCGGCGTTGATCTCCTGCCAGAGGGCGTCGCGCAGGGATCGAACACCGAGGAGGTCGTCCTCGCTGGGCGGTGGATCGTTGTTCAGTAGGGTCGCCAGGTTCAGCCGGTTGGCCGCCAGCTGCTTGGTGACGCTTTTGGTGCGTTTGGTCAGATCGCCGCGTTCATGCTTGAGGTCGCTCAGGGCAGCGATGTGTGCCTCGACCTGGGCGCGGGAGGGTACGGTGACGGCTGTCACCTCTTGTACGGTCAGCGGTTGCAGCCGCAGGTCATGCAGGATGTGCTCGGCGCTGCTTCGGATGCGTTGTGCGTCTTCGTCGATGCCGGCTATCTGGCCGAGCAGGTCGTGGGGGATGGCGTCGAGGATGGCCCGAAGCGGCCCGATGTCTTCGGCCACGGGAAGTTCGCTGAGCAGTTTGTCGGCGTCTTCGAGAGCGCGGCGTCGCTGCTCAAGCGCTTTGCGGCTCTGTTTCAGTGCGGCGTCTGCCTTGGTGCGTTCTTCCTGGAGTTCCGCGGCGCGGCTGCGCAGAGAAGCAGGCACGGTGTAGCGGGTGGTCTCGGTGAGCTGGGCGCCGGGGTAGACCTGCTGGAGCAAGGCTTGGGCTTCGGTACGTAGTTTGGTCGCCATACCGGCGAATTTGGCCAGCCGTTGGACGGCTTCCGCCGCAGCTTTACGATCTTGGAAGAGGTTTTCGATCGCGTCTTCGGCGCCGAGAAGGTCGTCGTCGACGATCAGCTCATCCAGCAAGACCGAGGCGCGCTCCGCGCTCGGGATGCGCACCATCATCGATGACTCCACCTTCCATGATCACCTGAAGCTGATGAGCCGATTCGTCCGGCTGGCCGGCTACGACGGCCTCCTGGTCTGCCTGGACGAGATGGTCAACCTCTACAAATTGGGCTCCACCCAGGCACGCAACGCCAACTACGAGCAGATCCTGCGCATCCTCAACGACACCCTCCAAGGCAGCGCCGCCCACCTCGGCTTCGTCTTCGGTGGCACCCCGGAATTCCTCGCCGACAACCGCCGCGGCCTCTACAGCTATGCCGCCCTGCAGTCACGGCTGGCCGAGAACACCTTCGCCTCCGGCGGCCTGGTCGACCGACCCCGCGGAATCCTGCTGATCACCCCAGAATCCCTGGAGGCACTGTTCGTCCTGCGCGGCTGGAAGATGGGCGACCTCACCGCCGCGCTGCGCTACATCGTCATCGACGAGCTGCACTCCTTCATCGGAACCGAGCGCGGCGCTCAACTGCAGTCGCTCATGCACCGACTGGACCTGGCCGCGCGCCGCCACGTTCCTCGCATCGGCCTGTCGGCGACCCTCGGGGACATGAGCCAAGCCGCCGACTTCCTGCGCCCGGGAGCGGGGGAGCGGGTCACCTCGATTGGCCTCCCCGACGCCGCAGACCTGGCGAGCCTGATCCCCGACAAGAGGATCGACAAGTACGACGACGTCATCGGCGAGAGCCTGCTGACCCGCTCTTATGCCGCCCGCAAACTCGACGTCCCCGGCACCGAACAGGCGATCACCACCCTCGCCGACCAGGCCGCTCCCGTACAGGCCGCGCAGACCAAACCTCCTGTCGTCGCAGCCGCGGCGTCGCGTCGGTACCGGCTGGGATCCCTTCCCTACGCCGTCGTCGACGTCGAGACCACCTCAACCGACGCCCACAAGGCCCGCATCGTCGAGATCGCGATCATCCGCCTGCACCCTGACAGCAGTGACGACCGCCTCTACTCCACGATCGTGGACTCCGGAACGGGCCCCGGTCCCACGCACATCCACGGTCTTACCATCGGGGATCTGGTAGGAGCCCCGCGTTTCGCGGAGATCGTCGGCGACATCGCGGCCATGCTCGACGGCGCGGTGATCGTCGCCCACAACGCCCGCCACGACACCGAAGTACTCAGCGCCGAGTTCGCCCGCCTCGGAGCCGCACCTGACGACCTGCTGTCCCTGTGCACCCTGGCCCTGTCACGCCGCTTCGGCCCTCCACTGACCTCCCACCGACTCACCGACTGCGCCGCTGCCGAGGGAATCGACTCCGGCCTGGCACACAGCGCCGAAAGCGACGCACGTACCTGCGCCCACTTGCTGCGCCTGTACCTCGAGCGCGCGAAAGCTCAGGACCTGCGCTGGTTCCATCAGATCGGCACCGTCGGTAATCTTCCCATTACGCCATGGGTCTCATCGCCACCTACCGGCCGCAGTCACCGCCGTCCGATGCTGGATATCACGCCCGCGCCCCATTGGTGAGATCACCGACCGGGGGAGTGGTCCACCATCGGATCCAGAGTGACGTGCCGGTCGCGAGGATCTTCAGTAGCGCTGACCTGCCCATATTCATCCGTCAAAGCGAATATTTTGCCCTGACGGCCCAGGGGAGAGGTCACCTGGGCACTGATTTCGTGGACGCCAGCCACTGTCATTGAACGGCCAACGAAAGACACCCGACAGAGCAGTTCAAATCAGACAAATCGCTCGACCGGGCAGATCGCTCAAGATGACCATGCAAGATGACCATGATCGCAGAGCAGGTTGGCCGAGACGTGCGACCCGATCACATCCACGAAGTAGCTTTTACCGAACAGGCCGCCCGTGACAGGACAGTCCTGCGTGGCACGCACCAGCGGGACCTCTCTACCTCTTGATCATTTTGGACGATACGACAGCTTGTGGATCTTGTTCGACGAAACGATCAAGCATGGCGATCATGCATAGAAGGAGTCTCCGGGCGCCATGACGCCCCCGGAAGGAATCACACCGTTCTCCGTCTTCTCGTAACGGGAAGCATCCGGCGGACAAACCTGCACGACATACCAAACGGGCCCTACCAGCACAAAATACCTTTAACCATACAGAAGCTTGATTCTGTATGGTATAAAACATGACTGTTTCAATGTCTGCCCAACCGGCGGCGGCCGGCTCCCGCCGCAGGATCAGGTTCTGATCCTGCGGCCGTTCCGGCGCCTGACGCGGTCCGGATCACCTCCTGCCGCTGAGCGCTCTCGAGCCGAGTGATCTCCACACTCAAGGCGAGAAACATTGTCCGTAATGTTCCTTATCGGCCTTGTCGATCGACCTGCTGCGGCGACAAGAACCGCTGGTGAAGTTGCTCGATGAACGCCCTGCGGACGGCGAGGTGACCGCCCTCCACGCCCCGTCCCCTTCCATGGCGGCGGTCTACAGCAGCGGCGGGAGGATGAGCAGGTCGTCGCTTCCGTGCTCGAGTCGTGAGGTGACGTCGATGACGCCTTCGAGCCGGTGGATCGCCTGGATGAGCCGGACGGCCTGTGAGCGGTGTTCGACCTTGCCTTCGAGTGTCACCACGCCGTTCTCGACGCCGATCGTCACGTCGGTTCCGGTCAGGTCGCGGGCGACGGCTTCGGCCTCGGCCCGTAGTTCGGCCTCGGGGCGGTCGAAGACGCGCAGCAGGTCCGACCGGTGCAGGATGCCGGCGATGCGGCCGGTCACCGGGTCGATCACCGGGAGTTGTTCGATCTTCTTGTCGTGCATGAGCCGCGCCGCGTCCCGGGCGGGCATGCCCGGGGTGACGGTGATGGCGGGTGAGGTCATCAGGTTCTTCGCCATGACCGCTGCGGCCTTCTCGTGTTCGCGGCGGCGGGCGGCGCTCTCGAAGATCGAGGTGCTGTGGCGCGTCGTGTCGCTCTCCTTGAGCAGCAGGTCGTCCTGGGACACCACCCCGATCGGACGGCGGTCCAGGTCGATGACCGTCACCGCGCCCACGGCGTAGCGCCGCATCACGTCCACGATGTCGGCGAAGCCCGCGTCCTGTCGCACGGCGATGGCGGTGCGCCCCATCACGTCACTCACTTTGATCGGCATCTTCTTCCTCCGTTCCCGTGATTGCTTTGGGTGTTCCTATGAGCGGACGACCGCCACGGCGCAGTGCGCGTGGTGCAGGACGCCCCGGCTGACCGAGCCCAGCAGCAGCGAGCTGAGGGCGCCGCGACCATGGGAGCCGACGACGATCAGGTCGCTGCCGGTGGAGGCCTTGGTGAGCGCTTCGACAGGGTGCGCGCACCGGATGTCCTCGATGAGGCTCACCTCGGGGTATTTCTGCTGCCAGGTGGCGAGCCTGTCGGCCACGACGGCGTACTGGGCGATGCGGATCTCGTCCATGTCGTAGGTGATCTCGGGGGCGTAGGCGTGCACGGGCAGCTGCCAGGCGTAGATCGCGCGCAGTGTGCAGCCGCGCAGCTTCGCCTGTTCGAAGGCGTAGGCGAGGGCGGGGTCGCAGGCGTCGGAGCCGTCGACGCCGACCGTGATCTCGCCATGTGCCGGTGCCTGAGCGGGGCGGACCACGACGACCGGGCAGTGCGTGTGCCCGGCGACGTGCATGCTGACGGAACCGATGACGGCTCCGGCGAAGCCACCGAGGCCTCGGTGGCCGATGACGATCTCCGTGGCCTGCTGTCCCTGGTCACGCAGGACCACTGGGGGCAGGCCCTCGACCGGAGCGGTGCTCACCTCGATGGCGGGTTGCCGGGTGCGCGCCGTCGCCTCGGCCTCGTCCAGTATCTTGCGGGCGTCCCTGGTCATCAGGTCCTCTCCGTTGGGGGCGACGAACCTGGAGAGGTCGTTCGGCCAGCGGTGCACGGCGGTGACGATGCGCAGCGGCAGGCCCGTACGAGCGGCGTCGTCGGCGGCCCATTCGACGGCGGCGGTCGCGCCGGTGGAGCCGTCGGTTCCGGCGATGATCAGAGCAGACATGATTGTTCTCCCTTCCTTTCCCATCAGACCTCGCCGGAAGGCCGGGCCCCAGGGCCACAGGTCCTGATCCCGCCGCGGGAGGACAGGGTCTTTCGCCCTTCGCCGTGATCATGTCCTGCGGGGGTGGGGCGATCACCGGCCCGAGAGCCATGGCGTGCTCTTCGGTGCTGCGCAGATCGCCTGTCCTGGCCTACGGTGGCGATCATGAGTCTGCGTTCCTCTGGTGAGGGCTTGCCCGTCCCGACTCCAGAAGTCGAGCGGAAGGAGACGTTCGATCTCGCCGGTTATGTTCAGCGGGTCAAGGGCGGCCCTTGCTTCGTCTGCGCCATTGTGGCGGGCGCCCCCGGTTATGACTTCGAACAGATCATCTTCGAGGACGAGCAGCACGTCGCCTTCCTGGACCGCTACCCCACGATGCCCGGCAAGGTCCTGGTGGCTCCCAAAGCCCATGTCGAGCATGTGGTCCGTGACCTCAAGGAGGAGGCGTATCTCCAGTTGATGCGGACGGTTCGCCGGGTCGCTCTGGTTGTCGAGGCGGTTGTTCCCTCTGAGCGCACCTATCTGCTTTCGCTGGGCAGTCAGCAGGGCAACACCCATCTTCACTGGCATATCGCCCCGCTGCCGCCCGGGACTCCTTATGCGAAGCAGCAGCATCATGCCCTGATGACCGAGAACGGTGTGATCTCCTGGTCCGCGCAGCAGGCCTTTGATCTCGCCGAGCGTCTCCGTGCGGCCTTGGCCGAGGCGGGCGCGGGCGGGTGACCTTCACCAGGTGCCGGTGTACTCCCCTGCGGGTGCAAGCGTCTGCGTGGATGGCGGTCTATGGCTGGTGCGGGTTTCCGGAGTCCCCGAAGGCGAACGCCCGTGCTGGACCTTGGCCGGAGGCTCGCGCGGTCGTGCCTCGGCTTCGCTTCCGGCGCACGGTGTCACCATCATGCTGGTTTGTGCGGTTTTTCCCCCTTTTTTTGCCTGGAGGAGATGGTGGTTCGCACCTGACATCAAAGGTATGCACTCTATAGAGTGAACGTATGCATATTAAGGATAAGCGGACCAGCTTCTCTCACACCAAGGAGCAGGCGGCCCAGCTCAAGGAGGCCGCCGACGAGTACGGCGTCACCGTATCGGCCTATATCGGGGAAGCCGTCACCGAGAAACTCCAGCGTGACCGCCGCATGACTGCCTGGCGGCAACTCGTCGGCCACGACCTCGATGACTCCCCCGGCGACGTCCTCGCCCGTGTCCGCGCCATGTTCGACCGGATCGAGGAGAGCCACCGTCCGTGAGGTTCTTCGACACCGGTCTCGTTCTGGACCACTCGGCCCTCAACGACTGGCTGAGCAAGGACATCGAGATCGAAGTGATCATCGGCGAGGCCGTCCGTCGCGGGTACCCGATCGTCGTGTCCGCCGTAGCGGCCGCCGAGGCCTCCCGTCAGGCGCTCACCGTTCCAGCTCGCGAGCGTCTGCACGGCCTTCTCTACTTGATCGCCCAGCATGTCGACGGGCTCGACGCCGACGGTGCCCTCATCATCGGCGGCCTGGCGGCCGAGCGCGAGGTCGTCTCCCTGGCCGCCGCCCACACCGCCCACTCGGCCTCCACGCGGGTCGCCGAGATCGGCAATGTCACCGACTGGCGCATCATCGCCCGTGACGCGGAGCCCTATCGGCGGTTGTGCCCGCGCATCCCGGTCAGCTGGCCGTAGCGGGCGAGGGAAGGTGGTGAGAGGCTCCGCTCCCCCGATCTCCGCTCCGGGCTCTCGGCGAAAGGCCACGTGGGCGCCGCCGTGCTCGGTCTGCTGTGAGGGGCGGCCGGGGTGCGGGCGTTCGTTTACCGTGGGGATGGACATGATCGGTGATCTGGCGGGCAGGGCGGGCGCGGCGGTGTTCTTCCGCGTCGCCGTTTCGTGGCCTCGTCCTTACCGGTGCCGGTGCGAGGCGAGTGGCCGTTTCAGGGCGGCCTGGGCGCGAAAGGGGTGTTGTCGGGGTCATGCGGCCGGCTGATCTGAACCGTCTCAGTGTGGGTGAGTCCGCCGACCGTTATGTGGAGCTGGTGCGGGCCAGGACTCTGACCGGTGCGTTGTCGATGTCGACGGCGGAGGTGTACGCGCGTGATGTGACCACTTTTGTGCAGTTGGTTGGCGAGGAGGTGGTTTTGGATGATCTGACGGGTGAGGAGGTGGACGCCGTTCTGCTGGCCTTCGCGCGCAAGCCGGACGGGCGGCGGCGCTCGCAGCCGGAGGCGGCCTCGGGGGCGTTGCAGTCGGCCTCCTCGCAGGCGCGGTTTCGGCGGTCGGTGTCGGCGCTGTTCAAGCACGCGGTGCTGGTCGGGTGGGTGCAGGTCAATCCGATGGCGACGGCGACGGTCACGGCCAGGGAGCGCGGGGGGCTGCGGCCGGAGCGGCGGGCGCTGACCCGTGAGCAGGCGCAGGGGCTCATCGGTGCGGCGCGTGACCTGGGCGGCGGGCCGCAGGGTGTGGCGGCGAAGGAGACGGCCGGCTCGGGGCGCAGGCGTCGTCGTGACCAGAACACCGAGCTGCGCGACGGGCTGATCGTGCTGATGCTGTCGACGATGGGGCCGCGGGTGTCGGAGCTGGTGCGGGCCAATGTGGAGGACTTCTACACCAACGACGGGGTGCGTTACTGGCGGATCTTCGGTAAGGGCGGCCGGACGCGGGACGTGCCGCTGCCCGGTGATGTGGCGCTGGCGCTGGAGGCCTATCTGGCACGGGGGCGGATCGCCTCCCCCGACAAGGCGTTGCTGCTGTCGTGGCGGGGCCGGCGTCTGGCGCGCGGGGACGTGCAGGCGGTGATCGACCGGGTGCAGCGGGGGGTGGATCCCGATCGGCGTCGTTCGGTGACGCCGCACGGGTTACGGCACACCACGGCCACTCATCTGCTGGCCGACGCGGTGGACATGGACGCGGTGCGGCGGGTTCTGGGACACAGTGATCTGGCGACGCTGGGGCGTTACCGCGATGAGCTGCCCGGGGAGCTGGAGGTGGCGATGCGTTCGCATCCGTTGCTGCGCGGCCCGGCCGGCCGCGGCGCGAGTGCGTCGGGATCGGTCTCCGCCGAGGGGGTGGGGAGGTCCGGGCCCGCGGCGCCGGCGTAGCCGGTCGGGCGGGGTCAGGCGGCGCGTTCGCCGGCGCACATCTCGGCCAGGACGTCCAGGGAGACATTGAGGACGGCGGCGAGTGCGGCGATGGTGAAGAAGGCCGGGGTGGGGATGCGGCCTGTCTCGATCTTGCGGAGGGTTTCGGCGGACAGGCCCGCGGCGGCGGCGACTTCGGTCATGCTGCGGGTGCCGCGTGCCTGGCGCAGGAGCGTGCCCAGGCGGTGGCCTCGTTCGCGGTCAAGTTCGGTCAGCGGGGATCGCACCATGCGCATGATCCTAGCAAGCGTGATAATAATACCGCTACAAGTGTTGGGGCGATCAGGGATGTGACGCATGGTGGAGATCAAGACCGTGGCCGAGCTGGACGCGATGCGCGAGGCCGGCCGGGTGGTGGCGCTGGCGCTGGAGGCGGTGCGCGAGCACGCGCGGGTGGGTGTCGGCCTGCTGGAGCTGGACGAGGTGGCCGCGGCCGTCATCTCCGGTGCGGGCGCCAAGTCGGCGTTCCTGGGCTACAAGCCCGGTTTCGCGCCGACTCCGTTTCCCGCGGTGATCTGCGCCTCGGTCAACAACGTGATCGTGCACGGCATCCCCGACGGCTATCGGCTGCGCCCCGGTGACCTGCTGAGCGTCGACTGCGGCGTCTATCTGGACGGGTGGGCCGGGGATGCGGCGATCAGCTTCACCGTCGGTCCGCCCCGTCCCGGTGACCTGGAGTTGATCGCGGTGACCGGTGCCGCGTTGGGGGCCGCGATCGCCGCGTGCGTGCCGGGCGGGCGCCTGGGGGACATCGGCCACGCGGTGCACGCGGCGGGGCGGGCGGCCGGGTACGGCATCCCCGAGGACTTCGGCGGTCACGGCATCGGCCGGGCCATGCACGAGGACCCGCACGTGCCCAACCGGGGACGTGCCGGACGGGGCCTGGTGCTGCGGCCCGGCCTGGTGCTCGCGATCGAGCCGATGTTCGTCGCCGGGGGCGGCGACGGCTACCTGACCGCCCCCGACGGCTGGGCGCTGTCCAGCGTCGACGGCAGCCGGGCCGCGCACGTGGAGCACACGGTGGCCGTCACCACCGACGGGCCGCGCGTGCTGACCCTGCCCTGAGGGCGCGGGCGTACGGCGTCGCTGTCTGATCGATGTCGGTTTGCCCCTGCCCTGCCCTGCCCGGTGCGGTGCGGTGCGGTGCGGGCGACGCTAGCGGGCGGGTACGGCGGAGAACTCCCCGAGGCCGTCTTCCAGGTCTTCGCGCTGGTCGAACTGGGTGCGATACAGCTGCGCGTAGCGGCCGCCGGCGGCCAGCAGCTCGGTGTGCGTGCCGCGCTCGGCGACGCGCCCGTCCTCGATGACCAGGATCAGGTCCGCGGCGCGGACCGTCGACAGCCGGTGGGCGATGACCAGCGCGGTCCGTCCGGCCAGTGCCTCGGCCAGGGCTTCTTGCACCGCGACCTCGGAGGTGGAGTCCAGGTGCGCGGTGGCCTCGTCCAGCACCACCAGCTGCGGCCGGGCCAGCAGCAGCCTGGCGATGGTCAGCCGCTGGCGCTCCCCGCCGGACAGGCGGTAGCCGCGTTCGCCGACCACGGTGTCCAGGCCCTCGGGCAGCGCCGCGACCAGTTCGGCCAGCCGGGCGCGCCGCAGTACCTCCCACAGTTCCCCGGGCTCGGCGTCCGGCCGGGCCAGCAGCAGGTTGGCCCGGATCGAGTCGTGAAACAGGTGCCCGTCCTGGGTCACCATGCCCAGTGTCCGGCGGATCGAGGCCGCCGACAGCTCGCGTACGTCCACTCCCGACAGCCGTACCGCGCCGCTGTCGACGTCGTACAGGCGGGCCAGCAGCTGCGCGATCGTCGACTTGCCGGCTCCGGAGGAGCCCACCAGCGCGACCAGCTGCCCGGCCTCGGCGCGGAAGGACACCGCGTGCAGCACCTCCTCGCCGCCGCGCGCGTCCAGGGCGGCGACCTCCTCCAGGGAGGCCAGCGACACCTTCTCGGCCGAGGGGTAGGCGAAGGTGACCTGGTCGAACTCCACGCTCACCGGTCCGTCGGGCACCGCCTTGGCGTTCGGCCTGTCGGTGATGAGGGGGCGCAGGTCGAGGATCTCAAAGACCCGCTCGAAGCTGACCAGGGCGCTCATCACCTCCACCCGGGCGCCGGCCAGTGCCGTCAGCGGCGCGTACAGGCGGGTCAGCAGCAGTGCCAGCGCCACCACCGCGCCCGGCTCCAGTTGCCGGTTCAGCGCGTAGAAGCCACCCAGGCCGTACACCAGGGCCAATGCCAGCGCCGAGACCAGGGTGAGGGCGGTGACGAACACCGAGCGCACCATCGCGGTGCGTACCCCGATGTCGCGTACCCGTCGTGCCCGTGCCAGGAACTCGGCCGACTCCCTGTCGGGGCGGCCGAACAGTTTGACCAAGGTGGCGCCGGGCGCGGAGAAGCGCTCGGTCATCTGCGTGCTCATCGCCGCGTTGTGGTCGGCGGCCTCGCGTTCCAGCTGGGCCAGCCGGGCGCCGACGCGCCGGGCCGGCAGCACGAACACCGGCAGCAGCACCAGTGCCAGCGCGGTCAGCCGCCAGGAGATGCCGATCATCACCGCCAGGGTCAGGGTGAGGGTGACCAGGTTGCCCACGACCCCCGACAGGGTGTCACTGAAGGCGCGCTGGGCGCCGATGACGTCGCTGTTGAGCCGGCTGACCAGTGCGCCGGTGCGGGTGCGGGTGAAGAAGGCGACCGGCATGCGCTGGACGTGGTCGAAGACGGCGCCGCGTAGCCGCAGGATCAGTCCCTCGCCGATGTTCGCCGACATCCATCTGGTCACCAGGCCCAGCGCCGCCTCGGCCAGCGCGATCACCGCGATCAGCCCGGCGAGCCCTGCCACGGCGCCCGTCGCGGCGCCGCTGACGATCGCGTCGATCACCTGCCCGGCCAGCACCGGGGTGGCCACCGTCAGCACCGCCGAGACGACGCTCAGCGGCAGGAACCAGGCCAGCAGGGTGCGGTGCGGGCGGGCGAAGGCGGCGATGCGCCGCAGCGTGGCGGCCGAGAACGGCCGCCGGTCGCGCTGGGCGTTCATCGCGCCGTACAGCGAATGCCAGGCGGCCATTTCCATGCTCATCACACATCACCGTGCTTTCCGGGTTCCTGGTCTCCCGCGCTCTTGGGGTGAGAACAGCGGCGCGGTCACGGCACGACCCTAAAAGCTGAACTTAAGTTGAGGTCAAGAGGCGTTGTCTTCCGGGCTCTTTCGGCGCCCCTGTGCTTCCCCGGCGCTCCCCCGGCGCGCCGACCGGCCCTGCACCCCCCTAGGCTGAAGAGCATTGTCCGATCCGCACGGATATCCCAGTTTTGATTCCCCTCTTGGGAGAGGTGTACTTCGTCGTGCCGACTCTGCCGCTCACCCTGCGTCTGTTCCGTTACGTGGCCTTCGCCGAGGCGTGTTCGTGGACGGGACTGCTCATCGGCATGTACTTCAAGCACGTGGCCGCCACCGGCGACCTCGGGGTGAAGATCTTCGGGCCGGTGCACGGCGCCCTGTTCGCGCTCTACCTGGTCGCGCTGCTGCTCGCCGCCCGCCAGGCCCGCTGGAGCCTGGGCACACTCGTCACCGGCCTGGTGTGCGCGGTGCCGCCGCTGGCCACGCTGTGGTTCGAGCGGCGGATGTTCTCCCGCCGCGAACCGGCCACCGTCTGATCTGCGCTGCCTGATCTGCGCTGCCTGGCCTACAGGTCCAAGATGGCGCGGGTGGCCGCCCGGCAGCGCCGCGGATCGGCCAGCAGGTCGACGCAGTCGCCGAACTGGTCGACCGACCCCACCGGAGGCAGCGCCCGCACCCGGGCGTCGGTGATGGCGCCGCCGAGGGCGTCGGCGAACCGGCCGGCGTCGATGACCTGGAAGGGCCGCCGATGGTAGGACCGCAGGCTCCCCTCCAGCGCCGGACCCACCCCCATCCGGTTGTACAGGGCCGCCACCCGCCGGTAGACCATCCCCAGGTGCTCCTCGCGCTCCCGCCACCCGCCGGCCGCCACCGCCGCCGACAGCGCCTCCGCGAGCTCGGCCGTACCCGACAGTCGCGCAAAGGCACTGCCCAGCCATTTGGCGTACGGCGGGTAGCGGCGGCGCAGCAGCAGCACCAGGCGCATCAGATCGCGGGCCAGGCCGGCGGTGACCAACGCCGAGCCCAGATCGTCGCCGACCTCCCCGCACCGCCCGGGGAAGGCCTCCTGCTGAGCCAGGCGCCGCCACTGCCCGGCCAGCACGTAGCGTTCCAGATCCGGCGGGTACCAGCGCAGCACGGCACGGGCGCGTTCCAGGACATCCAGGCCGTCGTGGAAGACCTCCCCGCAGGTGACCTCCGCCAGCCTCTGCCAGGGGGTCGACAGCCAGTCCAGCATGCTCACCCCCCGCAGCGGGTCGAAACCGAGCCGCCCGGTGAACCAGGACGCCGCGTCACCGACGTGCACACCGTGCACACCGGGCCCACCGGCACCGGTCACGGCGGTGGGGTAGCCGCGAAAAACCTCCGGCAGGCCGCCGTCGACGGCGCGCCGGACCTGCTCGATCCGGTGCTCCTCGACGAAGAGGACCACCCGAGGACCCCAGTCATGGTCGGTGGAGCGTTCGGTGTCGAACGCCAGCACCTCAGAACCGGCGCCGACCAGCGCGGCACTGTGCGGCACCTCGGCCACGATCGGCCGCACGACCTGGGTGTAGAAAGTACGAGAAAGCTCCAGACCAGGTATGAAACCAGACATCATTTCGTCCACTCTGCCTGCCACGACCTCGCCCCGCACCAGGTTTTCCGGCCCCCGCCCGAGGGCCGGGCTCAGGCACCGCCCAAAGCCGCGGCGGCCAGCGGGCGAAGGCGCAGGCCCAGCCGCCCGTACAGGGCGAGAGCGGTGTGGTTGGCGGTGTCGACCATCAGCGCGGCACGGCCGCGCGAGGTAAGCAGGTCACCCAGCGCCAAGCGGCACACCGCCTCGCCGTACCCCGCGCCGCGGCGGCACGCGGCGGTGGCGACCCCGGCGACGAAACCCACCTGCGGGCAGGACCAGGCGTCGGCGGCCACCGCGACCAGGACACCGTCCTGGTCGCGCACACCCGCCCAGCGGCGTACGCCGGCCACCCCGGGCGCCGCCCACGAGGAGGGCGCCGCGGCCGCGAGCAGGGCGCTCACCTCCCCCTCCTCCTCCGGGCCCAGCCACCGCGCCCGCCCCGGCCCCGCGTTGAGGACGGGGCTGAGCCGGCGGGTGTCCATCCACTCGAAGGTGCCCAGCAGACGCAGCCCCGGTGAGTGGGCGACCACCTGCTCCACCAGTGCCCGGCTGCCCACCACCCGGTAGGAGGGGCCAAGGTGCCCCAGCGCCCACTGCGCCAGCGCGGCCACCTGATCAGGCTCGCCGCACACCGTCAGGCGGTCGCGGCGGTTGAGATCGGGACAGGCCACCGCGACCGCCTCCCCCAGCGCCCAGGCCCGCACGCCCCGCACCATCCCCTGGGCACCCCACAGCACGAGCGGGTCGCCGGCGCAGGCCGCGGCCACCTCGGCCACCTCGCGCAGCACCCTCGGCACCCCCGGCGCGCTGCTCAGAGGATCGCCTCAGGACGGTAGGCGGCCGCCTGCGGATAGCGGGCCACGACCTCCTGCACCCGGGCCACGACCGCCGCCACCTGGGAGGTGGCCGCACCGGTGAAGGAGATCGGCTCGCCCAGCAGGCCCTCCAGCGCCGCCCCATCCAGTGGGAAACGCTCGTCGGCCGCCAGGCGGGCGAGCAGCTCGTTGCCGCCGGCGCCCTCGCGCATGGCCAGCGCCGAGGCCACCGCGTGCTCCTTGATCAGCTCATGGGCGCTCTCGCGGCCCAGCCCCGCCCGCACCGCGGCCATCAACATCTTCGTGGTGGACAGGAACGGCAGGTAACGCTCCAGCTCGGCGGCGATCACCGCGGGGAAGGCGCCGAACTCCCCCAGCACCGTCAACATGGTCTCCACCAGCCCGTCGAACGCGAAGAACGCGTCCGGCAGCGCCACCCGGCGCACCACCGAACACGACACATCACCCTCGTTCCACTGGTCGCCCGCCAGTTCCCCGGCCATCGACGCATACCCGCGCAGGATCACCGTCAGCCCGTTGACCCGCTCACACGAGCGGGTGTTCATCTTGTGCGGCATAGCCGAGGAACCGACCTGCCCCTGGGCGAACCCCTCGGTGACCAGCTCGTGCCCGGCCATCAGCCGGATCGTCTTGGCCAGCGAGGAGGGCGCCGCGGCCAGCTGCACCAGCGCGGTGAGCACCTCGTAGTCCAGCGAGCGCGGATACACCTGCCCCACACTGGTCAGCCGGTGGGCGAACCCCAGGTGCGCGGCCACCTCGTCCTCCAGCGCGACCGCCTTGGCCGCGTCCCCGCCCAGCAGGTCCAGCATGTCCTGGGCGGTGCCGACCGGTCCCTTGACGCCGCGCAGCGGGTAACGGCCGATCAGCTCCTCCAGCCGGGCGAACGCCACCAGCAGTTCGTCGGCGGCCGAGGCGAAACGCTTGCCCAGCGTCGTGGACTGCGCGGCCACGTTGTGCGAGCGCCCGGTCATCACCAGCTGTGAGTGCTCGGCCGCCAGCCCCGCCAGCCCCGCCAGCAGCGCCACGCACCGGTCCCGCACCAGCACCAGGCTGTCGCGGATCTGCAACTGCTCGACGTTCTCGGTCAAATCCCGCGACGTCATGCCCTTGTGCACCTGCTCGTGCCCGGCCAGCGCGTTGAACTCCTCGATGCGGGCCTTGACGTCATGGCGGGTGACGCGCTCGCGGGCGGCGATCGACTCCAGGTCGACGTGCTCGACGACCTTCTCGTAGTCGGCCACCGCCTCGGGCGGGACATCCACCCCCAGCCGGGCCTGCGCGGCCAGCACGGCCAGCCACAGGCGCCGCTCGGCCACCACCTTGTACTCGGCAGACCACAGGCGGGCCAGTTGCGGTGAGGCGTAGCGGGTGGCAAGGACATTGGGGATACGCGGCTTGGCAGTCACGTTGCGTCAGTATATTCCGCCCGCCCCGCCCACCCCGCCCAGGGGTTCGCAGCCGGACGGGCCGGGAACGCGAAAAAGCCGGTCGTCGCGCGGTGCGCACCCCCGCGCGCCACCCCACCCGCCGGTGGGGCGCGGCCGGGCTTGGGCCCCCTCAGATACTGGGGGGGGGGGGGGGGGGGCCCCCCCCCCCCCCACGACCGGCTCACAGGGTTTGCCCGGAACCTACTCCAGGGTTCACTGCCTGCTCGGCGCCAGCTCGTCCTTGTCGTAGACCTTCAGCTCCGGCCGCGAGTTCCCCTCCTTGGGGGTACGCCGCAGCCGCTCCTTGAGCCGCTCCACCATCACGTACAGGGTCGGCACCAGCACCAGCGTCAGCAGCGTCGACGACAGCAGCCCGCCGATCACCACGATCGCCAGCGGCTGGGAGATGAACCCACCCGAACCGGTCAGCCCCAATGCCATCGGAATCAACGCGAAGATCGTCGCCACCGCGGTCATCAGGATCGGCCGCAGCCGCCGCCGACCCCCCTCGACCACCGCCTCCACGATGCCCATGCCCTGCTCGCGGTACTGGTTGATCAGGTCGATCAGCACGATGGCGTTGGTCACCACGATGCCGATCAGCATCAGCATGCCGATCAAAGCCGGCACGCCCAGCGGCGTGCCCGTGGCCAGTAGCAGCCCGATCGCACCGGTCGCCGCGAACGGCACCGACACCAGCAGGATCAGCGGCTGCACGAAACTCCGGAACGTCGCCACCATGATCATGAAGACGATCGCGATCGCCGCGAGCATCGCCAGCCCCAGCTGCCCGAACGCCTCGGCCTGGTCGGCGCTGACCCCGCCCACGGTGAAGCTCGCCCCCGCGGGCATCGCCAGCTTGTCCAGCCTCGCGGTCAGCTCGGTGCTCACCGCGCCCAGGTCACTGCCAACAGCCGTGCCCGACACCGTCGCGCTGCGCGCACCGTCGATCCGGGTCACCTGCGTGGGGCCGTCGACCTTGGAGACCTCGGCCACCTGCGACAGCTTGACCATGCCCGCCGCCGTCGGCAGCGTCAGCGCGCGCACCGCCTTGAGGTCCTCGGGAGCCTCACCGGCCCGCAGCACCACCGCACCGGCGCGCCCGTCCAGTGTCAGCTCGCCCAGCGACATCCCGCGGAACCGCTGCGCGACCAGCTGCCCGATCTGCGTCTCGGTCAGTCCCCTGGCCGCGGCCTTCTGGCGGTCGACCCGCACCTCGATGCGCTGCGCACCGGCCTCCAGGTTCGAGGTCACGTCCCGCAGCTCGCCCAGGTCCGCCATCGCCGCGCGCACCGTCTCGGTCGCGGTGCGCAGCGTCGTCACATCCGGCGCCTGCACGATCACCTGCAACTGGTCGGTCGAACCGCCGCCGGGGGCGCCCTGAGCGCCGCCCACGGTGATCTCCCCGACGTCGGAGAGCCCCTTCAGCCGCTCACGTAGCGTGTCCTGCAACGCCTCGGCGTCGGCACCCTCCTCGATCGTCAGCGAGTAGGAGGCCCGGTCTCCGCCGCCACCACCGGTCAGCCCCTGGAGCCCACCGCCGGCCCCCACGTTCACCTGATAGCCGTCCACCGCCTTCAGCGACTTCAGAACCTCCTCGACCTTCTTGGCCGCGGCGTCCGTCGTCGCCAGGTCCGTCCCCGCGGGCATCCGCTGGCTGACCGAGACCGTGTCCTGCCCCGAGGAGTCGATGAAGTTCGTCTCCAGCCGGCCGGCCAGCCCCATCGTCGCGGCGAACACCACCACCCCCACCAGCAGCGTCACCAGCCGCCGCCGGGTGGCGAAACGCAGCACCGGCAGGTAGGCCCGCTGCAACGGACTGCGCAACTCCTTGGCCTCGGCCTCCTCGCGCACCGCCCGCGCCTGCTCGGGCGAGAGCACCGGCGTCTTCAAAAACCAGTAGGCCAGCACCGGCACCACGGTCAGCGACACCAGCAACGACGCCAGCAGCGCCACGCTCACCGTGATCGCGAACGGTGCGAACAGCTGCCCCACCATGCCGCCCACCACCGCGATCGGCACGAACACCGCGACGGTCGTCAAAGTCGAGGCCGTCACCGCGCCGCTGACCTCACGCACCCCCTCCAGCACCGCCTTGCGCTTGGCCTCGCCGTAGCCGAGATGACGCTTGATGTTCTCCAGCACCACGATCGAGTCGTCGACCACCCGGCCCACCGCGATCGTCAGCGCGCCCAGCGTCAGCATGTTCAGCGAGTAGTCACCCACCCACAGTGCGATCAGCGCGATGATCACCGACAGCGGGATGGAGGCCGCCGTCACCAGCGTCGAACGCACCGACAGCAGGAAGACCAAGATGACCAGCACCGCGAACGCCAGCCCCAGCAACCCCTCGGTCGTCAGGTCGTGGATCGACCGCTCCACATAAGGCGCCTGGTCGAAGACCACCGTCACCTGCGAGGAGTCACCGATCGCCCGCACGAAACCCGGGATCTTCTCGCGCACCGCGTGCGAGATGGCCACCGCGTTGCCGTCCGGCTTCATCGTCACCACCACGCCCAGGCTCGGTTGCCCGTTGGTGCGCGTCAGCGAGGTGCCCTCGGCCAGCGACCGCTCCACCGTGGCCACCTCGCCCAGCCGCACCGGCCGGGGGGCCGGCGCCGGACGCTGGGCCTGAGCCTGCCGGCCCTGCGTGCCCTGCTGGGCACCTCCCGGCCGCGCCTGCGCGGGAACCTGCGCCGGCACCGCGGGGGTCAGGTAGAGGTCCTTCAGCTCCTGCAGAGTCGAGACCCGCGCGCCGACCTGCACCGTCAGCGACGTCTTGTCCTCGGTCAGGCTGCCCGCGGGAATCGGCTGCCCGTTGGCGCGCAGCAGGTCGGCCACCGCCGTGGGCGCCAGACCCAGCAGCGCCAGCTTCCCAAGGTCCGGAGTGATCGTCACCACCTCGTCGCGGGTGCCCGTCACCGCCGCCTCGCGCACCCCCTCGATGCCCTGCAGCTCCGGCACCACCAGCCGCTGCAGCCGCTCGGCCATGACCCGCTGGTCGCCGCCGTCGCCCACCGCCAGCTGCACCACCGGAATGTCGTCGGTCCCGCCCGTCAGCACCTGCGGGTCGACCTCCGCCGGCAGCTGCGTTTTGATCCGCGACAGCGCCTGCTGCATCTTCGAGACCGCGGCGTCGATGTCGGTGCCGTACTCGAACGCCACCTGGATCTGCGCCATCCCCTCCCGAGACGTCGAGGTCACCTCCGTGACGCCCTCCAGCCCCTGGAAACTGTTCTCGATCGGCTCGGTGACCTGCTCCTCGACGATCTCGGGAGAGGCGCCCAGGTAGGGGGCCACCACGAACGCCCCCGGGAAGGAGAGCGAAGGCAGCAGTTGTTGCTTCAACGACGGGATCGCGAAGACACCGAACGCGCTGAGCACCAGCGCGATCAGTATGACGAGGCTACGGTTGGCGAGGCTCAACCTGGCCAAGGAGGTCATGGGGGCGGGACTCCTCAATGGATGTCACAACAAGATTCGCCCCAGACTAACACTTCGCCTCATGCGAATATTTAAGGAAGCTTACCGTTCCTGATAACCTTCTCAGGAAGCGAGAGGTGAGCGTGAACGACAACCGCGAACGACTGATCGACCAGATCGGTGCCATCCAGCGCGACCTGGGACGACTGTTCGCCCAGCACCGCCCCTCCTCGCCCCTCTTCGACTCCAACCTGACCATGCGCCAGCTCAAGGTCGTCATCTTCCTGTCCTGCCAGGACTCCGCCTCCGGCCAGGACCTCGCCGGCCACCTCGGCGTCGGCCTCGGCACCGTCACCGGCATCGTCGACCGCCTCGTCGCCCACGGCCTCGTCGACCGCCGCGAGGACCCCCACGACCGCCGGGTACGGCGCGTCGGACTCACCCCCGCCGGCCTGGCCCTGACCGAGCAGATCGCCGACGCCGGCTTCGCCGACTTCCGCCGCATCCTGTATCACCTCGACACCGCCACCCTGCACGACCTGTCCAACGTCATGGAGAAGATCCAGCAGGCCGCCTCCACCCTGCACGACCACTCTGCACACGAAAAGGTAGGACGATAGGTTTCGTTGCTGTGATCACACCCATCAACGACCTCTTCCGCCTCACCGGCCGCACCGCCCTCGTCACCGGCGGCAGCTCCGGCATCGGACGCACCATCGCCCACACCCTCGGCCACGCCGGCGCGGCCGTCGTCATCGTCGCCCGCCGCACCGAACAACTCACCCGTACCCTCGACGAACTCCACGACCAGGCCATCAACGCCGCCGCCATCAGCGCAGACCTCGCCGACCCCGCCGACATCACCCGCATCCGCGACCAGGCCCCCACCCTCTTCGGCGACATCGACATCCTGGTCAACAACGCCGGCAACAACATCCGCCACCCCATGGCAGAGCTCACCGACGACGACTACCACCAGACCATGGCCGTCAACATCACCGCCCCCTACCTCCTCGGCCAGCACTTCGGCCCGCGAATGGCCCAGCGTGGCTGGGGACGCATCATCAACCTCGGCTCCCAGCAATCCCACAAAGCCTTCGGCGACAGCGGCGCCTACGGCATCTCCAAAGCCGCCATCACCGGCCTCACCCGCTCCCAGGCCGAAGCCTGGTCCCCCCACGGCGTCTGCGCCAACACCATCATCCCCGGCTTCGTCCTCACCCCCCTCACCGAACCCGCCCAGGCCATCCCCGGCCGCGTCGAAGCACTCGCCGCCCGCTCCATGATCGGCCGCAACGCCACCCCCGCCGACTTCGCCGGCCTCACCCTCCTCCTCGCCTCCGACGCCGGCGCCTACATCACCGGCCAGGCCATCTGCGTCGACGGCGGCTTCTCCGTCCACTGAGCCACCCACCGAGCCACCACCGGCCACGCCATAGCAACCCCGCTATGCCCCCCAAGCCATCAAAACCGCCCCCAGACCGCCCCAGGCCGAGGTGGCGCGCCCGGCACCGAGGAGATCGGCGCGCCGCCCATGCCGCAGCAGAGGATGGAACACCAGGCCACGTCGCCGACCGGGACGACCCCGCCCGTGCTACCACCCGGCCGCGACCAGGACGGCGCTCACGGACCTCCCCACACCCTCAGGCCTAGCACTAACACCCACGAGCAGAATCCCAGCCCCAACCCGGCAAAACCCCCATAAACCATCAGCCTGCACATCACCCACCATGATTGAATAACGCCCCGGATCCCAAACACCCCCGGGGACGCTCATGACCACCACACACCAGCACCCCACCAACGCCCGACGAGCCGTCTCCTACTTCTTCATCCTCCTCGGCACCGTCTCCGGAGCCTGGGCCGCCCGCATCCCCGCCATCAAACACACCCTCGACCTCAGCGACGGCCAGCTCAGCTACGGACTCCTCGCCATCGCCATCGGACTCATCACCGGCATGCGCTTCGCCGGACACCTCACCGACCGCCTCGGCAGCGCCCGCCTCATCACCCCCGCCGCCATCGCCACCTCACTGACCGTCATCCCCCCCGGCTACGCCACCACCCTCCCCGCCCTCATCGCCACCCTCTTCCTCTTCGGCCTCGTCAACGCCTCCCTCGACGTCTCCATGAACGCCCACGGCGTCGAAGTCGAACGCGCCTACGGCCGCCCCATCATGTCCTCCTTCCACGGCATGTTCAGCATCGGCGGACTCATCGGCGCAGGCATCGGCGGACTCTTCGCCTGGCTCGACCTCAGCGCCGCCGCCACCCTCACCGCCGTCGGCATCCCCCTCGCCCTCGCCTCCCTGTACGCCCGACGCCACCTCCTCCCCACCACCCCACCCCCGGCCACCCACACCACCACCCCACGCCGCGCCCCATGGACCAACTGGATCATCCTCATGGGAATCGTGGCCTTCGCCGGACTCGTCGGAGAGGGCGCCGCCAACGACTGGACCGCCGTCTACCTCTTCCAGAACCTCGGCGCCCCCCAAGCCGTCGCCGCCGCCGGATTCGCCGTTTTCTCCACCGCCATGACCATCGGCCGCTTCGCGGGAGACCACCTCGCTCAACGGTTCGGCCCGGTGCACCTGGTCCGCTACTCCGGGCTCGTCGCCGCCCTCGGCCTCGGCACCGCCCTGCTCGTCGGCCAGACCCTCGTCGCCTTCGTGGGATTCGCCCTGTTCGGCCTGGGCCTGGCCACCATCGTCCCCCAGGTCTTCTCCGCGGCGGGAAACCACGACCCGGCCCGTGCCGGGCAGGCCATCGCCCAAGTAGCCACCGTCGGTTACGCCGGGCTCGTCGCCGGCCCCGCCATCATCGGCGGCGCCGCCGAACTCATCGGCCTGCCCGCCGCTCTGGGGATTCCCGTCCTGCTCGCGGCGTTCATGGCGGCCTCCGCCGGAGCACTACGTCACCCGCAACCGTCATGATCGGTGAACAGGACGTCCCTTGTCTCCTGGAGAGAGTCTTTAGTCCACTTGTAAATGATCTTGATGCAAAGCGGATGCCTTTACAATGTAGATTTATAAGAGAGGCCCGAGTCCGTACGACCACCGGTGCCGGTACACCTTCGCCCGCTGGCGCTCCACCGGAAGCCGCGAGACCGACCCCGTGGCCATCCCGCCCCGGCTGTGGCGGTGGGACCTTCCCCGACGTGCGTGAAGGCCCCGCCCCTACCTGCCCGCAGGCCTGGCTGGACGCCCCCCAGCCGATACGCGACTGCTCGTGCTCGACATCGGACAACACCCCCGGCGTCATCCGCACCAGGAGGGAAAGACCCGCCCATGACCGACCAGCCCACCCGCTCCGGCGGCGCGACGATCGCGGTCACCGGCGCCACCGGCCGTCTCGGCGGGCGTGTGGCCCGCCGTCTGGCCGCCGCCGGCATCCCGCAACTGCTGCTGGTGCGCGACCCCGCCCGCGCCCCGCACCTGCCCGGCGCCGCCGTCGCCCGTGCCGGCTACAGCGACCGCGAGGCCGCAGCGGCCGCCCTGCGCGGCGTCGAGACGGTGCTGATGGTCTCGGCCTCGGAAAGCCCCGACCGTCTGGAGCAGCACCGCGCCTTCGTCGACGCCACCGCCGAGGCCGGCGTCGCCCACCTGGTGTACATCTCCTTCTACGGCGCCGCACCGCAGGCCACGTTCACCCTGGCCCGCGACCACTGGGCCACCGAGCAGCACATCCGCGCCACCGGCCTGGCCTTCACCTTCCTGCGTGACAACCTGTACGCCGACTTCATGCCCGCCCTGGTCGGCGACGACGGCGTCATCCGCGGCCCCGCCGCCCTGGGCCGAACCGCGGTCGTGGCCCAGGACGACATCGCCGACGCCGCGGTCGCCGTCCTCACCGACCCGGCCGGGCACACCGGGGCCACCTACGACCTGACCGGCCCACATGCTCTCACCATGGAGGAGATCGCCGCCGTCCTGTCGCAGGCCACTGGCCGCACCATCACCTACCGGCCGGAGACGGTGGAGGAGGCATACCGCTCCCGCGCCGCCTACGGCGCCCCCGCCTGGCAGCTCGACGCGTGGATCTCCACCTACACCGCCGTCGCCGCCGGCGAACTCGACGGCCTCGGCGACGCCGTCCCCCGCCTGACCGGCCATCCGGCCACCCCCCTGGCCGACGTCATCGGCGGGCGGAGCGGGTAACCCGAAAAAGGGACGGACACGTCAAACGACAAGTTCGCAGCTCGGTGCAGTTTCGGGAGTACCGGCCGAACCAGCGGGACGTCGGCGAGGAACACAGAGAGTTGACACTGGGTTATCGCAACCTCACAGTGAAGCCGGCAGACGCTCCCGCCGCGAGGGGATCCCATGAGCGCATCGCACGATGCTGACCGCCGTCTCCAGGCCCTGGAGCTGCTTCGGCGGGAAGGGGTCCACTCCCCCGACGACCTGGCGGGGCTACTGCTGGCCGAGGCCGACCGCACGTGAGCCTCTGAGGAGGACATCCTCTACCGCCGGGCCAGCGGCAAGCCGGTCGGGCTCGCCCAGCCCGCCTCCCCCGCGTTGCCTTGGCGGGCCGGGCGTACGCGGCACCGGCCCACCCAGCTGCCGATACTGCTGGACGACAAACACGAGATCGCACCCGGCGAGGTGGCCGCACTGGACGGCCTCGCGCTGGATTACGTATGGGACGACGCAGCCGCCGAACGCCAGGTCCTTCGCGCCTTCTCCGTAACCCAGGAAGCGCTGGACTACATGCGCGACCAGCCCGTGCGGACCGCGTCCCCCGGCACCGGCACCCACTCCGCTATCCCGCCACCTACGGTTTGCCGCCTGGATCCAAGCTGCACGTGCAGCCCTTCCAGAGCATCGCCGATCTGGGAGCCAAGGGGTTCAACGATCGCATCTCGGCTGTGAACCACCACTACTTCGCGTTCTAATGGTCGTTGGTGAGGATCGGCCGATCCTTGGGATCGGTCGCCGGGGTCGGCGACGCCCGCGACGTCGGTGCCCCCAGCACGTGAGGAGGCGACATCCGCAGGTGGGCGCTGTTCGACGATGTCCGACCATCGATCTCAGGGAGCCGCACCAGGCGGGCGGGCGGCCGTAGCGGGGCGGAGAGATCGGCCGCATCGCCGGACCGCCGTACCGTGAAGAAGTGACCACCGTGCCTTCTCATCAGAGGTCCGCGGCTCTGGCGCCGTTCGTGGCGGGCTGCCCTCGTCCACGATGTCGATCACGATCCCGGAGGCGGACTCATTGGAGATCGCATGGCTCGGGCGGCCCGGCTCGCGGGAACGATTCCGGGCCGTCGTCGCCGGGCTTCACCTGAAGGCAGCCGAGCTGAGGCAGGAAGGCGGCACGCGCGGCGTGTGGCGGTCAGCCTGGCGGCAGTGGCTGCGGCGTCGGGATTCGCCGACCAGGCGCACCTCACCCGGGAATGGCGGGCCATCGCCGGGTGCACGCCGACCGAGTGGTTACGCGCCGAAGGCCTGACCGCGCGGGGCCCATCAGCCCACGACAGCCGCCAGGCCATGAGGGTGCGTCCAGATGAAGCGGCCGGTACCGTCGCCCCGAACGGGGCGGCTTTGACAGGGCGGCGGGAGTGCTCGCCCACCGGCGACCACCAGAGACCTCGAGTCTGCCCGAACAGCCGACCCGACGGCTCCCATCAGGCGGCCTTGAGCACGGTGGCCAGGTCGTCGGGGATGGGCATGGGCCGGGTGAGGCCGGCGCGGGCGCGGCCGGTGTTGCCCTCGGGGTAGCGGCCCAGCGCCGAGCCGGGCGCCGCGACGATGATGCGCACAACCTGGCCCAGGGCCTCGCGGCGGTCGCGCTGGGCCACGGCGAGGGCGAACATCGCGAGGTGGTTGGCGGTGTGCGGCCACGGCCAGGGCTGGGAAAGGATGTGGGCGCGCTCCAGGTGCCGCCAGCGGGTCCGCGCCTGCGTGGCGGCGCGGGCGGCGCGCATCTCGGCCTGGTAGGCGACGCGCACGTGTTCAGGCATCCGGCCGATCATCATGCCTCCTGACCACCGTGTCGATGCTGACGGTGGTGGGGGCGTCGGCCTGGCAGCAGCCGTCGGCGCGGTCCTTCCCGCTCGCCGTGGCGCTCTGGCCCGCCTCACCGGTGGGGGCGCAGCAGGCGTCCCCGCGCCAGGCTTCGCGGCCTTCCTTGACCGCGACGGCGGCGATGACCAGGGCGGCGATCGGGTCGGCCCAGGACCAGCCGAACAGGCTGTTGAGCGCCAGGCCCACCAGCAGCACGCCGGACAGGTAGGTGCACAGCAGCGTCTGCTTGGAGTCGGCCACCGCCGAGGCGGAGCCCAGCTCGCGGCCCGCGCGACGCTGTGCGTACGACAGGAACGGCATGATGACCAGGCTCAGGGCGGCCAAGGTCAGGCCAGGGGTGGAGTGCTCGGCCTCGCCGGCGCCGAGCAGGGCGCGGACGGCGTCGAAGGTGACGTAGGCGGCCAGGGCGAAGAACGAGATCGCGATGACGCGCAGCGCGGTCTTCTCGCGGCCTTCGTGGTCGGCGGCGGAGAACTGCCAGGCCACCGCCGCGGCGGAGGCGACCTCGACGATCGAGTCGAGGCCGAACCCGATCAGCGCCGCGGAGGAGGCGGCGGTGCCGGCGGTGATGGCCACGGCCGCTTCGACCACGTTGTAGGTGATGGTGGCGGCGACCAGCAGCCGGATGCGGCGCTGCAGTAAGACCCGCCGCTCCGGGGCGGGCAGGTTCAGCGTGGTCATGACACGCCCTCTGCTTCGATCGCGCCTGCCTGCTCGGCGAGGCGTCCGAGATCGTGGTCGATCTCGGCCCGCAGAGCGCCGTGCGCGTCGGCCGGGCCCTGCCGGGTGCCGGACCGGGTGCCGTGGACGGGGCACAGCATCACGGCGTGGCCGGTGACGGCCAGCAGGTGCTCGGCCGAGGCCAGCAGGTCCATCAGCTCGGGCCGGGCCAGGGAGTAGAAGGACTGGCGGCCTTCGGCGCGATAGTCGACCAGGTCGCAGTCGCGCAGGCAGGCCAGGTGTTTGGACACCGTTGACTGGGCCAGCCCCAGCTCTGCGGTGAGGTCCACCACCCGGGCCTCACCGCGGGCGAGCCGTTGCACGATGCGCAGCCGGCTCTCGTCGGCCAGGGAGTGGAACAGCGCTGCCGCCGGGGAGACACCGGTCGCGATGTCGGCACTGACACACCGGCCACCATCAGAATCAATCGCCATATGACGATGATATCCCGATTTGCTTATGTATTGGGGAGAGGGTGCGCTACGCTCGGCGTTGACATCACGTCACGACGGTCGCAGACGTGGCGGCGCTCAACGCCGAATCGCCCAGCCCGGCGCCCAGGTCCCGGCGGCGTCGTGACCGGCGGCCGCGGCGGCGAGGTGGGCGCGCAGGGTGGCCAGCGCCGGGTGGAGGTTGTCGCGACGCCACAGGAGCGAGTGCGGGTAGACGGGCGTCGGGTCGGTCACCGGGATGCGGCGCAGGCCGTGGTCGGCGGGCCAGACCAGGCGGGTCTGCTCGCTCATGAAGGTGGCCAGGGCCGGGGTGTCGGCGATGGTGTCGAGGAGCGCGTCGGAGCCGAAGTTGGGGCCGGTCGCCTCGATGGTGAGGCCGAACTCGGCGACGAGATCGGCGTAGTAGGCGGCCCACTCGGTGCCGGGGACGATGCCGGGCATCCAGATCCGGTGCCCGGCGAGCTGGGCGACGGTCACCGACCGGGCGCCGGCCAGCGCGTGGGCGGGGCCGATGAGGAGCTGGAGCGGCTCGTCGAGCACCCAGGCGGACTCGACGTCCTCGGGAAGGGGCCGGCCGGGCACGACGACGGCGCGGAAGGAGGCGTCGATCGCACCGGACCGAACGGCGGCGACGGCCGTCTCGATGTCGAACAGCATCACCACGTCGAGCTCGATCTCGGGGTGCGCGCGGTGGAAGCCGCGCATCAGGCCCGACGCCGCGCTGCGCGAGGCGATCACGTCGACGCGCAGCGGACGGCTGCCGGGGAGCACGGACGCGACCGCCCGCTCGGCGACGCGCAGCAGCTCGCGCGCGTGGGGCAGGAAGGCCTGCCCGTCGATGGTGAGCCGGGCCCCGCGCGCAGCGCGAGTGAACAGCCGCACGGCGAGGTCCCTCTCCAGCCCGGCGATGCGCTTGGAGACGGCCTGCTGGGTGATCGACAGGTCTGCGGCGGCGTGCTGGAACTGGCCGGTGTCCACGACGGCGACGAACGTGCGCACAGCATCGAGATCCACACTGGCCGACCTTAGTGCACAACTCGTGGTTGTGTGACTTCGGTCGGCTGGTTGTTTGACCCGCCTGCTGGCTGCGCGTTTTGATCTCTCGAATCAACGGGTGGTTGTTTCCTAGAGATGGCGGGGTACGGGGTGGGAAGGTCGCTGGGGCGGCGGTTCAGGTGGTTCTGGGCCGCCTATGCGGTCAGCACGTTCGGCACGAGGTTCGCCTTCGACGCGTTCGCCCTGATCGCGATTCTCGCTCTGGACGCAGGGCCCACCGAGGTGTCGGTACTGGCCGCCGCGGGGCTCGCGGTCGGGGCTGTGGTCGCGGTGCCGCTCGGGCCGTGGGTGGAGTTCCGGCGCAAGCGGCCGGTGATGATCGCGATGGACCTGATCCGGTTCGCGGCGCTGTCGAGCGTTCCCGCCGCCTACGTGCTCGGCCGGCTGAGCCTCGCTCAGCTCCTGGTCGTCGCGGTCGTTGTCGGCGCGGCCGACATCGCCTTCACCGCCGCGAGCGGAGCATGCCTGAAGGCGCTCGTCCGGTCCGAGGACCTGCTCGTCGCGAACGGGCGGCTCGAGGCCACGACCTGGACCGCCACCGCGCTCGGGCCGCCGCTCGGTACCGCCGCGCTCGGGCTGGTGGGCCCGGTGACGAGCGTGGCGGCCAACGCGGTCGGCTTCCTCCTCTCGGCCGCGGGGATCCGCGCCATCGGCGGGCGGGAGCCACGTCCCGCGCGAACCGCCGCACCGCCCCGGCCTGGAGCCGGCGACCTGCTGGAGGGGTGGCGGTACATCCTCGCCAGCCCGGCGCTGCGCCCGTTGTTCTTCAACACCGTCCTGGTCAACGGCCTGATCATGGCAGTCTCACCGTTGCTCGCCGCCCTCATGCTCGGCGACCTCGGGTTCGCCCCCTGGCAGTACGGCCTCGCCTTCGGAGCACCCTGCGTCGGCGGTCTCATCGGCTCGCGACTGGCCCGCCCGCTCCTGGCGCGGTTCGGGCAGCACAAGGTCATGCTCACCGCCGGGACGCTGCGCGCGTGCTGGCCGCTCGGATTGGCCTTCATCGGCCCCGGCCCCGCCGGACTCCTCCTCGTCATCGCCGTCGAACTCGGGCTGATCACCTGCATGGGCGTGTTCAACCCGGTATTCGCCACCTACCGGCTCGAACAGCTTCCGTCGGACCGGATCGCCCGCACGCTGTCCGCCTGGTCGATCACCAGTAAGGCCACCATCGCGGCCATGACCGGACTGTGGGGCCTGCTGGCCGGCCTCACCAGCCCCCGCACCGCGATCGCGATCGCCGGTCTCCTGCTTCTGGCGACCTCGCTCCTCCTGCCTCGACACGGCGGGGCGGTGCGCGCCGACCTGCTGTGATCCGGCGCGCGGCGACGGGCGAGCGGATCGTTTTCGGCGGTGACGCGGGCGGCGGCAAGGAGTTCAGGGACGATGGAGCGCGACGGGCCGAAGCCGCCGTTCCGCCGCACCGGGCACGGCCCGGATCCCGGCGCGGGTCGCCGGTCAGCCGCGTGTGTCGAGCGGGACGTGCAGCGAGAGTTGCGAGGACAGGGCGCGGAGGAAGTCCGGGGCGTCGAAGACCGCGCCCGCGGAGGCGACGCCGGCGGTCCTGGTCCGGCCGGTGAGGATGAGGATGCGGTCGACGGCCTCCACCGCGAGCGGCGCGCTGATGGCATAGATGTCCTGACCCGCCACTTCCGCTCTGCGGCCGGCACCACCCCGCTGCAGTGGCTGCTGACGCAGCGGATCCGCCGCGCGCAGGAACTGCTGGAGAGCACAGACGACAGCGTCGACGCCATCGCCTCGGCCGCGGGCATGGGCACGGCGATGACTGGGCACGGCGACGACACTGCGCCGCCACTTCCACCGCACGATCGGCGTACCACCGGACACCTACCGTCGCACGTTCCGGGCATGAGGCCGCGGTCCTTTCTCGGTCGGCCGGTGGGGGCGAGCGGGCCGGTGGCCACCGAGGGAGGACTCATCGCGACATCTGTGATCGCGCACATGAGGACGTAGTAGGTCTCCTCCGATTTCAGTCCCTGGACGACCGCGCTCGTCTGGTTCGCGGGCACGTAGGTGACACGGCTGTGCGGGGAGGTGAGGATGGCGTGCTCGCGGACCGGCATGCCTCCCCGTTGGTCTTGGGAGCGGCCCAGGTCACCGGGTAGCGGCTCCTGCAACGCGGGCATCAGGATCGGCGACGGCGTCGTCGTCAACGGCCGGCTCGAGCTCACCCCTCGCGGAATCATCACCAGCCCATGACCCCGACCCGGGAGACATTCCCTGGCCGCGCCCGGGGCCGCCGGGGTCTCGGCCGCCGGCCGGAGCCGAGGTGTGGACGCGAGGTCAGCCGGGACCCGGACCGTACAGCACGGCCAGGTCGGCGACGGTGGCGGCCATCCGTTCGCGCAACTCGGGCGGCTCCAGCACCTCGATGTCCGCGCCCAGGCGCAGCAGCAGCCAGTGGGCGTGCCTGACGGACTCGGTCGGCAGGCGCAGCACCACCCAGCCGCGCTCGTCGGGCGGGCCCGCGGCGGCGAGCGCGGCGTCGGCGACCTCGGCGCCCACCGTGTACCGCAGCATCTTCTCGGTGCCGGGCGCCATCCGCACCAGTGCCTCGCCGGTGTACATCCGCTCACGGAAGTCGGCGGTATAGCGCTGCCAGAACCCGGGCAGGTCGAAGTCGGCGGGGCGCTCGAAACGCCCCGCCAGGAGTTCGGCGCTCACGATCCGCGCCACCTTGTAGGTACGCGGCCCTCCCTCACCGGCGACGGCCACCATGTACCACGACCCGCCCTTGAGGACCAGGCCGTACGGGTGTGCCAGGCGCTCGACGTCGCGAGGTCCCCAGCGGCGATAGGTCATGCGCAGCGGGCGCTGCTCCCACACCGCCTCGGCGACCTCCCCCAGGAAAGGGGTCGCGTCGGCGTCGCGATACCAGCCGGGCACGTCCAGGTGGAAGCGCTCGCGCATCCTGGCGGCGTGGAAGCGCGGTTCGGGGGGCAGCGCGGCGAGCATCTTCAGCTCGGCGTTCGCCGCCACCTCGGCCAGTCCCAGTTCGGCGGCGGGGCCGGGCAGCGCCGCCAGGAACAGGGAGGAGGCCTCCTCGGCGGTCAGGCCGTTGAGGCGGGTGCGGTAGCCGTCCAGCAGGCGGTATCCACCGGCGGGCCCGCGGTCGGCGTAGACCGGCACCCCTGCCGACGACAGCGCCTCAACATCGCGGTAGACCGTGCGGACGGAGACCTCCAGCTCCCTGGCCAGCTCGGTGGCCGTCACCTGCCCCCGCGTCTGCAGGAGCAGCAGGAGGGAGAGCAGACGACTCGCGCGCATGGCGGCCATTGTTCCGCACGTTTGCCAATCTCACACACACCATGTTCAAATGAACACGTGGAAGGTAACAATCGCATTCGCGCGATCATGTCGGCGCTACGCGCCAGCGACGCCGTCTCCGTCGCGGAACTGGCGGTCGAACACGCCGTCTCGGAGATGACCATCCGCCGCGACCTCGACGAGCTCGCCCAGCAGGGCGTGGTCAGGCGGGTCCGCGGCGGCGCGGTGAGCCTGCTGCTGCGCGGGGAGGAACCGCCCTTCGTGGTCCGCGAACGCGAGGCGGTGGAGGCCAAGCGGCGGATCGCGAGCGAGGTCGCGGCCCTGCTCTCCGACGGCGAGGCCGTGCTGCTCGACAGCGGCACCACTTCCCTGGAGATCGCCCGCGCCATCCGTGACCGCCGCCTGACGGTCCTGCCGCTCTGCCTGCAGGTGACCGCCGAGCTCAGCACCGCCCCCCGAATCCGCCTGGTGCTGCCCGGCGGGGAGGTCCGCCCCGGCGAGCTGAGCTTCACCGGCCCGCTGACCGAGAACGCCATCCGTTCCCTGCGCTTCGACACCGCGGTCATCGGTTGCTGCGGCCTGTCCGCCGAACACGGCCTCACCGCCCACGACCTGTCCGACGTCGCCGTCAAGCAGGCCGCGATCGCCTCCGCCCGGCGCGTGGTCGCGGCCACCGACTCCGGCAAGTTCACCCGCACCGCGTTCGGCGCGGTCTGCCCGCTGGACCGTCTCGACATGGTCGTCACCGACACCGCACTCCCCCCCGCCGAGCACGACGCCATGATCGCGGCAGGCGTCGCCGTCCGCGCCGTCTGACCCGCCCGGCCGGAGCCCCTGCCGCACGGCCCGAACCGCCCGACCTGATCCGCACCACTTGACTGGAGCCCTCCCCCATGCGCGTCACCCCCCTCGACCGGACCGCGCTGCTGCGCGGCCGGGTGGCGGTCTACCTGCTCTTCCTGCTCTCGGGCATGGCCATCGGCACCTGGACGGCACGCATCCCATCGATCAAGCAGGGACTGGGACTGAGCGAGGGCGAACTCAGCATCGCGCTGCTCGGCATCGCCGCCGGGGCGATCGCCGGCATGCAGGTGGTCGGCCACCTGGTCGACCGCTACGGCAGCGTCAAGGTGATGCTGCCGATGGCCTTCGCCCAGAGCGTGGTGCTGGTCCTGCCCGCCCATATGCCGAACCTGGCCGGCCTCGCCATCGCACTGTTCGTCTTCGGCGCGGCGCACGGCACCCTGGACGTCGCGATGAACGCGAACGCCGTCGAGGTCGAGCAGGCCACGGGCCGGCCGATCATGTCGTCCTTCCACGCGGTGTTCAGCATCGGCGGGTTTCTCGGCGCCACCACCGGAGGACTGCTCGCCCAGGCTTCGTTCAGCCCGGGAGCCACGTTCACCGCGGTCGCCGCGGTGATCGCCGCGCTCGCGCTCTGGGCGGCCCGCTGGGCGCTCCCCCTGACCGCACAGGCCGTCTCCTCGGGAACGGAACCGGCGTCCGGCAGAGGTGAAGGGGTGATGCTGCTGGGTGTCCTGGCCTTCTGCTGCATGATCGGAGAAGGCGCCGCGGCCGACTGGAGTTCCGTCTACCTGAACGAGAGCCTCGGCAGCTCCGACGGGTTCGCCGCGGCCGCCTACGCCGCCTTCTCGGTCATGATGACCGCCGGCCGGTTCGCCGGTGACAGGCTGGCCGCCTGGCTGGGACCGGTGAACCTGGTACGCGCATGCGGTGTGCTGGCCGCCTCCGGACTCGGCCTGGCTCTGCTGGCCGACCATCAGGTCGCCGCGGTGATCGGTTTCGGCTGTTTCGGGGCGGGCCTGTCCTGCATCGTTCCCCAGGTCTTCTCCGCGGCCGGCCGGCGCGACCCGGCTCGCGCCGGACAGGCGCTGGCCCGGGTGTCGAGCCTGGGCTACGCGGGATTCCTCACCGGACCCGTGCTGATCGGGGGTGCCGCCGAGCTGATGGGCCTGCCTCTCGCGTTGGCGATCCCCGCCCTGCTGGCTTTTCTTGTCGCTCTGGCCGCGGGAGCGCTCAGGACCACGCCCTTTACAAAGTAGATCAAAACAGTGGGCGTGTCCCGCGCCAGGCCACCGGGACACGGCGTCGCTGACCGGCCGAGCGAGATAGCGAGATACGGCCGGTCAGCGGCGGCCCCGTGTCCCGGGCCTTTCGAAGGGGATCAGATCGCGCGGAGCCAGACGGCGGTGTCGGAGGGGAGCCTGTCCCCCTCCAGCGGGCCGCTGGCCAGCAGGACCGACTCGTGCTCCGGCAGGGAGATCGACTCCGCGCCGAGGTTGACCACGCAGATCAGGCCCGACTCCCGGCGGAAGGCCAGCACCCCCTCCCCCACCTCCAGCCAGGCCAGCGTGCCGTCACCGAGCAGTTCACGACGGAGACGCAGCCCGGTGCGGTAGAGGGTGAACATGGACGCCGGGTCGGCGGCCTGTACCTCGGCCGTCAGCGCCTTCCACTCCGGCGGCTGCGGCAGCCACGGCTGCCCCGTACCGAACCCGAACGGCGGTTCGTCACCCGACCAGGGCAGCGGCACCCGGCAGCCGTCACGGCCGGGATCGGTGTGGCCGGAACGGGCCCAGATCGGGTCCTGGCGCCGCTCGTCCGGCAGGTCCTCCACCTCCGGCAGCCCCAGTTCCTCACCCTGGTAGACGTAGAGCCCGCCGGGAAGCGCCATCGCCAGCAGCGCGGCCGCGCGGGCCCGTCGCTCGCCCAGCACCGGATCCGACGGCATGCCGTGCTTGCGGTCGGCGTGGTCGAAGGAGGTGTCGGCCCTGCCGTACTTGGTCACCGGGCGGGTCACGTCGTGGTTGGACAACACCCAGGTGGGGGGCGCGCCCAGCGGGATGTGCGTGGCCAGGGTCTCCTCGATCGACCGGCGCAGCGCGGCGGCGTCCCAGGCGCACGCCAGGAAGTCGAAGTTGAACGCGGTGTGCATCTCGTCGGGGCGCAGGTAGAGCGCGAAGCGCTCCTGGTCGGGCAGCCACACCTCGCCGATCAGGATCCGATCGTCGTACTCCTCGGCCACCCGGCGCCAGCCCCGGTAGATGTCGTGCACGCCGTCGAGGTCGGTGTACGCCTCCTCCCCTCCCTCGCTGTCCATCTCCTTGACCAGCAGGGCGGCCGAGTCGATCCGGATGCCGTCCACCCCCCGGTCGAACCAGAAGCGCAGCACGTCGTGGAACTCCTCGACGACCTCGGGGTTGGCCCAGTTGAAGTCGGGCTGCTCGGGGGCGAACAGGTGCAGGTACCACTGACCGTCGGCGACCCGGGTCCACGCGGGACCGCCGAAGATCGACTGCCAGTCGTTGGGCGGCAGCTCACCACTCGCCCCCCGGCCCTCGCGAAACAGGAAGCGTTCGCGCTCGGGCGACCCGGGCCCGGCCTCCAGTGCCCGCACGAACCACTTCTGCTGGTCGGAGCCGTGGTTGGGGACGATGTCGGTGATCGTTTTGATACCCAGGGCGTGCGCCTCGGCGATGAACTCCTCCGCCTCGGCGAGCGTGCCGAACGATGGCTCGATGTCCCGGTAGTCGGCCACGTCGTACCCGCCGTCGGCCATCGGCGAGGGGTACCAGGGATTGAGCCAGATCGCACCGATGCCCAGGTCGGAGAGGTATGGCAGGCGGGCGCGAAGCCCCGCGAGGTCGCCGACCCCGTCGCCGTTGCCGTCGGCGAAGCTCCGGAGGTAGACCTGGTAGATCGCGGCTCCCCGCCACCATGCTTCGGGGTCCGGGGTCGCTCCCGGGAAGGTGCTGCCGGACATGCTGGAACAACTCCTTGCGGTTGAAAGTGGGTAACGAGGTCAGCCCTTGAGACTGCCGGCCGTGAGGCCGGCCATGATGCTGCGTTGGAAGATGAAGAAGACCACCATGGTCGGGATACTCGCGATCACCAATGAGGCGATCAGCACGTTCTGCGGCATCTGCGCCGAGAGCGAGGCGATGCCCACACTGATCGTCATCTTGTCCCCGTCCGGCAGCACGAGCAGCGGCCAGACGAAATCCTTCCAGACGTTGACCACCGAGAGAATGGACACCACTCCCAGGATCGGCCGGGAGACGGGCAGCACGATCGACCACAGGATGCGGGCCGGAGAGGCGCCGTCGATCTGGGCGGCCTCCAGCAACTCCCGGGGGATCGAGTCGAAGAACCGCTTGAGCAGGAAGATGAAGAACCCGTTGGCCGCCGCGGGCAACCAGATCACCCACGGGGTGTTCAGCAGGTCCCAGCCGAAGATCGGCATGTCCTTGACCGTCAGGTAGGCGGGCAGCAGGATGACCATCGGCGGGATCATGAGCGTGGCCAGCATCAGCGCCAGGACCACGTTGCCCAGCACCGGCCGCAGCTTGGACAGCGCGTAGGCGGCCGAGACGTCGATGGCCAGCGTGAACAGCCAGGCGCCACCGGCGTAGACGACGGTGTTGGTGAGGAAGAGCCCCAGGTCGAGCTGGTCCCACGCCTCGGCGTACACCCCGAAGTCGAAGGAGCCGGGAAAGAAACTCGGCGGGATCTGTGCCAGTTCCTCGGGGGTCTTCAGCGCGCCGGTGACCATCCAGTAGAGCGGGAACACGAACACGGCGGTGAAGACCGCCACCACCAGGGTCAGCGTGATCCGGTAGACCAGCCGCCCGCGCGGGGTGTTGAGCGTGTGCGGGGAGACCAGGCTGCGAAACTCCCTGGGCGCCTCCCTGGCCGCACGCGTCCGCCCGGCCTTCTTTCCCGAGCCCCGCTCCGGCGGCCGGGCGGGGGCGGGGCGAGGTGGGTGGACTGTGAGGTTCGGCATCGGCTCGGCTCCTCCCTAGCTCTGGTTGTCCCGCGACAGGCGCAGGTAGAAGGCGGAGAACACCATCAGCACGACCATGAGCATCAGCCCGAGCGCGCCTCCGGCGCCGAAGTCACCGAAGTTGAAGGCGTACTGGTACATGAGGTAGGCGACGGTGAGCGTCGCGTTCTCCGGGCCGCCGCCGGTGAGCAGGTACGGCTCGATGAAGACCTGCATGGTCGCCACGATCTGCAGCAGCAGCATCACCAGCAGGATCAGCCTGGTCTGCGGGATCGTGACGTGCCAGACCCTCTTGAAGAGCCCGGCACCGTCCAGTTCGGCGGCCTCGTACAGCTCACTCGGGATGCTCTGCAGCGCGGCGAGGTAGATCAGCGTGCCGGTTCCCAGGTTCATCCAGGTGGAGACGATCACGAGGGAGATCAGCGCGGTGTCCGTGGAGTCCAGCCAGCTCAGGGCCGGCAGGCGCGCCAGCTCCAGGATCTGGTTGAACAGTCCGGCGCCCGGGTCGTAGAACCACTTGAACAGCAGCACCCCGACGGCCGGCGGCAGCATCACCGGAAGGTAGACGATGAACCTCAGGTAGGCCCGTGCGTGTCGCAGCTCGTTGAGGACGATCGCCGCCACGAAGGGGATGACGTAGCCGAACACGAGTGCCAGGCCGGTGAAGGCGAGGGTGTTGAGCCACGCGTCGGCGAACGCCGAGTCCTCCGTCACGGTGCGGAAGTTCTCCAGGCCGACCCAGGTGGGCTCGTCGACGAAGTTCGTCTGCTGGAAGCTGAGCAGAACCTCCCGCACCATGGGGTACCAGGAGAAGAAGGCGAAGCAGATCAGCGCCGCGCAGAGGAACCCGTAGGCGGTCAGGTTGCGTTGCAGCCCACGCCGGAACGCCCCCGGTCCCCGCCGCCGTGCACCTTTCACGGTCATTGTGGTCATCGGTCGACTCCCGATTTCGACATGAATGCCGGGGTGCCGGCCGACGGACCGGCACCCCGGGAGGGCAGAAGATCAGCTCGACTTCGCCAGCACCTTGTTGGCCTTGGCCTCGGCGTCGGCCAGGAGCTTGTCGATGTCGGCGTCCTGCCTGGTCAGCACCGCCGACATGGGGACATCGAGGATCGCGTAGAGCTCCTGGGACTTCGGCGGCTCCAGCTTGTTCTGGATGGTCGCCGACCCCTCCACGAAGGGGGTGAAGTTCTCCACCGGCACCGTGGCGTTCGCCTTGCGCAGCTCGGTGATCTCCTTGCCCGGCGCGGCGTCGCCGTACAGGTCGGGGATCGGCAGGCCGACCGGGCGGCCCTGCTGCTTGCTGCGCGCGTAGTTGAACTGGCCCTGGCCCGGGGTCAGCTCATGGAACTCCAGCCACAGCATGGCGGCCTTGATCTTCTCGGGCGTGGCCTTGGGGTTGATCATGTAGCCGTCGCCGCCGTTGAGCGAGGCCCTGGCCTCGGGCAGGGCGGTGACCCCGTAGTCCTCGAACTTGCCCTTGAAGTCGTTGTTGACCGTCTGGACGACATCCGGGGCGCCGATCATCATGCCGAGTTTGCCGCCGCCCATCATCCGCATCAGGTCCTCCCACTGGAGGAGCTGCTTGGCGCCCATGCTGTCGTCGGTCCAGCGCATGGTCTTGAGGTTCTCCAGGACGGCCTTGCCCTCCGGGCTGTTGAACGCCGCGGTCTTGCCGTCGGGGGTGACCATCTCGCCGCCCCGCCCGTAGAGGGAGGCGGCGAAGTGCCAGCCGCCGGTGTTGCCGGCGCTGTACTCACCGAATCCGACATATCCGGCACCAAGTCCGGAGATCTTCTTCGCGGCCTCTCGCACCTCGGCCCAGGTCCTGGGCGGTGCGGCGGGGTCGAGACCCGCCTGGGTGAACAGCTTGCGGTTGTAGACCAGGCCCATGGAGTAGTTGTTCCTGGGAAGGCCGTAGATCTTGTCGCCTTCCTTGAAGATGCTCATGACGTCGGGCCGCAGGTCGCCCAGCCTGGTGACGCCGCCGACGTACGGGCTGATGTCGGCCGCCTGGCCCGCGGCGATGATCTTCTTGACATCGGTGTAGTAAACGTAGAAGACGTCCTCCATCGTGCCGCCGGCCAGCTTCGCCTGGAAGGTGTCCGGGTTGATGCAGGGGAAGGCGTCCTTGCTGTCGATCGTGATGTTCGGATGCAGTTTCTGGAACGCGGCGACGTCCTCGTCCCAGGCGGTTCGCTCCAGCGGGTTGCTCTTCGGCGGCTGGCAGCCGACGGAGATCGTGACCGGAGCATCGGCCCCAGCGGCGCTCGGACTGGTTTCGGCGGCCTTGGATCCGCTGTCGTCGCCGCCACAACCGGCGGCGGTGAGCGCGATGGCTGCGGCGAGCAGCATCGAGAGCTTGGGGGATTTCATCCGAGGCACTCCTTGGCGGGTCGGTTGCGAGAAACATATAGATACGTGCAGGAAGTAGCAAGACTCCGTCAGTTCAGATGCAAAAAAGTGACAGTGGTCGGTCAGCCATCTTGCCGTAACACTTCACCGCGAACCAAAACCCAACCTGACCTGCGGATATGTCGAGACAACACAGAATGACGTCATCCAGCTGCAAGAAGATGCTTGATGACGTCGTTTTCTTGTCAGAACTTTCAGAAAGCGGTTGCCTGAAGCCGCACCGCACGGGGACATCGGGGGAAGAGCCCCAGGCCGCGGGGAGCGGCGCCCGCTCCCCGCGGGGACACTCGAAGGAGCGCGCGGGCACGACGTGGCGAGATGGCCGTTTGAGCACACCACACCGTGGAAGCCGTAGCATCGACGGTCCACGAGGGGGAGACGATGACGGAGCGACTGGTGGTGATCGGCGGCGACGCCGCGGGAATGAGTGCCGCCTCCCAGGCCAGGGACCGGCGCGGGCCCGATGACCTGCGGATCGTCGCCTTCGAGAAGGGCGCGCACGCCTCCTACTCGGCCTGCGGGATCCCCTACCTGGTGGGCGGTGAGGTCACCGACGTCGAATCCCTGGTCAGCCGGCGCCCGGAGGTGTTCCGCGACACGCTGGACATAGATCTGCGGCTGCGCACCGAGGTCGTCGAGATCGACCTCGACCGGCGCGCGGTGGCCGTACGCGCCGAGGAGGGCGACCTCGGCTGGGAGCCGTTCGACCAGCTCGTCATCGCCACCGGCGCCGTGCCCGGCCGCCCCGACCTGCCCGGGGCCGGCGCCGGGGGCATCCACGGCGTGCAGACCCTGGACGACGGCATCGCGCTGCTGCGGGCCCTGGAGAGGGGGCCGCGCGAGGCGGTGGTGGTCGGCGGCGGCTACATCGGCCTGGAGATGGCCGAGGCGCTGGTGCGGCGCGGCCTGAAGGTCTCGCTGGTCGACGCCGCCGGCCAGCCGATGAGCACGCTCGACCCGGACATGGGCGCCCTGATCGCCGACGCACTGCGCGACCTGGGCATACGGGTGCACCTCGGTGAGCGCGTCGAGGGATTCGAGGAGTCAGGCGGGCACGTCACCGCGGTCCGCACCGAGAACCTGACCCTGCCGGCGGACCTGGTCGTCCTGGGACTCGGCACCCGGCCCAACAGCGCGCTGGCCAAGGCGGCCGGCATCGAGGTCGGCGAGACCTCGGGGATCAGGACCGACCGGCGGATGCGCACCCCGACGGAGGGCGTCTGGGCCGCCGGCGACTGCGTCGAGACCTTCCACCTGGTCTCCCGGCAGCCTGTCGCGATCGCGCTCGGCACCCACGCCAACAAGCAGGGACGTGTCGCGGGCATCAACATCGGCGGCGGCCACGCCTCCTTCCCGGGGGTCGTCGGCACCGCGGTGTCCAAGATCTGCGAGTACGAGGTGGCGCGGACCGGCCTGACGACCGCGGAGGCGGCACGGGCCGGGTTCGAGCCGGTCGGTGAGATCATGGAGTCCACCACGCGCGCCGGCTACTATCCCGGCGCCCGCCGGATGAAGATCAAGATGATCACCGACCGGGGGACGGGCCGGCTGCTGGGTGCCCAGATCGTCGGCCAGGAGGGCGCGGCCAAGCGCATCGACGCCCTGGCCATCGCCGTCTGGCACGAGATGACCGTGGAGGAGATCACCGGCCTCGACCTGTCGTACGCTCCCCCGTTCGCCCCCGTGTGGGACCCCGTCCTGATCGCCGCGCGCAAGGCGGCCGAACACCTCGAGCGGCTCGGCCGGAAGGGCTGATCCGCCGGGACGGCCCGGACGCCGCGGCCACAAGAAAATCCAGGTGGATGGTTGGGCCGGATGAGAGCGGGCAAGGGCGAGGAATCCAAGTCCCGATACCGACAAGGAGTAGCAATGCTCACATTGACGGACACCGCGGCCCAGGTAATCCGGGATCTCAGCTCGCAGGTGACGGACTCCCCCGAGACCGGGGTCCGCATCTCGTCCCAGAGCGACGGCACCGGATCGCTCATGCTCTCGATCGCCGAACACCCCGAGTCCGCCGACAGGGTGGTGGAGTCGGCGGGGGCACGGATCTTCCTCGACCCGCAGGTCGTGGACATGCTGGACGACAAGTCCCTGGACGCCGACGTCGACGAGGGCGGCGGCGTCGCGTTTCTCGTCACCGAACAGCCTCACTGACCATCCGCCGTAAATCCGGCGCACGTGCCCCGGTCCCCAGGGGGACCGGGGCACGTCCGTGTTCCCGGCGCGGGCGGGACCGTGGTCAGTACGGCCAGGTCCAGTCCCGGATCTCGGCGGGATCCTCTCCGTACTCGCGGGTGTGGGCGCGAGCGCTCAGCCGGCGGTCCATCATGTGCTGACGCAGATGCGCCGACCGCTCCGCCAGTCCGGGAACCCGGTCGATGACATCCATGACCAGGTGGAAACGGTCGATGTCGTTGAGCATGGCCATGTCGAACGGGGTGGTGGTGGTCCCCTCCTCCTTGTAGCCGCGCACATGGATGTTGTCATGGCCGTGGCGCCGGTAGGTCAGCCGGTGGATCAGCCACGGATAGCCGTGGAAGTTGAAGATGATCGGCTTGTCGGCGGTGAAGACCGTGTCGAACTCCGCGTCCGACATGCCGTGCGGATGCTCACTCGGCGGCTGCAACCGCATCAGGTCCACCACGTTGACCACCCGCACCCTCAGTTCGGGCAGATACTCGCGCACCAGGGCCGCCGCCGCCAGCGTCTCCAGCGTGGGCACGTCCCCCGCGCACACCAGCACCACGTCCGGCTCGGTGCCGGCATCGCTGCTGGCCCATTCCAGGATGCCCAGGCCCCGGGTGCAGTGCGCGATCGCCTCGTCCATCGGCAGCAGGTCCAGCACCGGCTGCTTACCCGCCACGATCACGTTGACGTAGTCACGCGAGCGCAGGCAGTGATCCGCCGTCGACAGCAGCGTGTTGGCGTCCGGCGGCAGGTAGACCCGCACCACCTCGGCCTTCTTGTTCACCACCACATCCAGGAAGCCCGGATCCTGATGGCTGAAACCATTGTGATCCTGACGCCACACGTGCGACGACAGCAGGTAGTTCAACGACGCGATCGGCCGCCGCCAGTGGATCTTCCGGCAGGCCTCCAGCCATTTGGCATGCTGGTTGAACATCGCATCGACGATATGGATGAACGCCTCGTAGCAGTTGAAAAGCCCATGACGGCCGGTCAGCAGGTACCCCTCCAGCCACCCCTGGCACAGGTGCTCGCTGAGCACCTCCATCACCCGCCCACCCCTGGCGAGGTTCTCGTCGGTGGGCAGGATCTCGGCGTCCCAGGCCCGGTCGGTGACCTCGAAGACCGCCGACAGCCGGTTGGACGCCGTCTCGTCGGGGCCCATCAACCGGAAGTTGTCGGGGTTGACGGCGATCACGTCACGCAGGAACATCCCCAGCACCCGGGTGGGCTCCGTCGACACCCGGGCGGGAGCCTTCACCTCGACCGCGTAGTCACGGAAGTCGGGCAGCACCAGCGGCCGCAGTAGCTCACCGCCGTTGGCGTGCGGGTTGGCGCTCATCCGCAGCGGCCCCTCGGGGACCGTCTCCAGGACCTCCGCCACCGGGTGGCCTCGGCCGTCGAACAACTCCTCCGGCCGGTAGGAGCGCATCCACTCCTCCAGCATCGCCAGGTGCTCGGGACTGTCGCGCACTCTGGTCAACGGCACCTGATGCGCCCGCCAGGTCCCCTCCACCGGCAGGCCGTCGACCTCACGCGGCCCCGTCCACCCCTTCGGCGTCCGCAGGACGATCATCGGCAGGCGGTCGGCCCGTCCCTGCCGGTAGTCGGCGATCTGGTCGAACACCCGCTCCAGGGTCTCGGCCATCAGCGTGTGCATGACCTCGGGGTCCTCGCCGGAGACGAAGTGCGGACGGTAGCCGTACCCCTCCATCAGCTTGACCAGTTCCTCCTCGGGGATCCGGGCCAGCACGGTCGGGTTGGCGATCTTGTAACCGTTCAGATGCAGGATCGGCAGCACCGCCCCGTCGCAGGCGGGGTCGAGGAACTTGTTGGAGTGCCAACTACCCGCCAGCGGCCCGGTCTCGGCCTCGCCGTCGCCGATGACGCAGGCCACCACCAGGTCCGGGTTGTCGAACGCGGCTCCGTAGGCATGGGCCAGGGCATAGCCCAGCTCACCGCCCTCGTGGATCGACCCCGGTGTCTCGGGCGCGACGTGGCTGGGTATGCCGCCGGGAAAGGAGAACTGCCGGAACAGCCGCTGCATCCCCCGAGCATCCTGCCCCACGTCCGGATATTTCTCGGTATAAGAGCCTTCCAGCCAGGCATGCGCCACCGCCGCGGGACCGCCGTGACCGGGACCGGCGACGTAGATCATGTCCTGGTCGCGTTCGGTGATGATCCGGTTGAGGTGGGCGAAGCAGAAGTTCAGCCCCGGCGTGGTCCCCCAGTGCCCCAGCAGCCTGGGCTTGATGTGCTCGGGTCGCAACGGCTCGGTCAGCAGCGGGTTGGCCAGCAGGTAGATCTGACCGACCGACAGGTAGTTGGCCGCGCGCCAGTAGGCGTCGACGTGCGCGAGTGCGTCCATACATCGACAGTTCCTCCATGGAGGCGTTCCAATCTCGACCTGGCGGACGTGTTCGCCCCGTGTGCCGGGCACGAGCGCCCCCGCACCGGGCCGGAGCCGAGATCTCCACACCACCGTGATCATCTGTGTCCTCTGTCCCATTACCGTATTGAGGTGGAATGTACGAAGATCTCCGTGGCGAGCCGATGGCGCCGTGGCGGTGTTCGAGGATGCGATGGTTCCCCTCGCCGGGAACGTCGGGAGTGAACGATGAGATTTGTCGGGTTCCGGGATGGTCGTCAGGTCCGGGTGGGAGTGCTGACCGGCACCGACCGGGTGGCGCCGCTGGCCGAGGTGAGCGAGTTCTACGAGGACCTGCCCGGCTGGACCGCCAGGGCGCGCGAGCTCACCACCGACGAGCCCGCGGGTGAGCTCGCGTTGGGCGAACTGAGCCTGGCTCCGGCGGTGACCGGTTCCGCACGGGTGCTGTGCGTCGGGTTGAACTACCGCGAACACGCCGCGGAAGGCGGTTTCTCCACCCCGGAGACACCGACGATCTTCGGACGGTGGACGACGTCGCTCGCGGTCGGCGGGACACCTGTGCCGGTGCCGCCGGACGAGGCGGGCCTGGACTGGGAGGTCGAACTGGTCGCGGTGGTCGGTGCGGCCATGCGGTGCGTGGACGCGGAGACCGCGCTCGCCGGGGTGTTCGGCTACGCGGTCTTCAACGACCTGAGCGCCCGGCGGGCACAGCGGCTGACCGCGCAGTGGACGCTCGGCAAGAACTCCGACCACAGCGGGCCGATCGGGCCCGTCGTGACCGCCGACGAGGTGGGCGACCCGGCCGGCGGCCTCCGGCTGGTGACCCGGGTCAACGGCGAGGTCGTCCAGGACGGCAACACAAAGGACATGATCTTCCCGGTCGGGCAGGTGCTGGCGCACCTGAGCCGGACGATGACGCTGCTGCCCGGAGACCTGGTGGCGACCGGCACCCCCTCGGGGGTGGGGCACGCACGCACCCCGGCGTGGTTCCTGCGACCCGGTGACGTGGTCGAGGTGGAGATCGACCGGCTGGGCTCGGTGCGCAACCCGATCGTGGCCTGGCCGGAGAGCTGAAACGACGTCGCGGGCGTGTCGGCCGGTGCGCTTCCAGATCGCGGTGCGCCGGAACGAGACGCCGTTCGAGGAGAGGAACCCCTGAGTGAGAATCGCCATCATCGGCGGAGGCCTCGGCGGGCTGGCCGCCGCCCTGCTGCTGCGGCAGGCGGGTGTCGAGGCGGTCGTGTACGAGCAGACCGCCGAGCTGCGTGAGGTCGGCGCCGGGATCGTGGTGGGCCCCAACATGGTCCGTCCCCTGGCGCGGGCCGGGCTCGGCGAGCGGCTGGCGTCCTTCGCCGTGCCGCTGGAGGCCGCCTGGGAGTTCCGGCGCTGGCAGGACGGCCGGGTACTGTTCTCCCAGCCGATGGGCGAGGAGTGCCGCCGGCTGTACGGCGCCGACTGCTACGTCGCGCACCGGGCCGACCTGCTCCAGATGCTGCTGGAGGCACTGCCCTCGGACGCGGTCAGGGCCGATCGGAGGCTGGAGACCCTGCGCCAGGACGGCCCCGAGGTCGAGCTGGTCTTCACCGACAGCCGGGGCGAGAAGACGACGGTGACCGCCGACGGGGTGATCGGCGCGGACGGCATCCACTCGGTGGTGCGGCCCGCGGTCGTCGCGGAGGAGCCGCCGCGTTTCTCCGGGCTGTGCGCCTACCGGTGCCTGGTCGAGGCCGAGCACGCGCCGGAGCTGGCGCTACGCCGGGTGCAGACGCTCTGGCTGGGCCCGGGCCGTCACTTCGTCCACTACCCCATCAGGGACAGAAAGCTGATCAACATCGTCGCGATCGTGCCCGCCGGCGAGTGGCGTGTCGAGTCGTGGACCGCCGAGGGACGGATCGAGGACCTGGCACGCGAGTTCGAGACCTGGGACCCGCGGCTGAGGCAGCTGGTCGCCTCGGCCACCGAGACCAGGCGCTGGGCCCTGTACGACCGCAGTCCCCTGGAGCGCTGGACGTCCGGGCGGGTGGCCCTGCTGGGGGACGCCGCCCACTCGATGCTGCCCTTCTTCGGCCAGGGAGCCGCCCAGGCGGTCGAGGACGCGGTGGTCCTCGCGAGCTGCCTGCGCGTCGCCACCCGCGAGACGGTGGCGCAGGCGCTGGTCCGCTACGAGGAGATCCGCCGGCCCCGGGCCTCGCAGGTGCAGCTGATGAGCCGAGGCCGCGAGGTGCAGAACCACCTGCCCGACGGGCCCGCCCAGTTGGAGCGCGACGCGGCCTTCGCCGGCGGCGATCCGCTCCGGCAGAACGCCTGGCTCTACGGCCACGACCCAGAGACGATCACGGCTGGCTGAGGCGGCCGGTACGCACGCTCCGGTACATCCCAGGCCCGGCGTCGGAGCCTCCGCCGGGCGGCCGGGGCGCTCAGCGGCGCGCCCGGCCGTTCACGGTCCGGCCGCGACCTCGTCCCGGGGCTCGGTGGACGTCACGGTGGACGTCGCGGTGGACGCCCTCGGCGGCGGCTGCCTCTCGGCGGCGGTGAGCAGGTCACGGGCGTGCATGATGGCGGCGGGGGTGTCGGGAAAGATCAGGCCGTCGTGCCGCAGATGGTCGGCCACACCGAGCGCGGCCAGCACCTGATCGTGACCGGGCCGGATGCCGGACAGCAGCACGGTGACGCCGCGGTGTTCCAGATCGGTGATCACCTCTCCCAGCACCCGCGCCCCGGTCGCGTCGAGAGTGGAGACCCGGGACATGCGCAGGATCACCACGCGCGTGTCGGCGACCTCCGACAGCTCCAGCAGGAACCGATGGGCGGCGGCGAACACCAGCGGCCCGTCGAACCGGTAGGCGACGATGTGCTCCCGCAGCAGCCGGTACTCCTCCTCGCTGTGGTCACCGCTCTCCAACGGCACCCGCTGCACCTGCGTGTTCCTGACGATGGCGCGCAGCGCCAGGACGATCGCCGTACCGATGCCGACGGCGACCGCGGTCACCAGGTCCACGGCGACCGTGACGACGAAGGTGAGCAGCATGACGAGCCCGTCACCACGTGTCGCGCGGGCGATGGCGCGCAGCGAGCCGACCTCGACCATCCGCACCGTCGTGGCCAGCAGCACACCGGCCAGCGCCGCCAGCGGGATGTGCCCGACGACTCCGGAGGCCGCGAGCACGATCACCGCCAGCACCACCGCGTGGCTGAGTGCGGCCAGCCGGGAGCGGGCGCCCGAGCGGACGTTGACCGCGGTGCGTGCGATGGCGGCGGTGGCCGGGATGCCGCCGAACAGCGGCACGGCCAGGTTGGCGATGCCCTGGCCGAAAAGCTCGCGGTCGGGGTGGTGTCTCTCGTTGACGCTCATCCCGTCGGCCACGGAGGCGCACAGCAGGCTTTCCAGGGCCGCCAGCGCGGCGACGGCCAGCGCCGAGGGAAGCAGCGCGGCTATCGCGCCGGTGTCGAGGAAGCCCAGCGAGGGGGCGGGCAGACCTGTGGGAAGCGCTCCGACCTGGGCGACATCAAGGCCGGCGAAGACGGTGACCACCGTCGCCAGCGCCACACCGATCAGCGAGAAGGGCAGGCCGGGCCGCAGACGGGTGCCGACCAGCATGAGGGCGGCCACCGCCACGGCCATCACCACGGGCACCGGGTCGGGGGCGGCGGCGAAGCGGGCGACGGCCTCGGCGGCCACCCGCCAGACCTGCTCCCCGTCCACTCCCGAGACCCCGAGGGCGGCGGGCACCTGCTGTAGCGCGATCACCACGGCGATCCCGGCGGTGAACCCCTCGATGACCGAGGTGGGGATGAACTGAACGTAGCGGCCGACCCTGGCCACCGCGAGCCCGACCAGCACCACCCCGGCCAGCAGTCCGACCATCAGCACACCGGGTGCGCCGAACTGGTGCACGATCGGCAACAGCACCACGGTCATCGCGCCGGTCGGCCCGGAGACCTGCAGGTTGCTTCCGCCGAAAACCGCCGCGAGCGCCCCGGCGACGATCGCGGTGACCAGGCCTGCCTGGGCCCCCATCCCCGAGCTGACCCCGAAGGCCAGCGCGAGGGGCAGCGCCACGACCGCCACGGTCAGCCCGGCCAGCAGATCCCGCCGCGGATCGCGACGTGCGGGTGTCCAGTCGGCGCGAGTGGGCAGCAGGTCCGACAGGCGGGCCCACCATCGCCCGGCGGCGGTGGACGCGCTCACCCGCGAGCCTCGGCGCGCAACTCGGCGAGCAGCTCACCCTGTTCGGCGAGCAACTCGGTCAGGATGGATCGCGCCGCGAACATCAGGGTGGCCACATCCGGGGTGGAGAGCACGTACACGACGGTGGCGCCCTCCCGGGTGGCGGTCACGAGCCCGGCACGGCGCAGCACCGCCAGCTGCTGGGAGAGGTTGGACGCCTCGACGTCGATGGCGCTCAGCAGATCCCGCACCGGCAGGGGGCCGTCCTGCAGCAGCTCCAGCACCCGGACACGGACCGGATGGCCGAGGGTGCGAAAGAGCTCGGCCTTGGCCTGGTGCAGTGGCACCGGCATGATCACGCGGCCCCGGCGACTGGCCCGCCACCGGGGGGTCGTACCTCGACGCCGTGCCGGGCGGCGATGCGCAGCAGGTTCTCCAGGCGCCCGGTCAGGACCTCGACCGCGTAATCGTCGGAGTCCCGGCGCATGAGCTCCAACTCGTCGTCGACATCGGCTATGCGCGCCCTTAACTCCGCCGCGAACTCGCTCTCGCTCACGCCCCCCACCTCCCGTGGATCAGGTCATCCCCCGGCGCCCGGTTTACCGGCACACCCTTCCTGATGATGTGCCAAATTGCATAATTCTTCAAATCGTAATGACGTTGGCTATGATGGCGGGAGCCGTTTGCCACAGATCCCCGGCCGGTCGGGCCCGATCAATGACGGATCGACCGCCAAGCGGGATACTTGGTGCGGCTACCGCGGGCTGACCTGCGGCGTCAGAGCGCGCCAGCCGGCGATGCGACAGTGACGAGAGGCCGAGCACGGCCTGCGTGAGGGAGTACAGCCAATGGGACGGGGCCGAGCCAAGGCGAAGCAGACAAAGGTTGCTCGCGAGCTGAAGTACAGCAGCCACAGCATGGATCTTGACCGGTTGCGTAAGGAGTTGGGCGCCGGTGACGATACCGCGCCGGAGAGCGAGGCCGACGACCCTGTCGGCGAGCCGACAGGCAGGTAGGGCTGGTTGCGCGGGACTTCGCGGATCGGGGGAACGGCCCGTGTCCCCGAGTACGACGGCGAATCCCGCGCAACATCCTGCAACATCATTGAGGCGACCTGGCAGAGCTGCTTACCGTCACGGTTGTGCGATACCGCCGCGACGGCGGGTCACACCCCCCGTACGGCGCGTCGACGGAGAGCTCTGGCGGGTCCCACCTCATCAAGACGGTGACCGGCTGCCCTTCCCCCCGGACGCCGGGATCCGCCAGTTCACACGCCGTGGCCCCGGGAAGAATCGCCGGCTCCCGCGAGGTCACGCCTCGCCGAGGCGGAAAGTCTCCCTGGGCCACGGCCACCACCCATCGCGTGCGCCGGAGAGTCCTTGACGAACCGCTACGGGGCCCAGTTCGGGCCCGACATCACCTTCCTCGGCGTCGGCCGGTGCTCACTGGACGACCCCGCCAGCTACGCGGGCGCCGACATCGTGATCGTGGGGGCGCCGTTCGACGGCGGTACCTCGCACCGGCCGGGAGCGCGCTTCGGGCCGCAGGCGATCCGGATGACCGACTACCTGCCGCACGACGGAGCGCGTCCCAGCCTGGCACTGCGCACCGACGGGCTGCGCGACCTGCGCGTCCTGGACGCCGGTGACGTCGAGATGCCGCCCGGCGACATTCTGGCCTCGCTGTCCGCGCTGGAGGCCGCCGTCGAGAAGGTGGCCCGAGCCGGAGCCATCCCGGTGGTCCTGGGCGGTGACCACTCGATCGCCTTCCCCGACGCCAAGGGCGTGGCCAACGTCCTGGGGCACGGCCGGATCTCGATGATCCACTTCGATGCCCACGCCGACACCGGCGACATCGAGTTCGGCTCGCTGTGGGGGCACGGGCAGCCGATGCGCAGGCTCATCGAGTCGGGGGCGCTGCGCGGCGACCGGTTCCTGCAGATCGGCCTGCGCGGCTACTGGCCGCCGCCGGAGACGCTGGACTGGATGGCGGAGCGCTCGATGCGCTCGTACGAGATGACCGAGATCGTGCACCGCGGCCTGACGGAGTGCCTCACCGAGGCCTTCGCCATCGCGACCGACGAGTGCGACGGTGTCTTCCTGTCCGTCGACATCGACGTGTGCGACCCGGGTCACGCGCCGGGCACCGGAACGCCCGAGCCCGGCGGCATCACCGCGCGCCAGCTCCTCGACTCCGTGCGGCGCATCTGCCTGGAGCTACCGGTCGTCGGAGTCGACGTGGTGGAGGTCAGCCCGCCCTACGACCACGCGGACATCACCGCAGCGCTGGCCAACCGCGTGGTTCTCGAGGCGTTGAGCGCCATCGCCCGGCGGCGGCGCGACGCCCGGGACGGTACGGCGTGGAACCCGCTGCTTCCGCTGCTCGCCGACCGCCCGGACCGCTGAGAGGTCTACCTGGTTCTCGGGCGGTTGCCCCACCTGGGCTTGCGGAACAGGTCGCGCCGCTCCAGCAGGTAGACGAGCTTGGCGGCCGCGAGCCTGACGGCCTCCTCGTGCCGGTGACGCTTCTGCGGTACGGCGGCGCTCCAGCGCTCAAGCAGCAGGGCGATCTCCTCGGCGAGTTCGCCGATCACCCGGTAGCGGGTGCTGAAGGCGTAGAGGTCCCCGTGCACCGCGTTCACCAGGTCCTCCTCGACCCGGTGGGCGAGCGGCCTGACCCGGCTGAGGATCCCGGCCTCCATCGCCGGGGTGACCGGCGCCCGGCGGGCGTCGCCCTCGGGCACCATGATGAGGGCCCGGATCCGTGCGACGGCCAGGGCACGCTCGGCCTGTGGGGTCGCGGAGTGCTCGGCGAGGTCCAGGAGGCGGCGGAGGGTCTCCTGTGTCTTGTCGTCGAACATGGAAACCCAATCCGCCTTCGCGTCCGATGTTCTCGCCTGACCGGGAGACCGGGTCTCGGCGTCGGCATCCGCGCATGCCGCGCATGTGCGATCACATGCTATTCGACCCGATGGGCACGGGCGGCTCCCGGTGTGCTCCCTGCTTCCCCCGAAGGTGGCCGCGGCCTCTCGCTCGCGGTGTCCGCTCCCGGCCGCCGGACGATCCTAAGGGGTGCATGGCAGGGTTTCACCCCTTTTGTCGAATCCGGTATCCGACAGCCCCTCAAGCCTGCTTTTTCCGTTAATAGCCTCACTTCTCGGTTTTTCTGCGAATACAGTCCAGCTCTATCGGACGGCGCCCCCTTCGCGGAAGGGCGGAGGAGAGTGGACGGGGTGGCTCACGGCCATGGATCCGATCGGTGACGATCTGCTCAGAATCATCAGACCGGAGATCGGGTACCGGGAGGGGCCCGGCCGGCACAGCAAGTTCGGTGAGTGGTACGCGGCCAACGTGGTCCAGGACCCGCAGTACGAGACGGCCCCGTGGTGCGCGATGTTCGTCGCCTGGGCCGCGGAACGGGCGGGCGTACAGCGGTACGTCGGGCAGTTCGCCTGGACCCCGTCACAGGCCCGCTGGTTCGAGACGAACGGCGCCTGGTCGCGGACGCCCGAGCCGGGCGCCCTGGTCTTCTTCGACTGGTCGGGCGGCAAGGACATCAAGGGGATCGACCACGTCGGTGTCGTCGAGAGCGTCGAGGGTGGAACGATCCACACCATCGAGGGGAACGTCGACCGGGTCTGGTTGAAGCGCAAGACCCGCGACCAGAGCAAGGTCGTGGGCTACGGCCTGCCGCGCAAGGTCAAGGAGCAGCTGGCGAAAAAGGACGACACCGCACCGCAGCAGAGCGGCCGGATCGAGGTCCGCCCGGCACTCGCCCCGGCCTCCACCGCCCTGACCGACGCCTCGGGCACGCTCCCCGTCTCCATGGAGACGGCCGTGGTCGCGGGGCTGCTGACCTTCGTCCTCGGCACGTCGTTCGTCCTGTCCCGGCTGCGTCCCCGCGTCTCGGCGGGACGGCACCGCAGGAGGAACGGGCGGGCGGACCGGCGGACCGGCGGAGCGTCCCGGGGCGGGGCCTCGCTCTTTCCGGCCGGGGCGTCCGAACAGGATCGGGCCGGCGGCCCGAAGACGCTCCGGGTGAGCAGACCGGACTGGGCGCACGAGCCGTACCGCGCGGATCGCCCGCGGTCCGTCACCGGTCTTGCCCCCGAGACCCCCGCCCCCAAGACCCGAGCCCTCGAGACTCCGGCCCCCGAGGCGGAGGCGCGCCGGGCCGCGTGACCTCCCGGCCGGCGAGCACGGACTCGCGGTTGATTAATAAGGTTAGGCAAAGCTAAGTTACTGGGAACGGCACTTCCCAGTAAAGGCGGCATGATGACAGCGGGCGGCGAGCAGACCCTGGAGCGGGCAGCGGGGGTTCCGGTCTACCGGGGCCACCACGTGGAGGTTCTGCGGACGGCACGGCTCAGCCCGAGCTTCGTCCGGGTCACCTTTGGCGGCGAGGACCTGGCGGGCTTCGCCGACAAGGGCTTCGACCAGCGGATCAAGGTGATCCTCCCGCTGCCGGACGGCAGCCTCACCCCCCTGGGCGACGGGGACGACTGGTACCAGCGGTGGCGTGCGCTCCCGCAGGAACTGCGCAACCCGATCCGCACCTACACCGTCCGCGCCGTCCGGCCGGAGCGGCGCGAACTCGACGTCGACTTCGTCCTGCACGGCGAGACCGGCCCCGCGTCCCGGTGGGCGACCCGCGCGACCCCCGGAGACCGGGTCGTGGTGGTCGGTCCCAACGCCGCCTACCCCGGCCCCACCGGCGGCCAGGAGTGGGCGCCGCCCGCCGGGGCGACGCACCTGCTGCTGGCCGGGGACGAGACGGCCGTGCCCGCCATCACCACGATCGCCGAGTCGCTCTCCGGTTCCGTGCCCGCCACGGTGCTGCTGGAGGTCCCCGAGGCCGCCGACGCGCTCACCCTCGACGTCCGCCCGGGTGTGCGGGTCACCTGGCTGCCCCGCGACGGGGCCCGCCACGGCGACCTGCTCGTTCCCGCCGTCCGCGACGCCCTGGGCGCACTCGCCGTACCGGCGGGCACCGCCCCCGATGCCGCCGCCCCGCTGGAGGACGTCGACGTCGACGCGGAGATCCTTTGGGAGGTCCCGGACTCCTCCACGACCGGCGGCCTGTACGCCTGGCTGGCGGGCGAGGCGGGAATGGTCAAGCTGCTCCGCCGCCACCTGGTACGCGAGGCGGGGATCGACCGCTCCTCGGTGGCCTTCATGGGCTACTGGCGGCTGGGACGCGCGGAGAGCGCCTGACCCCGGCGGCAGAGGCCCCGCGGGGCCTTTGCCGTTCCCTGCCCGAAAACCTGCCGACTCCTTGACCCGGGACGGAGCCGACCGGGCGTCCGGGCCGCGTAGCTTGAGGGCATAGGACGCCCGGCTCGCGGCCTGGGAGGGCCGACATGACAGCAGCACGGCCCGACTTTCACGACCCGGCGGGAACCACCGGATACCTGCCCATCGCCGACCACGGACTGATCGGCGATCTGCGCACCGTGGCGCTGGTGGACACCGGCGGCACGATCGACTGGTACTGCTGCCCGCGCTTCGACGCGCCCAGCGTGTTCGGCTCGATACTGGACACCACCCGGGGCGGATCGTTCGAGCTGGGCACCGATGTGCCCGCGAGGACCAGGCAGTTCTACTTCCCGGACACCAACGTGCTGATCACCCGGTTCTCCGCGACCGACGGTGTGGGCGAGATCCAGGACTTCATGCCGGTCGTCGACGACCCCGGCGAGTGCGACCGGCACCGGCTGATCCGGCGGGTGAGATGCGTACGGGGATCCCTGCCGTTCCGGGCACGGGTGGCTCCCAGGTTCGACTACGGCAGGCAGTCCCACGCCCTGAGCATGCGGGACGGCCGAGCGATCTTCGAATCACCGTCGCTCCGCCTGACCCTCTCCTCCACTGCGACCCTGGAGGCGGACGGTCAGGACATACGCTCGGAGTTCAAGCTCAACGAGGGAGAGTGCGCGGTGTTCGCCCTCGACAGGCTCAGCGACGACCTGGCCCCGCGCCCGTGCCCGATCGAGGAGGCCGAGAAGCAGTTCACCGCCACCGTCGCGTTCTGGCGCCGCTGGCTGTCGGCGTCGCGCTACCGCGGCCGGTGGCGGGAGATGGTGCACCGCTCCGCGCTCACGCTGAAGCTCCTCACCTACGCGCCCACCGGCGGGATCGTGGCCGCCGCGACGACCAGCCTGCCCGAGCGGATCGGCGGGGAGCGCAACTGGGACTACCGGTACGTCTGGATCCGCGACTCGGCGTTCTGCGTGTACGCGCTGCTCAGGCTGGGCTTCGGCGAGGAGGCCGAGGCGTTCATGAACTTCCTGTCCAAGCACGTCAGCCACGACTGCGGCGGCCCCTCCGGGCCATTGCAGATCATGTACGGCATCGACGGGCGCACCGACCTGCCCGAGGTCGAGCTGGCCCACCTGGAGGGTTACCGGGGCTCGGCCCCGGTGCGCGTCGGAAACGCCGCCGTGGACCAGCTCCAGCTGGACATCTACGGCGCTCTCCTCGACTCGGTCTACCTCTACGACAAGTGGCACCGGCCGATCTCCAGTGACCTCTGGGAGGAGGTCCACCTCCTGGTGGACTGGGTCTGCGACAACTGGGACCGGCCGGACGAGGGCGTGTGGGAGACCCGGGGCGGGCGCAAGGACTTCGTCTACTCGCGGCTGATGTGCTGGGTGGCGATCGAACGGGCCATGCGGATGGCCGCCCACCGCGGCCTGCCCGCCGCCACCCAGCGCTGGCAGCTGGCCCGCGACGCGATCTACCGGCAGATCATGCGGCGCGGCTGGTCGGAGCAGCTGCGGGCGTTCATCCAGCACTTCGACGACGACGTCCTCGACGCCTCGGTGCTGATGATGCCGCTGACCAAGTTCATCTCCCCCGCCGACCCCAAGTGGCTGTCCACCCTCGACGCGCTCGGCGCGAACCTGGTCTCGGACTCGCTGGTCTACCGCTACGACCCCTCGGTCAGCCCGGACGGGCTACACGGGCAGGACGGCACGTTCTCGATCTGCTCGTTCTGGTACGTCGAGTCGCTCACCCGCGCCGGGCGCCTGGACGAGGCACGGCTGGCGTTCGAGAAGATGCTCACCTACGCCAACCACCTCGGCCTGTACGCCGAGGAGATCGGGCAGACCGGCGAGCAGCTCGGCAACTTCCCGCAGGCCTTCACCCACCTCTCGCTGATCAGCGCCGCGTTCAACCTCGACCAGGCCCTGGGCTGACCCCCGGCCACGGCGGGCGGGCGCCGAGAGCCGGACCACCGAGAAGCCTCGGGCCAGCCGGGCCGCTCAGCGGGTGCCCTCCCGGACCGGCGGCTTGACCACGGTCCAGACCGTGACGGGCGCCATGGGCCGCCAGCCGGTGAAGCCACCGGCCGGGGCGGTCCTGCTGATCGCCAGCCGGACCAGGTCTCCCCCGAGTTCCCCCTGCCAGGAGGCCAGAACCGCCTCCGCCTCGACGGTCACCGCGCCGGCCACCAGCCTGCCGCCCGGTCGCAGCGCCTCCCAGCAGCCCTCCACCACCCCGGGAACGGTCACCCCACCGCCGATGAAGACGGCTCCCGGAGCCTTCAGCCCGGCGAGCACGGCAGGGGCGGCACCGGTCACCACGTCGAGACCGGGAACTCCCAGCGCCGCGGCGTTACGGGCGATCACGGCCGCCCGCGAGGGGTCCGACTCCACCGCGACGGCCCGGTTCTCCGGATGGGCACGCATCCACTCGACACCGATGCCGCCCGCCCCCGCACCGATGTCCCACAGCAGCTCGCCCGGGGTGGGGGCCAGCCTGGACAGGACGACCGCGCGTACCTCGCTCCCGGTGAGCCGGCCGTCGTGCTCGAACACCTCGTCCGGCAGGCCGGGCAGCCGGGGCAGCGGAACGGTCCCGGCATCGGCACGGCACTCCACCGCGACGACGTTGAGAGCGTGGGCCACCGGCAGGGACCACTGACCGGCCGCACCGGAGACCACCCGCTCCTCGGCGCCGCCCAGCCTTTCCAGGACCGTCATCGCGCTCGCGCCGTAACCTCGGGCTGTGAGCAACCCGGCGACCCCGGCCGGAGTGCGGCCGTCGGCGCTGAGGACCAGGACCCGGCGACCGTCCTGGACGGCGGGGTGCAGCACCTCGACGGGACGCGCCACGAGGCTGACCACCTCGACCCGGTCGACCGCCCAGCCGAGCCTGGCACAGGCCAGGGAGACCGACGAGGGGTGCGGCAGGATTCGGACCCGGTCGGCACCGAGCAGCCGTACCAGGGTCGCGCCGATGCCGTGGAACATGGGATCGCCACTGGCCAGCACGCACACCCGACGGCCCCGATGGGGCGCGATCAGCCGGGGCAGGGCGGGCAGCAGTGGGGAGGGCCAGACGACGCGCTCGGCACCGGGCTCGGGGAGAAGCCCCAGCTGCCGTGCGCTCCCCATCAGGACCTCGGCGGCGTGCAGCTCGCGCCGCGCCTCCTGGGAGAGCCCGGCCCAGCCGTCGGCTCCGATGCCGACGACGGTGACGAGGTCAGACATCACCCACCCCTTCCCGATGCCGTTCTACCGCTCCACCGGGCGACATGCTAGCCCGGTGCCGGGTCCGGCCGCGGATCACGGCCGGACCCGGCACCGGTCAGCCGTGCACCGGTGCGGCGGATGGGCGCGGGCACGCCGCGGCCACTCAGCTCCCCGGGCTGAAGATGACGTCGTCGGGTGTGATCCGCACCGTGACGCGCTGCTCACCCGGCTTACGGAAGGGATAGGACTCCACGCCGAGATACTTGTTCGCCAGGCCGTCGATGACCTCGTCCGCGCCCTCCAGCTCCAGCCGGGCCTTCCCCGAGACGCTGACCAGGTGATAGTCGTTCTTGGGATCCAGGACGCTCACCGACACGCGCGGGTCCTCGCGCAGGTGGCGCTCCTTGGCCCGGCCCACGGCCGTGTTGAAGACGACATCGTCTCCGTCGACGTCAACCCACACGACCGTGCTGTGCAGCGAACCATCCGGCCTGACGGTGGTCACCCAGGCATGAATCGGCTGCTTCAGCAGATTCTTGGCGTCTTCACTCAGTTTTCCCACGGGAACCTCCACCTCATGAACGATGTCTACCGAACTGTAGGCCAGTGCTCCGGCGTTCACGCCGGGGGTGAGGGCCCATGCGGGAGTGCCCGCCAGGGCTTGAGCGTGCCCTGGCCTTGCGTGCCCATGAGCAGGCCGGCCCACACGGGTCGTTTCCGCTGTTCGGTGTCCTGCTCAAGGACCGCAAGCGGTACGCCGCCCATACTTGCGGCGGAGGAGGAACCGGACCACAAATGCCCGCCCCACAGGCGCCGGCGGACGTGAGCACTGTATTCCTTAGCGCAGCATCCGCGCCCAGAGGCCCTGCGGATGACATGACGTCCGGCGCCTACCTCGGGGTTTGAATTCCACCGCAGTGACCTGAACCAAACGATACGATCACGGCGTGGAGCCGGTGAAGCGGACTCGGGCGCACGTGGCGCGACTCGACCTCAACGCGGAGCAGGTGGTGGTGCTGGACGCTCAGGCGCACACCGCTCGCGCGCTGTGGAACCTGCTGCATGAGTACTTCACCTTCCGCCAGGGCCGGTTCGCGACGGTGAAGGACTGCGACGCGGCGATCCGCACAGCCCGCCGCGAGATCGACTGGATGGGCCAACTGCCCGCCCAGGCGGCGCAGGCGGTGCTGAGAACGTATCGGCAGGCGTGGGCGAATTTCTTCAACCCCGACCATCCCGCCAGGCGGCCCACGTTCAAGGGCCGACTGCGGACCCGGTTGGCCGTGGACGTCCCTCAAGCCCGCGATCTGCAGATCAAGCGGGTCAACCGGCGGTGGGGGGCGATCAATCTGCCCAAGGTCGGGCGGGTGCGGTTTCGGTGGACCAAGGACCTGCCCGGCATCGCCAAAGGCGGCCCTGCTGGGCGGATCACCGGGGCGCGGTTGGTCAAGGATGCCCACGGCTGGCAGGTCGTGTTCCGCACCGAGGCCCTAGCCGAACCCGCCGCCGCCCACCAGGGCCCGCGGGTCGGCGTCGACCGGGGCATCACCGTCGCCCTGGCCCTGTCGGACGGCACCATGCGTGAGCACGCACCCTGGCTCACCCCGGGGGAGAAGGAACACCTGCGCCGGTTGGAGAAGACGTCGGCTCGTCGGCGTGTGGCCCGGCCGAAGAAGACCCGCCCCTCGGGGCGGGAGCAGCGCACCTATGACCAGATCGCCCGGCTGCGCGCGAGAGCCAAGCGCCGAGCCGTGGACTGGCAGCACCGGACCACCACCGAACTCGCCGCCACCTTCGCTGTGATCAAGGTGGAGAACCTGTCCATCGCGAACATGGTCCGCTCGGCCAAGGGCACGATCGAGGCCCCGGGCAGGAACGTCGCCCAAAAGGCGGGGCTGAACCGGTCGATCAGCGGTGAGGCGTGGGGCCGAACCGTCACCCTGCTCGAATACAAGAGCGCCGACCGGGGTGGACAGGTCGTCAAGGTTCCCGCCCCGGGCACCTCACAGACGTGCCACCGATGTGGTCACCGTGATGCGGCCGGCCGCGACAAAACCGTGTTCGCCTGTACCAACCCCGCGTGCGGTTGGGTCGGCCACGCCGACACCAACGCCGCGATCAATATCAAGAACGCCGTCGGAACGCCGGTGTCAGGACGTGGAGACCTCGGGGTTACCCGGTCTGCGAAGCGTCAACCCCCGCGCGCCGCCTGACCGCGACGCGACGGGAGAGTCTCCGGCCCCCGGGCCGGGGAGGAGTTCAAAGGGCAGTCGAACATCGATCATGCGTGATCGATTCCACCTCCTCGGAGAAAACCGCCGGTGGTTCGCGGAACCGGGCACGCGTGGGCGAGACCGAAAGGGTGACGGTCATCGCGGATTCACGGGCGGATCCGGCGCGGAATCCACGTCGGCGACGATCCTTTCACGGCAGGACCGCGCACCCGGTCGCCACCCCCTCGGCAGACGGCATCCTGGTAGACATGAGTTATCGCATATGCGTGGTGTGCATGGGAAACATCTGCCGGTCACCGATGGCCGAGGTCGTGCTGAGAAAGACCCTCGACGAGCACGGCCTCGGAGGTCGCGTCACGGTCGACAGCGCGGGCACCGGCGACTGGCACCAGGGGAATCCGATGGACGCACGGGCCGCCGAGGTGCTCGCCGACCACGGTTACGACGGCTCGCGGCACCGAGCCCGGCAGTTCCTGCGTGACTGGTACGGCCAGGTCGACCTGGTGCTGGCCATGGACACCCACAACCTGAGCGCCCTGCGCCGCCTTGCCCCCGAGGGCGCGGACGTGCGTCTGTTCCGCTCCTTCGACCCCGTGGCCCCGGAGGGCTCCGAGGTGCCCGATCCCTACTACGGCGGGCGCGCGGGTTTCGCCGAGGTACTGGAGATGGTCGAAGCCGCGAGCAGGGGACTGGTCGGGCATCTGTCGATCACTCTCAGATGAGACCTCCCGGGTACTGCTGTTCGATCTTGTCGGGAAGTCGCCGGAGCCATCGCCTTTACAAAGTAAGCCACAGACTCGGCATCCGGGGAGATCACACGTCCCTGCGGGTGAGTGCGACGGCGGCCGCGGCGAGCGCGACGACGACGTACAGGGACATCACCGCCAGCGCCGCGGGCGGTGACAGCCCGATCCCGGCGGTCGCGTCGCCCAGGCCGACCGCCAGCGGCGGCTCGCCCACGGCCTGGACGGTCAGGTCCTCCAGCAGCACCGAACCGATCCTGGCGTTCCACGGGTCGGGCAGCAGGAGCACGAACCTCGGGAGCACGTACAGGTACACGACGACGGCGGTGATCGCCCCCGCGGTGGAGCGCAGCACGGCGCCCGCGCCGAGCCCGACCATGGCGAGCACCAGCACCGACAGTCCCCCGGCGAAAATCTTCGGAAACTCCTGCGCCAGTGGCGTGCCGAAGCCCGGGATCGGGCGGGCACCGATGATCAACCGGCTGGCGAAGAAGGCGATGAAACCGCTCGCCTGCCCCACCGTGAACGCGACGGCGGCCACGACCGCGGCCCTGGCCGCCAGCACGACTCCCCGCCGCGGCAGCACCGTGAAGCTGGTGCGGGCCATGCCGGTGGCGTACTCGGAGGTGAACGAGAGAACGCCGAGCACGGCCATGCAGATCTGCACCGGCATCAGGATGATCTGCTCGGGGCGCGCCGCGCGCAGGGTGAGCCGCCCCTCGGGCGGCAACCCGTCCCAGAGGCTGCCCACGTACAGGGTGAACACGGCCGAGAGCACGACGAAGAACGCGACGGCCGCCAGGACGTACCAGGTGGAGCGGACCGTGCGGAGCTTCAGCCACTCCGCGGCCGGCACGTCGACGGCCGTCGGGCCCCCCGATCCCTCGCGCCGCGACAGGCCGGTCATCGCCCGCCCGCCCGGTACTCGACGCTGTCAGCGGTCAGCTCCATGTACGCCTCCTCCAGGGAGGCGCTGCGCGGGGTGACCTCGTGCAGGGCGAGGCCGCCCCCCGCGGCCAGGTCACCGATCGCCGCGACGGCCAGCCCCCTGACGACCAGTCCCCCGTCCGGCTCCGTCTCGACCCTCGCCCCGGCGGCCTCCAGTACTCCGGTGAGCTCGGCGGCCCGGGGGGAGCGCACCAGCACGCCCCGGTCATGGCGGGCGGCCAGCTCTCCGACCGTGGTCTCGGTGACCAGTCTGCCGCGCCCGATGATCACGAGGCGGTCGGCGGTGAGCTCCATCTCGCTCATCAGGTGGCTGGAGAGCAACACGGTGCGTCCCTCTGCGGCCAGCGAGCGCATCAGATGGCGGATCCATCGCACGCCTTCCGGGTCGAGCCCGTTGACCGGCTCGTCGAACATCAGCACCCCCGGGTCGCCGAGCAGCGCCGCCGCCGTTCCCAGCCGCTGGCGCATGCCGAGCGAGAAGCCACCGACCCGCCTGCGGGCGACTCCGGCCAGGCCCACCTGTTCCAGGACGTCCGTCACCCTGGAGAGCCCGATCCGGTTGCCGCGCGCCAGGCAGCGCAGGTGGTCGAGCGCGCTGCGGCCGCCGTGCACCGCGTTCGCGTCGAGCAGCGCGCCGACCTCGCGCATCGGGTGGCGCATCGTGGCGTAGCGGCGCCCGTTGACCAGCCCCTGCCCCGAGGTGGGTGCGTCCAGGCCGAGCAGGACGCGCATGGTGGTCGACTTGCCCGCGCCGTTGGGGCCGAGGAAACCGGTGACCAGACCCGGTTTCACCTGGAACGACAGCTCGTCCAGCACGGTTTTCTCACCGTAGCGTTTGGTCAGCCGCATGATTTCGATCATGTCGTCGAGGCTCTCGCGGAGCGGGCCGCGCCCGCGTCGGCCCATGGCGGGCAATTCGCGGTCGGCCCCGGGTCCGACGGCAGCGGCCACGGCCCGGAAAGGTGGGCCCCAGGGATGACGTCCCCGAGGTGGAGGCGGCGACACGACCCCTGCGGATACCGTTCCAGCGTGGACGACTCACTCTTCCTGCGCCGCTGGAGTCATGACCGGCTCGTCCGCCTCGATGTCGTGGCGGCCGCCGGATACGCGGTCGCGCTCCTGCTGTTCGCGGCCGAAGTCCCGGATCCGGCGGTGCCCGCCTGGGCGGAGTACCTGCTCCTGGCCGGGATGACCCTGCCGCTAGCGGTGCGGCGGCTGTGGCCGCTCACCGTCTTCTGCGCCGTCCTCGCGACGTCACTGGCATCCGTCCTTCTCGGCCTGGTGCACGACAGGTTCGCGGCGGCGGCTTTCGCGATCTACATGGTGGCACTCACCCGGCATCGGCCGCGCGGGGAGCCCACCCTCGCCATCGGCGTCTGCAGCGCGGTGGCCGTCCTGTTGCTGTCGGTGGCGGGCGTCCCCGGCCCGTCGCCGGACATCCCCGGGGTGCTGCTGGGAGGGGTGGCCTTCATCGGCGGCGCCTGGATCGCCGGCCGCGTCGTGCGCGAGCGCCGGGCGCACGCGATGCGGTCGGCCGAGCAACTCGCCGACCGGGCGGTCACCGAGGAGCGGCTGCGGATCGCCCGCGAGCTGCACGACGTGGTGGCGCACAGCATGAGCCTGATCGCCGTCAAGGCGGGCATCGCCAACCATGTCGCCGCGGCGCGGCCCGAGGAGGCCGCGGACGCGCTGCGCGTCATCGAGGCCACGAGCCGGAGCGCACTGACCGAGATGCGCCGGCTGCTGGGCGTGCTCCGCTCCGATCTCGACGCGGGGCCCGGCCTCGCCCCCTCCCCCGGCCTCACGGATCTCGCCGCGCTGGCCGGGCAGGCGGCGATGGCCGGGGTCCACGTCGAGCTGGACGTCCGGGCGACCGGCCTGCCGGAGGGAGTGGAGCTGTCGGTCTACCGGATCGTCCAGGAGGCGCTGACCAACGTCGTCAGGCACGCCGCCCCCGCCCGTTGTCGGGTCTCGGTCGAGGCGTCGGCGGGCGAGGTCAGGGTCGAGGTCGCCGACGACGGGCCCGGCGAGCGGATGCTGCCCGGCAGCCGGGGACACGGGTTGGTCGGGATGCGCGAGCGGGTGGCCGTGTACGGCGGCAGCCTCACGGCCGGGCGCCGTCCTGAGGGCGGGTTCGGGATCTCGGCGCGCATGCCGTACGGGGAGGCACCGTGATCCGGGTGCTCGTCGCGGACGACCAGGCGCTGCTGCGCGGAAGTTTCCGGCTGCTGGTGGACACCGCTCCCGACCTGGTGACGGTCGGCGAGGCCGGGACGGGTGCCGAGGCGGTGGAGCTGGCGCGCGGTGAGTCGCCGGACGTGGTGCTCATGGACGTGCGGATGCCGGATATGGACGGCATCGAGGCGACCCGGCGTATCTGCGGCCCCACGGGCGTCCCGGGGGTGCGCGTGCTCATCCTCACCACGTTCGACCTGGACGAGTACGTCCACGCGGCACTACGGGCAGGTGCCAGCGGCTTCCTGCTGAAGGACACCCCGCCGGGCGATCTGCTGGCCGCGATCCGGGTGGTCGCCTCCGGCGAGGCGCTGCTCGCCCCGACGGTGACGCGCCGGCTCATCGCCGAGTTCTCCCGGCTCCCGGAACCGGCGCGCCCGGTGGCCCGCGAGCTCGAGGGGATCACCGGGCGGGAGCGCGACGTTCTGGCGCTCATCGCCCGGGGGTTGTCCAACGCCGAGATCGCCGAGCACCTGACCCTGAGCCTGGCGACCGTGAAGACGCACGTGGGCCGGCTGCTCGGCAAGCTCGGCGCGCGCGACCGGGCCCAGCTCGTCATCGTCGCCTACGAGACGGGGCTGGTCACGGCCGCGCGGCCGCCCCGCTGAGGCGTGTCCCGCGGGTCCTCGCCGTGGCGGGGATCCGCCGGCTGGGCGCCCGGCAAGGCGGAGGAGGAGCTCATGGCGGAGACGCCGCGAAGTGCCATCCGAGCGACCTCGGCAGGCGGAGGGATCCGTGGAAAACACCGTGTGGCCCCTCGCCATGGCGGGCGAGCCGGTCAGCGGTGTCCGGCGGTTCCGGTGGCGCGCTCCAGAACCTCCAGGACGATCCCGGAGAGCAGGGCGAGCTTGTGGGGGTTGCGAGCCGCCGGGGTACACCGGGCGGTGGCCAGCCCGGCCGCCCGGTCGAGAGGTTCCCCGGCCAGGAGCGCCTCCTCGACCTCGGGCAGGCGCACCGGGACGCGGGCGACGCCGCCCGCGGCCACCCTGGCGAAGGTGATCCCGCCTCCGTCCATGGCCAGCCGTGCCACCGCCTCCACCAGCGGCCACTCGGCCTCGGACCTGCCGATCGCCCGGTGGTAGGCGGCCCGCTCGCCCGGCACGGGCGGCGGCAGGACGACGGACAGCAGGATCTCCCCCGGCCCCAGCAGGTGGTCGCGGGTGGGGTCGGAGCCGTCCCCGTACAGGTCGCCGACCGGGAACGGGGCCGCACTGCGGACGTCATCGTGGGCACCGCCGTGCACCTCGGCCAGGGCGTCGCAGGCGAGCAGCGCCACCGCCAGCGACGACGGGTGCGGGGCTATGCACGGCCCGGTGTCGACGATCGCGGCGTTCGGGGCGAGCCCGGCGCGGGCCGGGCAGTGGTCGCCGCCGTTCTGGTGGCAGGAGAAGGACGGGCCGCGGAAGTACGCGCAGCGGTTGCGCTGCAGCAGGTTGCCCCCGACCGTGGCCGCCTCCCGGATCTGGGGCGTGGCCAGGCCCGCCGCCGTCAGCGTCAGGCAGGGGTGGGCGGCACCGAGGCGCGCGTCGCGGGCGACCCGCGCGACCGTGGTGAGCGCGCCGATCCGGACCGAGCCGTCCGGCTGCCAGGTGACGTCGGACAGGTCGGGCAGGCCGCGCAGGTCCACGTGTGGCCCGGCCGCGCGGCGGCCCATCAGGTCGGTGCCTCCGGCGCGGAACTCGCCCCCGCGCCGCACGGCGTCGCCGAGGTCGTCGAGGTCGGTGAGCGCGGTCATCGAACGCCTTCCGGTGCGCGGCCCCGGAACCGCCGTCCCGGGGAGAAGGTCGGCGGGACGGCTCCCTCGGGGAGCAGGCGGTACGGCCCTGTCGTGCGGGCGTCGGGGGCCTGCTCCGGGGAACGGGCCGGCCGGCGGCCGGCGACCGCGCGGATTTCAGGGTCCGGCTCCGGGGAGCGGGGAGCCGCCCCGGGGAGTCCGGGGGGCGGCTTCGGGGCGGAGGTCAACGGGAGATCCCTTCGAGGAGCCGGTCGGGGCGGATGGGCAGGTCGTGGGGGCGCCAGCCGGTGGCGTTGTGCACGGCGTTGCCCAGCGAGGCGGCCACGCCGACCGTGGAGACCTCGCCGACCCCGACACCGTGGCCGTTGACGTGCTCCCAGCCGTCGCGGTGGAAGTGCACGGTGATCTCGGGGGTGTCACCGATGCCGGGAATGCGGTAGTCGTCGAGGTTGGCGGTCAGCACGGTTCCGGTCACCGGGTCGACCAGGCGTTCCTCGTACAGCGCGTAGCCGATGCCCTGCACGACGCCGCCCTCGCACTGGCTGCGCGCCAGCCGCTCGGCGTAGATGTGGCCCACCGCGATCCCCGCCCACACCCGCAGCGGCCTGACGGCTCCCAGGCGGGTGTCGACCTCGACCTCGGTGACGTGGACGGCGCCGCTGAACCCCCGGCCGAGGGCCATACCGGCCACCGCGACCGGGGTCAGGTAGCCGCGCCGGTCGCGGCGGCGCCTGCCGACGACCCTGGCCCCGTCGCTCAGGCCCAGCTCCCGCAGGCGCCGCGCGGCGTCGCGTACGGCCGGGGCGACCGAGGCCGTGGTGCGGCTGCCGATGGAGGGCGGTCCGTGCACGGTGCCCGTCCTGCCGATCTCGACGCGGACGCGCTCGGCGGGCAGCGCGAGTTCCTCCCGCAGGACGCCGGCGATGACGCTGCGGATGCCGGTCCCGATGTCCTGGGTCGAGGTGGCGGCCACGACCACGTCGCCCTCGACGCGCAGCTCCACCTCGGTGGCGGGGTCGAGCATGTAGAGCCAGTTGGCGGCGGCCACCCCGACGCCCCTGCGGAAGCGGCCCGTCTGGGAGCCGGTCCGTGGCCGGTCGGCCCACAGCGGCAGGGCCAGTGCCCGGTCGTAGAGGGCGTGCCGTTTGCGGTTGCCGTCCCAGCGGCGGCGCAGTGCGATCGGGTCCTCGCCGCGACGGTGGGCGGCCTCGTCCACCGCCTGCTCCAGTGCCCAGAGCAGGGGTGGTGCCCCGGGTCCGCGGAACGGGGTGCCCGGCGGCTCGTTGGTGACCACGTCGTAGTCGCGGAGCCGCCGGGGCGCGGTGCCGTACATGAGGCGGGCCATCCCGGCGACCATCGATCCGATGGCCACGCCGCCGCGCCCGTGGACGTCCACGGTGAGGGCGGCGAGGTCGCCCCGGTCGTCGGTGAGCAGTTCGAGCGTGGTGCGGGTGCCGGGGCGGTTGCCCGCGTCGCTGAGCTCCTCGGCGCGGCTGAACACCACGCGCACCGGCGCTCCGCAGGCCCGCGCGAGTTCGACGGCCGCGACCGTCTCGACGGTGACGCCGGACTTGGCCCCGAAACCACCGCCGACGTGGTCGGCGACGACATGGACCCGGTCGGCGGGCAGCTTCCACCGCTTGGCGGCCTGTTCGGTGGCCAGTCCGATGGTCTGGGTGGACAGGTGCAGGTGAAGGTCGCCCTCGCCGTCCCAGCGGGCCACGCAGGCGTGCGGTTCCAGCGGGGTGTGGACCTGCACGGCGGTGGTGAACGTGCCGCTCACCAGGCGGGGGTCGGCGTCGCGCCGCGCGGTCTCGATCCGTTTGACGGCGGTGCGACCGCGCCAGCTCGCCCTGGTGAAGGGGCCGCGCACGTTGCCGTGCCAGTCGCCGGGCAGCTCCAGCCCCTCGCTGGAACTGGGGGCGCGCTTCCTGTCGGACTCGTCGTAGACGGGCGGGGCATCGGGCGTGTCGTCGAGCGCGGCGGGCATCGGGACGTAGCCGATCTCCGCGGCCTCCGCGATCGCCAGGGCCTCCCGGCGGGTGGCAGCGGCGACGGCGGCGACGGGCTGGCCCGCGTAGCGGACGGTGCGGTCGGGCGGCAGCAGGTCGATGACGTGTGCGGTGCCGGCGGTCACCGAGGTGACGCGGGCGTGTGCCCTGGTGGAGCGGATGACCACGCCTTCCAGCTGGCCGTCCAGGTGTACGTCGGTGGTGTAGCGGGCTCGGCCGGTGACCTTGTCCATCGCCTCCAGGCGGGCGGGTGTTCCCGCGGCGTCGTCGTGTTCTCCCCGGCAGGCGGCGGCGATCGCCGCGTGAATCCCCTCGTAGGCTCCGCACCTGCACAGGTGGCCCGCCATGGCGGCGGCGATCCGCTCGCGCGGCGGAGCGACATCGCCGTGCTCGGCGCGCCAGGCGTCGACGAAGGCCGCGGCCTCCACCACGAACCCCGGCGTGCAGTAGCCGCACTGCAGGCCGTCGTGGACCGCGAACGCCCGCTGGACGGGGTGGTCGAGGCCCTCCGCGGTGACGACCTCGCGTTCCTCCAGGACGGCGGCGGGCAGCAGGCAGCTCGCCTGGGGCGTGCCGCCCACCATGACCGTGCAGGCGCCGCAGACCCCGGTGCGGCAGGCGGCTTTGGCGCCGGTGAGGCCGAGCCCGTCGCGCAGCACGTCCACGGCGGCGTCGTCGGAGCCTGCGTCCACCGTGGCGGGGACACCGTTCACCGTGATCTTCATAGCTCTCCAGTTGACGTCGTCAACATCATGTTGACAGTGTCAACCAGCTACGTTGACATTGTCAACACGGGCTGCCGGGAAAGGTGCGGGCGCATGATGGACGACACCAGGACCCGCCTGGTCGAGAGCGCGCTGCGGCTGCTGCGCGAGGAGGGGCTCGACGCCGTGACGCTGCGCGCCGTCGGCGACCTGGCCGGCCTGTCCCGTACGGCCCCCTACCGGCACTTCACCGACAAGACCGCGCTGCTGGCCGCGCTCGCCGTCCGGGTCATCGCCGACCTCAGCGCGCACGTCGCCGCGGCGATCGCGCAGGAGGCCGACCGGCGCGACCGGCTGCGGGCCTTCTACCTGAGCTACGTCGAGTACGCCACGGCGCACCGTGAGGAGTACCGGCTGGTGTTCGCCTCGGAGTTCCTCGCGGGTCACCATCCGGAACTGGAGGAGGCGATCGACCAGGTGACGACGGCGCTCGGCATGGCGGGTGCCGGGGAGGGACCGGTGCCCAAGGCCCGGCTGATGGCCCTGCTTTCGACGGCCCACGGCCTCGCGGAACTCGCGGTGACAGGGCAGTTCGCGCACAAGGGAATCGGGTACGGGGACATCGTCGACGTCCTCGTGTCCACCCACGGGGACTGACGACCCCGGCTCACCGCTTCCCGCTGAGCTCCTCGCGGATTCCCAGCAGGATCTCGCGGGTGCGGGTGACCGGCTCGGCCTCGATGCACAGGCGTTCCATGACCTCCAGGTAGCTGTCGACGTCGTCGCGCTTCTCCAGGTAGACGGCGCTGGTGAGCTGCTCCAGGTAGACCACGTCGGGCAGGTCGGGCTGGGCGAATCGCAGGATGCTGAAGGGCCCTCCGGCCGCGGCGTGCCCACCCACGCTGAAGGGCACGATCTGGACCGTCACATTGGGCAGTTCGAGCGCCGTCAGGATGTGGTCGATCTGCTCGCACATCACCTGGACCCCGCCGAGCGGGCGGCGCAGCACGGCCTCGTCCAGCACCGCCCACAGGTGGGGCGGCGCGGAGCCGCGCAGCAGCCGCTGGCGCGCCATGCGCAGCCGCACCCGGCGGTCCAGTTCCTCCCGGGAGGCCGAGGGAAAGCCCAGTTGGACGACGGCTCTCGCATACCCCTCGCTCTGCAGCAGTCCCGGTACGAACTGGACCTCGTAGTTGCGGATGCCGGTGGCCGACTCCTCCAGCCCCACGTACGTCTCGAACCAGTTGGGCAGCACGTCGTTGTAGTTGTGCCACCAGCCGGTGAGGTTGGCCTTCTCGACGAGGGACAGCAGCGGCTCCCGCTCGTCCTCGCTGGTCACGCCGTACAGGGTGAGCAGGTCCGCGACGTCCCTGATCCGGAAGCTGACCCTGCCGAGCTCCATGCGGCTGACCTTCGAGTGCGAGGCCCGGATGGCGTTCCCCGCCTCCTCCAGGGTGATGCCCCGGTGCTCGCGCAGCCGGCGGAGCTGCGCTCCCAGGACGATCCGCAGCACCGTGGAACTGCCCCTCGGCACAGCCATGGGAGTCGGAACGACCGGCTGATCGTCGGCGTGAGGTGTGATCATCTACAGTCCTTTGGGCACGGAGTGCGAGCCTGTTCCAACTTTCCTGCGGCGATCGCGACCCTTCACGCTACTCCGCCCGCCAAGCCCAGACCATAGAGAATTTTATTCTTCAACCACCCCCTGCCGACGGTCAGGCGATCAGGTCGTCGAACTCCCCGCCCTTCACCCCGCGCACGAAGGCGTCGGCCTCGCGGCGCGTGTAGATCAGCGCGGGCCCTTCGGGATCGCGGGAGTTGCGCATCGCGACCCTGCCGTCGGGGAGCTCCGCGAGTTCCACGCAGTTGCCGCTGGGGTTGCTGAAGTGACTCTTGCGCCAGACGATGCCGCCCATCAGGGCTGCCGGCATGCCGTTGTACAGCTGGTTCATCCTCGCCTCTCACCGATTAGGGAGGGAAACAACACCACGAGCATAGAGCTTTTTGTGCAGATGCACGTGCATTTGTACTTGCCTATGCACATTACGGCGTGCAAGATGACTAGACGGATCGCCCTTGCCACACGATCTCCCACCCCCAAGGTCGTCGATGACTGGTTACCAGAGACATGAAGCCACACCCATCCGAGCTGAGATCGGAGGGTGGGAACGGTGGTTGTCGATGCTCGACCACCTACTGCCCCCGAGCGGCCTGCCTCCCTGGACCGGCGGCGAGAGCCATGTCAACCGGCTGCAGATGGCCGTACGCAGCTTTCGCCACGATCCGTGCGCCGCACGGACCGCCCGTGAGTTCACCGCCGGCGCCCTGAGGGCATGGGAGCTGGAGCAACTGATCGACGACACCGGTGTCGTGGTCTCCGAACTCGTGACCAACGCCGTACGTCACGGCACGCGGGGCGTCCAGCACTCCCGGGCCTGCCCCGAGGTCAAGGTGATCCTCTGCCACACCGAACGCTCGATGCTGTGCGCGGTCACCGACCCCAGCGACCAGGAGCCCTGCCTGCGCGAACCCGACTACGAGGCGGAGAGCGGCCGGGGGCTACAGGTGGTCGACGGCGTCAGCGAGATGTGGGGCTGGGCCCCCCTGGAGACCCGCGGCAAGGCGGTGTGGGCGGCCTTCGCCCTCCCCGGGAGAGGGGGGCGCCACCTGGAGGCCTGCCACTGAGCGCGACGCGGCCCGTCACCGGCGAAACGGCGCCCACCCGGAGCGCAGGCAGCCGAGCATCAGGAAGATACGTCCCTAGAAAGGGGTATTGATCGGAAATACATCATCTCGTGGCCTGAGGGCCGATAATGTCCGCTGAAAGCCGCACCGCCGGACGGAGGACATCATGGCGTCGCCGCAACCTGAGCGCCTCAGGTTCGACCCCACGATCCCGAACGCGGGCCGGATAGCCGACTACTTCCTGGGTGGCAAGGACAACTTCGCCGCCGACCGCGACGCCGCGCGGGTGGCACTCGAACTGGCCCCCGAACTTCCCGCCATGTCGATGGAGGGACGCAGGTTCCTCGGCCGCGTAGTGCGGTTTCTCGCCGAGACCGGCATACGCCAGTTCATCGACATCGGCTGCGGACTGCCGACCCAGGGCAGTGTGCACCAGATCCTGCACGGCATCGCTCCCGACGCGCGGGTCGTCTACGTCGACAACGACCCGATGGTCGTCGTGCACGCCCGGGCTCTCTTGAAGGAGGACAGCCGGGCCACGGTCATCGAGGCCGACGCCCGCGACCCGGAAGGCCTGCTGGCCCATCCCGGCCTCACCGACGTGGTCGACCTCGACCGGCCCGTGGCGATCCTCCTCTTCTCGTTCCTGACCGACTTCCCGGACGACGCCGAGGCCGCGCGGATCACCGCCACCCTAAGGAAGGCCATGGTCCCGGGCAGCTACATGGCCATCTCCCACGCCGTCTCGGACCTGTGTCCCGAGAGGACCGCGAAGCTCGCCGACCTCTTTCAGGACCGTGGGTCGATCACCGGCCCCCGCCGTGCGAACCTGCGGACCATAGCCGAGGTCGAGCCTTTCCTCGATGGGCTGGAACCTGTCGAGCCGGGCCTCGTCTACATTCCCCAGTGGCGGCCGGAGGGCGCGGTGCCCCACCGGCCGGACTCCGTCTGGGTCGTCGGCGGAATAGGCCGTAAGGAATAGACTGCCCCGAAAAAAACAGCTTGGCCCCTCGATCGTTACCCACGCCCTGGCAGTCGGGTGTCACCGGACCCTGCCGGGGAGGACGTCAGAGGCAGCAGAGGAGAGAACAGATGAGCGACGCCGACCGGCGACCGGCGGCCGGCCTGAACACGAGCGTGCCCAACGTCGCCAGGATGAACGACTACTTCCTGGGGGGCAAGGACAACTTCGCCGCCGACCGTAAGGCCGCCGAGGAAGTGCTCGCCATCGCGCCGGAGATCAGGACCATGGCCCAGGAGGCTCAGGCCTTCCTGCGCCGGGTGACGAGTTATCTCATCGAGCAGGGCATGACCCAGTTCGTCGTCCTCGGTTCCGGGCTGCCCACCCGCAACAACGTCCACCAGGTGGCCCAGGCGATCGCGCCGGACACCCGTGTGGTCTACGTCGCCACCGACCCGGTCGTGCTCTCCCACGCCCGCGCCATGCTGGCCACCAACCCCCACACCACCATCGTCGAGGGTGACGTGCTGCACCCCCGCGAGTTGCTCAACGATCCCGAGCTGCGGCGTCTGATCGACCTGGACCTGCCGGTGGCCGTCCTGATCCTGTCGGCCCTGCAGTTCATCCCCGACGAGGACGACCCACACAAGAACGTGGCGATCCTGCGCGACGCGGTGCCCACGGGCAGCCACTTCGCCATCGGCCACGTCGTCTTCGACACGCGCCCGGAGGCGGCGGGTCCGCTGGTCGACATCTACCGGAAGGTCCTCAGCCGCCATGAGGACGCCTCCCGGCGCAGTGACCAGGTGCTGCGCTTCTTCGACGGGCTGGAGCTGGTCGAGCCCGGCCTGGTCTACGTCCGCCACTGGCGCCCCGACAACCCGCTGGCGACGCAGGGCCGGGAGAAGACCTGGACGATGGGCGGGGTGGCCCGCAAGACCGAGGACTGACCCACCACCGGCCCGCCGGGCCGCACCGTCCGGCCGTTCTCGGCCATCGGTCTTCGTGACCCGCACGGAACCGGCCCTCGCGCGGCCGGGCGATCGGAGCGCCCGGCGAGAGGTCAGCCCGTGGCCAGGAGGTCCTCGCGCTCGACGGCCTCCAGGGAGAGCGTCTTGTAGCCGACCTCGTCGAACAGCACGGTGATCCGGTCGCTCTCCCTGCTCATCACCACCCCCGCGCCCCAGGCGCTGTGCCGCACCCTGGCGTGCATCTCGAACGGACCTCCCGCCTCGGCCTCGGGCTCTTCGGCGACACCCGCCCTGCAGGTGTCGCAGGCCTCGCAGGTGCGTTCGCGCGGCTCGCCGAAGTACTCCAGCAGGAACCGGCGGCGGCAGCCCGTGGTCTCCGCGTACGCGCGCATCATGTCGATCCGCGAGTCGTCGATGCGGCGGCGGGTGTCGTCCAGCTCGACGGCGCGCGCCGTGGCCGCCTCGGGCGCGGGCCCGCCGGGTGCCGGGCGCAGGTCGCCCTCCCCGGTGACCTCGATCGCGTTCGCCCGCTCCAGCAGGTTGACCGCCCGGGTGAGCCGGGTGGCGCCGATGTCGAGAAGGTCGCGCAGCTCGCCGGCGGGTACGGTGCCGCCGTGCTCGTGGACCAGCGTCGCGACCCGCAGCAGGAGTTCCTCGTCGGCCCGTCCCCCCGCGAAGAACCTGCGCAGCCCCAGATCCTCCGGGCGGTAGAACAGCACCGCGGCGGCGGGCTCGCCGTCCCGCCCGGCGCGGCCGATCTCCTGGTAGTAGGAGTCCGGCGACTCCGGCGGGGAGGCGTGCAGTACGAACCGCACGTCCGGCTTGTCGATGCCCATACCGAACGCGGAGGTCGCCACGACGACGTCCAGCTCGTCGTCACGGAACATCTCGTGGATCCTGTGGCGCTCGGCCGCCTTCATCCCCGCGTGGTACGCCTCGGCCCCGCGACCGGCCTCGCGCAGCGCGGAGGCGTACTCCTCAGCGGCGCGGCGGGTGGCGACATAGACCAGCCCGAGCCCTGAGCGGGACGCGGCGTCCTCCACCAGCGCCCGCCTCAGGTCCTCCTGGGCGACGAAACGGCGCACCTCCAGGTCGATGTTGGGCCGGTCGAAGCCTCGCACGATCTGCCGGACGTTCCTCAGGCCGAGGACCGCGACGATCTCCTCGCGCACCGCCGGGGAGGCCGTGGCGGTCAACGCCACCACCGGAGGGTGGCCGAGCCGCTCGATGACCTGTCCCAGCCGCAGGTAGTCGGGCCGGAAGTCGTGGCCCCAGGCCGACACGCAGTGCGCCTCGTCGACGGCGATCAGCGAGGGACGCGCGGCGCGCAGCCGCTCGACCGTCTCCGGTTTGGCGAGCTGCTCGGGTGAGAGGAACACGAACTCGGTGGTGCCCGCGCGTACCGCCTCCAGCGACGCCTCGCCGCCGGACTGGGTGGAGTTGACCGCGACCGCCCCTCCCGCGTCGGCCTCGGCCAGCCCGGCGACCTGGTCGCGCTGGAGGGCGATCAGCGGTGAGACGACCACGGTGGGGCCGTCGAGCAGCAGCGCGGGCACCTGGTAGACGGCTGATTTGCCGCTGCCGGTGGGCATGACCACGAGGGCGTCGCCGCCGTCCAGCAGGTGACGCATGGCGTCAAGCTGTCCCGGCCGCAGGTCTCGCCAGCCGAAGACCTTGCGGGCCACCGTCCGCAGCCTTCGCGCCCTAGGCCCGAACCTGTCCTTGATGCCCATGACCTCCGCCTTCCCACCGTGTGACCGCCAGTTACCCGCGGATCGGGGTGCTAGTCACACGAGGTGGGCATGACCGAAAGGCGGACACGGGTGGGTCGCGCACGGGACGGGCACGCAGTGAGCGCCGGGCGGGTACGAGGCGGGAAGCGGTGAGACGAGGGACGGGCTCGGGTGAAGTCGAGGAATGGAGTGGGCGGGTGAGGGGCGCCCTCACGGACGCCCCCTCCGTCGGCCGGATCACGGCGTGGCCTGGTGGGTCGGTCGTGGCCCTTACCACCACCGGGCTCACTTGGGCTTGAGCACCCCGTCGATGAGGTAGACGACGGCGTTGGAGGTCTGGATGTCGCCGCAGACCACCTTGGCGTCGTTGACCGTGTACTCCTCACCGGAACCCTTGACCTTCAGCGTGCCCCCCTCCATCGTGGTCAGCTCGCCCTCCGCGAGGTCCTGTGGAGTCTTCTTCCCCTCGACGACGTGGTAGCCCAGGAGCTTGGTCAGCTTCTCCTTGTCGCCCAGGAGCTTGTCGAGCTTCTCCTTCGGGATCTTGTCGAACGCGGCGTTGGTGGGCGCGAACACCGTGATGTCCTTGGCGGAGTTGAGCTTCTCGGCCAGACCGGCCTGCTCGATCGCCTTGGACAGCGTGGACAGGTCGGGGCTGGAGGCGATGGCGGTGGCGACCGGCTGCGTCGCCATCTCGCTGGGACTTCCCGCCCCGCTGGTGGGCAGGGAGGCGCAGCCGGGACCGAACGGCTCGGTCATCATGGCCGAAGGCTCGGGCGATCCGCTCTCACCGGGCATCATGGATTCCGTGGGCGCGGCGGTCTCCTCGGGAGCCGGTGTGGGAGAGGTGATGCGCGCCGGAGCGGCGACCGCCTGCGCGGCGGGGACGGCGGACAGGGCGAGCACGGTCAGGGCCGATGCCAGAAGAGACTTCTGCTTCACGGTTATCTCCTTGCTTGGGCGGATGAGCCACCGGGGTCCGTCGGCCGGTTCCCGAGCCACTCATGTGCTGTATTGGAGATCAATTCCCTGAGATTTGGTGCTAAATGCCCCATTAGAAGACTCTTGACCACATATCTCCCGAGAAAGAGGGCCATTTTCCACCCGGCAGAGCGTTAATTCAGGCGCGCCCTATCCCCGTACAGTGGGGGGATGAGCCCAAAGATCGCGACCAACGAGGTCGTCTCACACGACCGGCTTCTGGATTTCCTCCGTGATCGCCACCACGCGCTGGTCATCACGACACGGCGCGACGGCAGGCCACAGGCGTCCCCGGTGACCTGCGGCGTCGATGCCGAGGGCCGCATCGTGGTGTCCACCTATCCCGAGCGCGCCAAGGCCTCGAACGCCCGCCGCGACCCCCGGGTGAGCATCGTGGTCCTGTCGGACGACTTCGACGGCCCCTGGGTGCAGGTGGACTGCGCGGCCGAGGTCCTCGACCTGCCCGACGCCCTCGAACCGCTGGTCGACTACTACCGGTCGATCTCCGGCGAGCACCCCGACTGGGAGGAGTACCGCGCGGCCATGACCCGGCAGGGCAAGTCGCTGCTGCGTCTCACCCCCGAGCGCTGGGGCCCGATCGCCACGGGAGGCTTCCCCGCCCGGCTGGCCTGAGCATCACTCCAGGCGGCAGGACGGCACCGGCCGTCCTGCCGCGGCCGGAGACCTGAGCGGCCTCCGGCCACGGGCCCCTACCCCAGCTTCACGGTGATCTCTCCGCCGAGCCGGAAACCGCCGGTCAGCTCGAGGTCGTCACCACTCCAGAACCGGCCCGGGTCGTACCAGTTCGGCCTGCGGCCGCCGGGCAGGAGCCCCATGGCCTCGTAGGTGACCGCGACGACCTCGGCGCAGTAGGCGCTCTCCAGAGCACTCTCCCCGGTGCCCCGCTTGAAGATCCTGGGCACCCGCCCCTTCGCCCAGCGACCGGCGAGCCTGGCCGTCGACGGGAACGGCGTGCCGTCCAGCCGGGCGACGGTGCGCAGAACGGCGTCCTCCATCTCGTGGGTGACCTGTGGCTCCAGCTGCCTCAGCCAGCCGCGCTGACCGTATCTGGTGGCCCAGACCGTGACCGCCTCCTGCAGGTCGTGCAGCTGCACGCCGCGCTGGTTGGTCCCCGACCACAGGTCGGGCAGGGACCGGCCCAACTCGGCGTGCCACATCATGGGAGGCATGTCCTCGATGACCACCGACATTCCCACATGGTTCACCGGGCTGTTCGTCACGGTCTGGATGGCTCGATCGGGCACCGTTCGGCCGCGGAACAGCCACACGTCGCCGGTGCGGGTCAGGTTCACTGCCTCGTCGAGGCTGATGCTCTTACCGGACATTCCGCTAGCGTAGGCACATGCGATGGTGGAAGGTACTCGGTCTGGCAGGTGTCGCAGGTGTCGCGGCCACGGGAGTGGTGATCGTGCGAGCCGAGCGCCGACGGCAGGCCTACACCCCGGACGAGATCCGCACCCGCCTGCGCGCCCGCCTGGCGGAGTCCTCAGAGGGCGGCCCCGAGGCCGTCGCCTCCGCCGACCGGAACCCCTGACCGTTCGGGCGCGGACGTCCGGGGATCAGCCGAAACGGATCTCGGCCGGATCCCACCCCTCAGGCAGCGGTGCGGGCACCGGGCAGGTACTGGCGATCTTCACGAACTCGGCCCGCTCCGCGGACTCCGCGACGGCGATCATCGTGTCGAGGACGTGCAGGCCCAGCTCACCGGTGGCGCGGTGCGCCCTTCCCTCCCGGATGGCCTGGGCCATGTCGAGCACGCCCAGACCGCGACCGGCCTCGGTGCCCGTCGTGGGAGCCGGCACCCATTCCTCGTCACCGGTCCGGCGCAGTCGCACCTCGCCGCCGAACGTGTTGGGATCGGGTACCCGCATGGTCGCCTCGGTGCCGGTGATCTCGATGAACCCGGCGCGGCGGAGTGGCGAGTCGAAGCTGAAGATCATCGTGGCCGCCTGGCCCGCGGCGAACTCCAGCAGCGCGGTCGTGTGGGTGGGAACCACCGCGGGAAAACGCGTGCCCGCCCTGGGCCCTGAGCCGATGACCCGCTCGTCCCTGGCCCTGCGGCCGACGGCGGCCACCCGTTCCGCCGGGCCGAACAGGGTCACCAGTGCCGTCAGGTAGTAGGGGCCCATGTCGAACAGCGGCCCGGCCCCCGGCTGGAAGAAGAACTCGGGGCTGGGATGCCACGACTCGGGGCCCGGACTCTGGAACAGGGTCAGGGCGGTGAGCGGCGTGCCGATGGCCCCCTCGGCCACGAGCCGGGCCGCGGTCTGCAACCCCGCGCCCAGAAAGGTGTCGGGGGCGCTGCCCAGGAGCACCCCCGCCGACGCGGCGGCCTCGACAAGTTCCGCCCCGGACTCCCTGTCCACCGTGAACGGCTTCTCGTTGTAGACGTGCCTCCCGGCCAGAACGGCGGCGAGCGCCACCTCGGCGTGCGCGGACGGGACCGTGAGGTTGATCACCAGCTCCACGTCGGGGTGTGAGATCGCCTCCTCCGGTGCGGCCGCCGTCGGCACGCCGTAGCGCGCCGCGACCTCTTCGGCACGTGCCCGGTCGAGGTCGGCGCACGCCACCACCCGCACGCCGGGGAAGGAGGCGAGGTTGCCCAGGTACTGGTGGCTGATGTTCCCGCAGCCGACGATCGCCACTCCGAGCGGTCCGGTCACGAGCTCACCCGCCCGGCGGCGACAAGGCCGGTCAGGTAGGCGTGGCTGTCGGCCAGCGCCTGGAGCATGTCGGTGGCACAGTGGTCGAGCTCCACGATCCGCACCGCGTCCGGAGCGGTGTTCAGCGCGTCCACGATGGGCACCTCGCCCGAGCCGACCGCGGTCATCGGGCCCTGGAGGGTGGCGGGCCCGTCCTTGACGTGCAGGTGGCTCACCCGCTCGCCCAGCCGGGCCAGCAGCCCCGAGGGGTCGACCCCGCCGGTCGCCGCCCAGTAGAGATCGACCTCCAGCAGCACCGAGGGGTCCAGCAGGTCGGCCAGCACCTCCAGCGCGGGACGGCCCTCCACCCGCTGCTCCAGTTCCCACCAGTGGTTGTGGTAGCCGAGCCGCAGGCCGTGGTCCGCCGCCTCCCTGGCCACCTCGCCGATGGTCCTGGCCGCCCGCTCCAGCTCCTGTCTGCCGGCGAACCACTCGGCGGGGGCGGCGGGCACGATGACGGTCCGGGCTCCGATGGCCACGGCGGCGGCCAGCGCCGTCGCGCGCCGCTCGTCGAGCAGCGGGGCGTGCACGCTGCACACCGCGAGCCCGGTCTCCTCCAGCTCCTCGCGGAGCCCATCCGGGTCGAGGTGCGCGTCGTACGGTTCGACCGCGCCGTACCCCATCTCGGCGATGCGGCGCAGCACGGCGCGGCGGTCGACGGCCGCCTGTTCGCGCACGGAGTACAACTGGACGGCTATCGGGCTCATCGGCTCTCCTTGAGGACCAGTGCCGCGGCGCCGTACAGGCCGGCGTCGCGTTCCAGACGGGTGCGCTCGACGTTCAGGCGGTGCAGGAAGCCGAGGCCCGCCTGCTTGGTGACCGCCTGGCGCAGCGGGGTGAGCAGGGTCTCGCCCGCCCCGGAGACGCCGCCCCCGATGACGACGTCGTCGATGTCGAAGAGCGCCGCCGTGGTGAGGATCGCCACGGCCAGCGCGTCGGCGGCCCGCTGGAAGGCCAGCTGGGCCACGGGGACTCCGCGGGCGGCGTCGGCCGAGAGCGTACGGGCGTCCGTCGGGGTACCGGGCTCGCCCCAGCCGTTCGCCAGCGCCCAGCGGACCATACTGGGGCCGCTGGCGATCGTCTCCAGGCAGCCGGTCGCCCCGCATGGGCAGAGCTCACCGCCCCGGTCCACGGAGATGTGCCCGATGTGCCCGGCGTTTCCTGTCGGTCCCAGGTACGGCACCCCGCCCAGAACCAGCCCGCCGCCCACACCGGTGGAGACCACGATGCCCAGCAGTGCCCGGGAGCGCGAGCCGTGTCCGCCCCGCCACCACTCCCCCAGCGCCATGCACTGCGCGTCTCCGGCGAGTGTGACGGGAAGGCCGGGAAGGAGCCCGCGCACCGTGCCGACCAGCGGGAAGTCACGCCAGGAGGGGATGTTCACCGGGCTGACCGTGCCGGCGACGGCGTCAAGGGGGCCCGCGGAGCCGATGCCGACCCCGCTCAGGCCATCTGTGCCGGTACCGTCGCCGACGCCCGCGCCGACGTCGCGGACCAACGAGGCCAGCGTCGCGGCGGGGTCGCTGCCGACCGGCAGTTCCACCCTGCGGACCATGGTGCCGTCCGGCCTGACCAGCGCGGCGGCGAACTTGGTGCCGCCGATGTCGATCGCGAGGGCGGTCACCGGCCGGCCCCTCGGGCGCGCCGGCGCGCGGGGGGACGACCGGTGGCCACCGGGAGCGCCACGTGGCTGTGCAAGGGGATCCTCCGGTGATCAATAGAACCAAAGAGTACGTTCCCCCAGCGACCGGGCAAACAGGCTGAAGGTACGACGCCACTGACAACGTTGTCAACGATGCGTGGGCAGCACCTGGCACCGGTCCGGCACATCGGCCGGACAGCTTGCGGAAACTGTCCGATTCAGGGGTAGATACGGTTAGCTCAGGAGTGACGTGAGGAGACTGTGTTGACGCACGAACGCGCGGGTCAGCCCGCCGAGCCGTCCGATCTGGTCGATGTGGCACGCCTGGTGACGTCCTACTACGCGCTGCACCCCGACCCCGGCGAGGTCGGCCAGCGAGTGGCGTTCGGGACGTCGGGACACCGGGGCTCCTCGCTGAACGTCGCGTTCAACGAGGACCACATCCTCGCGACCAGCCAGGCCATCGTGGAGTACCGGGCCGCCCAGGGCGTCGACGGCCCGCTGTTCCTCGGTGCCGACAGCCACGCGCTGTCGGAACCGGCCCGGGTCTCCGCCTTGGAGGTCTTCGCGGCCAACGGGGTGACGGTCATGATCGACAGCCGGGACGGCTACACCCCGACACCGGCGGTCTCCCACGCGATCCTGACCCACAACCGGAAACGCGCCGCGGGCCGCGCCGACGGTGTGGTGGTGACCCCCTCGCACAACCCGCCCGGCGACGGCGGCTTCAAGTACAACCCGCCGCACGGCGGCCCGGCGGACACCGACGCCACCACGTGGATCCAGGACCGGGCCAACGCGTTGATCGCCGGAGGGATGAAAGAGGTCAGGCGGCTTCCGTACGTCAGGGCGCTGGCCACCGACACGACCGGCCGCTACGACTTCCTCGGTCACTACGTGGACGACCTGCCCTCGGTGCTCGACCTTGACGCCGTACGGGAGGCGGGGGTGCGCATCGGCGCCGACCCGCTGGGCGGGGCGAGCGTCGCCTACTGGGGGGAGATCGCCGAACGGCACCGGCTGGACCTGACGGTGATCAACCCGCAGACCGATCCGACGTGGCGGTTCATGACGCTGGACTGGGACGGCAAGATCCGGATGGACTGCTCGTCACCGTACGCGATGGCCTCGCTCATCGCCGGTCGCGACGCCTTCGACGTCTCCACCGGCAACGACGCCGACGCCGACCGGCACGGCATCGTCACCCCCGACGCCGGTCTGATGAACCCCAACCACTACCTCGCCGTGGCCATCTCCTATCTCTACTCCCACCGGCCCGGCTGGCCCGCGGACGCGGGAGTCGGCAAGACGCTGGTGAGCAGCCGGATGATCGACCTGGTGGCCGCCGCGGAGGGCAGGCGACTGGTGGAGGTCCCCGTCGGGTTCAAGTGGTTCGTCCCGGGCCTGCTGGACGGCTCGCTGGGCTTCGGCGGCGAGGAGAGCGCCGGAGCCTCGTTCCTGCGGCGCGACGGCGAGGTGTGGACCACCGACAAGGACGGTCTGATCCTGGCGTTGCTCGCCTCGGAGATCATCGCGACCACCGGCCGTTCACCGAGCGAGCACTACACCGACCTGGTGGCCAGGTTCGGCGACCCCGCCTACGCCCGCGTCGACGCCCCCGCGACCCGGCAGGAGAAGGCGGTGCTCGCCAGACTCTCGGCCGAGCAGGTCACCGCCGACACCCTCGCCGGGGAGGCGATCACGCAGGTGCTCACCTCCGCCCCCGGCAACGGCGCCGCCATCGGCGGGCTCAAGGTCTCCACCGAGAGCGCCTGGTTCGCCGCCCGTCCCTCGGGCACCGAGGACGTTTACAAGATCTACGCCGAATCCTTCAAGGGAACCGAGCACCTGGCACAGGTCCAGCGGGAGGCACGCGACCTGGTCTCGGCGTCCCTGAGCAAATGATGACGAGGTGAACACGTGCCGGGCGGCCGAGTCGCGGGTGCGTCCCGTGAACCCGTCGCAGACCGTCGGCCGCCCGGCCGTGTCGCTCCTTCGCCTGGTCCTCCTGGTGATCCTTCCTAGGGTCTTCGCCCGCGGGGACCTCGGTCGCGCGGCCCCGCCCCCAGCCGCCGGCAGCGCAGCGCCACCCAGCACCCGGCCCCGACGCCGATCAGCGCGGCCAGCGCGTACACCACCTTGATGGCCGCGTCCGAGACGTAGCCGTTGCCGGCGACGAGGACGGCCATGAGCAGCGCCGCCAGCAACCCCACACCCGCGCCTCCCACGATGCCGAGCAGCCCCGCTCCCAGCGCGCGCGGCAGGCGGCCCCTGCGACGGGGCACCGGCACCATGACGGTCATGATCCGGCCCACGACGAGGGCGGGGTCGTCGTCGATCCCGCCGGCGACGAGTTGGACGGTCACCCCGCCCCGCTCGGGTTCGCTCAGGCAGATCCACTGGCGGTCGTCAAGGAAGACGGTGGCCCCGCCCGCGCCGGGAACGATCAGCCACAGGAACGGCGTGCCCTCGGGAAACGCCCTGACGCCGTGGCGGGCCGTCGGGGCGTGCAGGTCGAGCGCGGCGCCAAGGGCTCGCAGCGCCACCTCCTGACCGGATTTACCCACGGTGGCCTCCCTCCCCATCCCTTCGTAGCGCACGCCTGCCGCCTGCTCCAAGGATCCCGGCGGGGAGCGTTCAGGTGGAGCTCACACGGGGGACCTGCCACGGGGACGGGCCCCGGAGGGGGAACCGTCCACGGCGGAGAGACCGGCGAGGCCGTGCCCGCCACGAACCTCGGCGGCGCGGCAGCGGCGAACCTCACGCTCCATCACATTCGGGGCCTGCCCGCAGGCAGGGGCAACGAACGCGATGAGGTATGTCGTTCACGAAAGAACAGGCCATTTCTCCACAAAGAGCGGCGAGGGCGCGAGGGAAAGGCCCCCTCCCGCGCTAGGGGGCCTCCGGGAAGGTTCGGGGATCCGCCCGGTCCGTGACCCGTTTGAGCTCGAAGAACGCCTCCTCGGTGGCGAGCACCCTGAACGCGTCCCAGAGCCGCCCGGCCCGCTCACCGACCGGGATCTCACTGATGACGGGGCCGAACTGCCCGGCGTGCCCGTTCACCGAGATGGTCGGGACGCCGATCAGCGACTGGTTCTGCTTCCCGGCCGGCACCAGGGCGTGCGAGGCGTGGATCGCGTCGTCCCAACCGGGGTCGGTTCTCGCGGCGAGAAGCCCGGCGGGCAACCCGGCGTCGGCCAGCGCGGCGGCGATCACCGGCGCCAGACCCTCCATCGCGGCCCGCCAGTCGGTGAGGCCGCCCTCGCGGGACCGCTGGAACAGGCCGCCCGCGCCGTGGTAGCGGGTGCCGAGCGCGGTGTAGAGGTCGCCGACGGCGACGTTCCCCGCCGCCTCGCGCGCCGCGGCGAACACCCGGATGGTGCCCCGGCCGAGTTCGACGATCTCGCGGTACTCCTCCGACATCTCCTGTCCCTCGTTGAGCACCGCCAGGCTCATCTCCCGCCAGTTGACCGTGATGGGACGCACCTTGCCCACCTCCACGATCCAGCGGGAGGTGATCCACGCCCAGGGGCAGCCGGGATCGAACCAGAAGTCGACCAGATCCTCGCTCACGGCGATCCTCTTTCCTCGGAAGTCCTCACCTCAGGATGGGACCTCAACCGCGATGGAGGTCAATAGCGAGCCGGAGATCACCGGAGCGCGTGGAGAAGGTGGCCGCGTCAACGAACCCTGCCGTGTGCCACCCTTCATCCGCGGCGGCGTCACGAACGGCTGATCGGATCTGGGGGTACCGCACACCGGCGAGGCATGCCCGACGGCCGCGGAGCCGGCGGCGCGGGCCTCGATCGAGAGAATGACAAAAAGCTACTTTAAAAGCAGTCACTACGAAGAAAAGCGCCATCAATGGGTACCCTGCTCTGGGACGCCTCCCGCCGCCGACCTGTCCGAAGACGCCTCCCTCGACCGAGAAGGTGACCGCATGCCCCACCGCAGCCCCGATCTGGCCCGGCTGGCCATGACCGTCCTCCAGCCGGGCTTCGACGGCATCGAGCCTCCCGGCTGGCTGCGCCGCGCGCTCGGCGAGGAGGGCCTCGGCGGGACGGTGCTGTTCGCCAGGAACCTCACCGGCCCCGCCCACACGGCCGAACTCGTCGCCCGGCTGCGCGCGGAGAATCCCGCCGTGGTGGTCGCGGTGGACGAGGAGGGCGGGTCGGTCACCCGCCTGCAGGCCGCGAGGGGCAGTTCGTGGCCGGGTAACCGGGCACTGGGTGTGGGCGACGACGTCGAACGGACCCGGCTGGTCGCCCGGGAGATCGGCCGTCTCCTCGCCGCGGCCGACATCACCCTCGACTACGCCCCGGTGGCCGACGTCAACGCCAACCCCGCCAACCCGGTGATCGGCGTCCGCTCCTTCGGCCCGGACCCGGAGCTGGTCTCCAGGCACACCGTGGCCTGGATCCTGGGACTTCAGGACGCCGGGGTCGCCGCCTGCGCCAAGCACTTCCCCGGTCACGGCGACACCCACACCGACTCCCACCATGCCCTGCCGACCGTGCACGCCTCCCTGGAGCTTCTGGCCGAGCGCGACCTGCCGCCCTTCCGCGCCGCGGTGGCAGCCGGAGTACGGGCCGTCATGTGCGGCCACCTGCTGGTCCCCGCCCTCGATCCGGACAACCCCGCGACGCTGAGCCAGCGGATCATGACCGGGCTGCTCCGCGAGGAGATGGGCTTCGACGGCATGATCGTCACCGACGCCATCGAGATGCGCGCCGTCGCAGCCCTCCACCCGCCGGGGGAGATCGCGGTCCGCGCCCTGCTGGCAGGGGCCGACGCGATCTGCGCGGGCATCTCCTCCCCCGGTGGCGAGAGCGTCCACGAGTTGCGCGACGCCATCGTGGACGCCGTGCGGGAGGGCAGGCTCCCCGAGGAGCGGCTGGCCGAAGCGGCCTCGCGCGTGCTGGCCCTGTCCCGCTGGTACGCCGCGAGCGGCGCCGCGCGGGCACGGGACGGGGACGGCCCGGGAGACGAGGAACTCGGCCTGAGGACGGCCCTCGCCGCCATGCGCGTGGTCGGCACCCCACCGCCGCTCTCCGGACCACTGCTGGTCGTCGACATAGCGCCCCGGCTGAGCCAGGCGGTCGAGCCGGGTACGCCCACCGGCCTCATCGGCGCCTTCAGCGAGCTGATGCCGGACACCACCGGGTACGTCGTCACCGCGGACAGGCCCGAGCTGCCCGAACTGTCCGGCCCCGGCGGCGGGGGGCGCCCGCTGGTCCTGGTGGTACACGACGCCTGGCGTCACCCCTGGGTCAGGGACCTGCTGGCACGGGCCGTCACGCTGCGCCCCGACGCCATCGTGGTCGAGACCGGAGTGCCCGGCGAGCCCACCGGAGCCGTGTACGTGACCACCAACGGCATCTCCCGAGCCTCGGCCCGCGCCGTCGCCCACTGGCTGACCACTGACCCGGAAGGCGCTCGTTGACCTCCTCCCCGCGACCGAGTCCAGGAGATCCCATCCCTCACCGGCGGCCGTCCGCCCTGCCTGAGCCGGCCAGGTCCCATCTCTCCCCCACCGGCGTCCTGCCTCTCCGCCGGCCCGACGGCGAGAGCACCACGCGGCGTGCTTCGGTAGCTTGGTTATCGCCGGCGCCGAACACCCCACAGAACCATGCGGCACCGCGCCACCTTTCCTCCCCAGAACCAGAGCTCGGGGTCTCCAGGCCCAAGGAGATTTGATGAACGTCCTCGACGGCCCCACCCCCGTGAACCTGGTGGCCACGGTGAGGGCCGTCCTGCCCTCGCTCACCCCCGCGGCCCAGGCCATCGCCCGCCTCATACTCGACGATCCCGGCATGGTGGCCCGCAGCACCATCACCGAGTTCAGCGCGGTCTCCGGGACGAGCGAGGCCACGATCGTGCGCACCGCCAGGGCCCTGGGCTTCGCCGGATACTCCCAGCTGCGCTTCGCGCTGGCCGCCGCGGTGGCCAGGGACCAGCCAGAACGGCTGGTCCCCGGCGACCTCGGCCCCGACGACCCGCTGACCGACGTGATCGCGAAGGTGGCCAGGGCCGAGGCGGAGGCGCTGGCCGACACCGCGGCGCAGCTCAACCCCGACCGGCTGGGCGCGGTGGTGGAGGCACTGATCGCAGCACGCAAGATCGACGTCTACGGAGTGGGCGCCTCCGGGCTCGTGGCGGCCGACATGGCGCAGAAACTGATGCGGATCGGCCTGCCCGCCCACGCCTTCACCGACGCGCACCTGGCGCTGACCAGCGCGGCACTGGTACGGGCGGACGACGTGGCGGTGGTGGTGAGCTGCACCGGCGAGACCCCCGACGTGCTCGCACCGCTGCGCGTCGCGCAGCGGGCGGGTGCGACCACGGTGGCCATCACCAACAACCCGCGTTCCTCCCTGGCCGAGCTCACCGACCACGTCCTGGTCTCGGCCGGCCGGGAGACGGTCTTCCGTCCGGGGGCGCTGGCCAGCCGGATCAGCCAGCTCCTGATCGTCGACTGCATCTTCGTCGGCATCGCGCAGCGCACCTTCGAGACCTCGGACGCCGCGCTGCGGGCCACCAGGGACGCCATCGACGGGTTCAGAGCCGACCACCGCCGCCGGAGCAGGTAGCGCGCCGGGCCGGAGAGCCCGAACACGGTCGTGCCGGCCGCCGTCGTCTTCGCCGCGATCGCGGACGCGACGCGGGTTCAGGACAGGCGCAGGGCCTCGGCGGCGACGGCGTGGCGCAGGTCGCGGATGCCCGCGCGGCCGCGCGACGGATGGACGTTGTTGGTCAGCAGGACGACGGCGAGGGCGCGCCCGGGGTCGACGACGAGCGAGGTTCCGGTGAAGCCGGAGTGGCCGTAGGCGTCGGTGAGCGGGCCGACGATCGCGGGATCGCCGATGCGCACGCCCAGGCCGTGACGGAAGTCCGCACCCTGGACGCCGTGGTCGCGGGTGATCTCGGCGACCGTGGCGGGGCGCAGGACCGGCACGCCTCCGGTGCGCAGCGTCTCGGCGAAACGCAGGAGATCACCGGCGGTGGAGAAGATCCCGGCGTGTCCGGCGACTCCGCCCAGGCCGTGTGCGGTCTCGTCGTGGACCTCGCCGCGCACGCATCCCGGCCCCGGGCGTTCCGGCTTGTGCTCGGTGGCGACGGTCCTGGGCAGCAGGGCCGCGACCGGACGGTAGCCGGTGTCGGACAGGCCCAGCGGACCGGTGACCCGGGCGCGGGTGAGCTCGTCCAGGGGCGCCCGCCCGGCGATCTCCGCCACCCGGCCCGCCGTGATCAGCCCGACGTCGGAGTAGAGGTAGCGCCCGCCCGCGGGCCCGATCGGCGGTGTCGAGAGGATCCGCTCCATACGCCTGGCGTGGACCTCGGGGCCGTCGCCGGGAATCTCCTCGTGGGCCCTGCGGCTCGGCGGCAGACCCGCCGTGTGGGTGAGCAGATGCCGCAGGGTGGCCTCGGGGGCGCCGCGGTAACAGGCGGGCAGCCAGGCGGCGACGGGCTCGTCCAGGCCGAGGCGGCCCTCCTCGACCAGCGACAGGATGACGGCGGTCGTGAAGAGCTTGGTGACCGAGGCGAGATCGAAGATCGAGTCGTGCCTGGCGGGCGGCCGGTCGGCGGCGAGATCCTCAGAGGCCGACGAGTAGCGTACGGTCTCCCCCACGGCCGCGGCGGCCACTGTGACGCCGCCGACGGCGATCGCGGCCACCGCCGCCGAGCAGACGCGCGGCACCGCCGCCTCCAGAATCCCGGCCAGCCCGTCCCCCTCGTCGGGAGGGTCCGCCGGGGGCTCAGGCACCCCGGATCCGCCCCGCCGCCTCCAGCGCCGCCTCCAACTGGTCGCCGTGCCGCTCCAGCAGGACCCGTGCGCCGTCGGCGTCAAGGCCGTGCTCGATCATCAGCACCGCGACCTTCACGTGCCACTCGGCCGCCTCCAGCGCGGAGCGGGAGACCGGCAGGGCGGCCCCGGTGATGTCGCTGACCATCCGGGCCGCGCGGTCGGCCAGTTTGGAGTTCATCGCCGACACTTCGATCATGGTGTTGCCGTAGGTACGGCCCAGCCTGACCATCGCGATCGTGGAGATCATGTTGAGGACCAGCTTCTGCGCGGTCCCCGCCTTGAGCCTGGTGGAACCGGTCACCACCTCCGGGCCGACGACCACCTCGATGGGGTGCAGCGCGGCCGCCGACAGCGGGGTCGCCACGTTGCACGACAGCCCCACGGTCAGCGCGCCGCGGCGGCTCGCCTCGGCGAGCGCACCGAGCACGTAGGGCGCGCGGCCGCTGGCGGAGATGCCCACCACCGAGTCGAGCGCGCCCACCCCCTTCTCGGCGATGGCGGCCGCTCCCCCCTGCCGGTCGTCCTCGGCGCCCTCGACGGAACGGGTCAGCGCGGGGGGGCCGCCCGCGATGACCCCCTGCACGAGTTCGGGATCGGTGCCGAAGGTCGGCGGGCACTCGGAGGCGTCCAGCACGGCCAGCCGGCCCGACGTCCCCGCGCCCACGTAGAACAGGCGGCCGCCGGCCTTCATCCGGGCGACGAGCGCGTCGATCGCGGCCGTGATCTCCGGGATCGACGCGGCCACCGCCGCGGGCACCGTGCTGTCCGCGGCGTTCATCAACCGGGCCACCTGCTCGGTCGAGAGCAGGTCGATCCGGTTGTAGCGGGGATCGCTCTGTTCGGTGGAAAGCGTGGAGAGCGAATCACTCATGGCGTCCAATGTCATTGGAGTTCCTGTCTCGCTGCCGTCAAATAAATGATCTTCTGACAATGAAGGCGTTGTAGGCGTACGCCGGGCCGGGGCCGTCACCGCAGACCACGGCGGTAAAGCCAGAAGACCCGCTCGGCGTGCGCGCCGACCGCCCGGGCGTAGAAGTGCAGTGGCCCCACCCAGCCGATCTGGGCACTCGACATGCCCGCGGCCCGCTGTTCGGCCAGGCAGCGGCGCAGGAGCACCCGGCCGACGCCCAGGCCCCGCGCGGCCGGCGTGGTGCCCATCGGACCGAACCAGGTGGGCCTGGCCCCCCACGCCGCGAAGCCGAGGAGCTTCCCCTCCCTGACGGCGTAGTGGCAGCCGACGGCCTGCTCCGCCTCCCACGCCCAGTTGCCGTTCCACTGCTCCCCGACGAAGGCCGACACCGCGGCGCGGTCCCCGGGAGCGGCGGCGTGCACGGTGACCCCCAGGTCCGCCAGCCGCGCGAGGTCGGCGTCGACGGACAGGTCGCGGGCGAGGTCGACGGTCATGTTCCAGGCGACGTTGTAGCGCTCGTAGCCAAGGCTCTCGGCCAGGCAGGCCGCCTCGGTGTAGCGCACGTCGATTCCGGGCCAGGCGTAGGCGGGCGGGTTGCCCGCGAGGCGGACCTCGGTCGCCCCCTGGCCGCGCAGCCAGTCCTCGGCCGCGGCGACCAGCGCCCGGCCGAACCCCGCCCCCCGGACCTCGGGACGCACGGCGAGCAGGTCGACGTGGCCCGCGTACGGGTCGCGCGCCGACATGGAGACGAACGCCACACCGTCGAGGCCGCGCGTCACCAGCGCCGTCCAGCGCCGGCGCTCGGGCGGCTCGGCGAGCCGGGCGACCAGGCTCGCCGCCTCCCCGGCGTCCAGGGTGAGCGCGGACTCGGCGATCCCGGCGAGCGTCGCCGCGTCGGCCGCGGCGGCCTCGCGGATCCCGGACGCCTCGTGCGTCCCGTGACCGTTCCCCAGCGGGTTCACGACCGGCCGACCGGCATGGCGACTACGTCGCGGGCGGTGGGGTGGAAGCAGGCGTGCTCCTGGGGCGTGCCCCCGCCGTGACCGAGCACCGGCTGTTCGGACTCGCAACGACCGGTGCTGAACGGGCAGCGCCGGGCGAACAGGCAGCCCGCGTCCTGGCGGCTCTCGTCGAGCGCCCCTGCCGGCGTCACCCGCTGCTCACCCGGCCGTTCCAGGCCGTGCAGCACCGGGATGGCCGACAGCAGCGACTGGGTGTACGGGTGCACGGGGTCGGAGATGATCGTCTCGACATGGCCGCGCTCGACGACCTGCCCCCGGTAGATGACGTACAGCTCGCCGTCGTCGCCGATGTAGCGGGCGGTCGCCACGTCGTGGGTGATGAAGAGCACGCTCACCCCGAGGTTCTCGCGCAGGTCCTTGAGCAGGGCGAGGATGCCGAGCCGCAACGACACGTCGATCATGGAGACGGCCTCGTCGGCGACGAGCATCTCGGGGTCGACGGTGAGTGCCCGGGCGATGACGACCCGCTGGCGCATGCCACCGGACAGCTGGTGGGGGTAGCGGGGAAGCACGTAGCCCGGGTCGAGACCGACCAGTTCCAGCAGTTCCCCGGCACGCCCGTCCGCCCATGACCGAGAACGGCCGGTCTGCCCCGCCCGCAGCGACAGCGGCGCGTCCAGCGTCTGGTGCACGGTACGGGTCGGATTGAGCGCCGAGTACGGGTCCTGGTGGATGAGCTGGATGCGGCGGAAGTACGGCTCACGCTGCCGCGGGCGCAGCGACGACATGGGCGTGCCGTCGATGACGATCTCTCCGGAGTCGTGCCCCTCCAGCCCGGCGATGATCCGTCCGAGCGTCGTCTTGCCGCAGCCGGACTCTCCGATGAACGACGCCGCCCCGCCCTTCGGGATGGCGAAGTCGACGCCGCGCAGCGCCTTCACCTCCCGTCCGGCGAGCACGCTTCCTCGTTGCTTGAAGGTCTTCGTGATGTGCTGCCCCGTGATCACGCCTTCTCCTCCCTGGTCTCCGCGTCGCGGGCGGCGACGGCGTGGCAGGCCACGATCCACTCGCCGTACGGGACGGTGGGCGGCTCCTCGGTCTCACAGACGTCCATGCGCAGGTCGCAGCGTTCCCTGAAGACGCATCCCCGTGAGGGAACGGTCCCAAGCGTCGGCGGGCGGCCGGGCAGCGCCCTGGCCTCCCCGAGGTCGCCGACCAGGCGGGGGATGGCCCGGATCAGCCCCTGGGTGTAGGGGTGGCGAGGCGCGCCGAGCACCTCGGTGGTCGGCCCCTGCTCCACCACCCGCCCGCCGTACATGATGGCCAGCCGGTCCGCGACCTCGGCCACCACGCCGAGGTCGTGGGTGATGATGAACGTGGTGAGCCCGCGTTCCTCGTGGACCTCCCTGACGATCCGCAGGATGGTGGCCTGAGTGATCATGTCGAGTGCGGTGGTGGGCTCGTCCAGCACGACGAGGTGGGCGTTGAGGACCAGCGCGAACATGATGCCGACTCGCTGGCGCATCCCTCCCGACAGCTCGTGCTGATGGGAGTCGAGCACGCGCGCGCCGTCCATGCCCATCCGGCCGAGCAGGTCCTTGGCGTCCCTGACCAGCCCGCGCAGGTCCCGGATCTCGTGCGAGCGCCCCAGGTCGAGCAGTTGCTTGCCGACGGTCTTGAGCGGGTTGAGGGAGTTCTGGGCGGCCTGGAAGACGTATCCGATGTGCCGGCCCCTCGCCCTGCGCAGGTCCTCGCCCCGCAACCGGGTGACGTCGCCGAGACCGTCGATCTCCACGCTGCCCGACCTGATCCTGCCGGGTGGCTGGACCGCGTTGAGCAGTGACAGCGCCAGGGTGGACTTGCCCGACCCGGACTCGCCGACCACCCCGGTGATCGTCCCGGGCGGTAGGTCCAGGTCGATTCCCGACACGGCGGGCAACTCTCCCGCGGCCGTCCGGTAGACGACGGACAGGTCCCTGACCCGCACTCCCGGCGGCCCGCTCCGCTCCGCGTCACGGGTGCCCTCGGCGGCGCCGCGGTTCCGGGCGGCCTCGACGCTCCGGTCGCTCCGGACGCCCACGGCCGCGGACAGCCGCTCGCCCAGTGTCACGGACACCTTCTCAGCAGGTACGAACATCGGTCACTCCTCCCGCAGCCGGGGGTTGAAGATCTCGTCCATGGCGTCGACGACGAGGACGATGCCCAGGGTGAGCAGCAGGATCGCCAGCAGCGGCGCCAGCATGTACGGCAGCGCGGCGGTCGTCGTCAGCGCGCCGCCGCCGAACACCGCGAGGTTGAGCATGACCCCCCAGTTGTTGGCGTCGAACGGCAGGACTCCCAGGAAGAACAGGCCCACCTGCGCGTACACCGCGCCGGTCACCGCGATGAGTGTGTTCATCGCGATGAAGGGGGCCATGCTGGGCAGCAGTTCCCGGCCGATGATGTGCCTGGTGGACAGGCCGAGTCCCCTGGCCGCCTCGACGAAGCCGCGCTCGCGCAGCGAGAGGGTCTGCGCCCGTACGGCGCGCGCCACCCCTCCCCAGCCGAGGAGCCCGAGCACCAGGCCCATCTCGATCGCGCTGGTGAACTTCCAGACCGTCGACAGGACCAGCAGCAGCGGGAGCGCGGGGATGGTCAGCTTCATGTCGGTGATCCGCATGAGCACGGCGTCCCAGCGTCCGCGCCTGAACCCGGCGAACAGCCCGACGGCGGTGCCCAGGGCGACCGTGATGACCGCGGTGACCAGGGCGGTCAGCAGGACGTACCGGGCCCCGGTGATCACCAGGGCGAGCACGTCCGTTCCCTCGAAGTCGGTGCCGAAGGGGTGCGCCCAGCTTGGCGCGGCGTAGAGCGCGTTGTCGTCGCGCGGCAGCCGCTCGGGGTAGAGCATCGGCCCGAAGACGCCCATGAACGTGAACACGCCCAGGATGACCACACCCGCCATCCTGCTGGGCTTGCGCCGCAGGACCCGCCAGACGCCGCGCCGGAAGTTGCGTCGCAGCGTCGCGCGGGCGTCGCCCCCGGCGATGACCGGCGCGGTCATGCGATCTCCCCTACCGGCCGCCCGCCGTGGACGCGGCGCCTGTCGGCTGCTGTGATTCGCCCGTTCATGAAGCCTCCTGTCCGGAACGGACCCGTGGGTCGATCGCGGTGTAGAGCATGTCGGCCACGATGTTGGCGATGACGATCGCCACGGTGATCAGCAGGAAGGCCCCGCCCATCAACGTGTAGTCGCGGTCGGTGATGCTGTTGAGCAGCAGCAGACCCAGCCCGGGATAGGTGAAGATCCGCTCGATGAAGATCGCGCCACCGAACAGCAGGCCCAGTGAGAGGGCCAGGATGGTGAAGAGCGGCAGGATCGCGTTGCGCGCCACGTAGCGGAAGATGAGGCCGCGTTTCAAACCGCGCAGCTCCGCGGCCATGATGAAGTCGTCGCCCAGCACGGTGACCACGCTGGACTTCATCGCCAGGATCCAGCCTCCGTAGCCGGCCAGCGCGTAGGTCAGGATCGGCATCGTGGCGTACTGGATCAGTGAGCCGATGTAGGCGGCGTTGAGACCCGGCTCCAGTGTGACGTCGGCCGTGCCTCCGGTGGGGAAGATCGGCAGCAGGGTCGTGAAGACCGCGCTCAGCAGCAGCGCGAGAACGTACTGCGGCAGGCCGTGCAGGAGCGAACCGGAGACCGCCAGGACGTCCCCCAGCCTGCTGGAACGCTTGATCGCCGCGTAGACGCCCATGATGATGCCGACCGCGAAGCTGAGCAGGGTGCCGACGAGGACCGGCAGGATCGTCCAGGTGGCCGCGGCGGCGAGCAGCGTGGTGACCTCCGCGCCGGGGACGCTCAGCGACTGGCCGAGGTCGAGGTGGAGCAGTCCCCTCATGTAGCCGGCGTACTGCTCCCACAGGCTGCCCTTCGGCATGAAGCCGTACAGCGCGGCGGTGGCGCGCTCGGCCTGGTCGGGCGACATGCCCTGCTCGACCAGCTTCTCGTAGCGGGCCCGCATGGGGTCGCCGGGGATGCTTCTGATGATCACGAAGCTGATCGTGGTGACCACCAGGATCATGGCGAACCCCCGGGCGAGATGGCCCGCGAGGCGGCGTGCGATGACCGTCATATGTCGCTACTTCCTCTTGACCATGCCGAGTTGGAGCCAGACGCCCGAGGTGAGGCGCAGCGCGTCGCTGTCGTCACCGGGGAATCCGCTGAAGCGCGTGGTGTTCACCACCTGCGTGTTGACGTAGTCCCACAGCTGGATCACCGGAAGATCCTGGTTGGCGGCCCTGGCGAGAGTTGAGACGATCTTCTTCTGCTCCGCCTCGGGTGCGGAGTTCAGCTTGACCGTCAGCTCTCCGGGGTTGATCCTGCCCTCGCCCGCGAGCTGGACGGTCTCGGCACCGCCCATCCAGTTGCCCTTGGTGCCGGGGGCGACGTGCGTGAGTTTGCCGCCGAAGAGCTGCCAGCCGTTCTGGGCTCCGTACAGGCGCTGGTAGATGTTGTACGGGGCGGGTCCGAGCGCCACCAGCCAGAACCCGAGGTCGTACTTGCCCGCCGCCATCTCCTCCAGGTAGAGCGGGTAGTCGGCGGTGGTGACGACCTCGGCGTCGATGCCGGCGTCGTTGAGCTGGCTGGTGACGGCCTTCGCACCGGCCAGCCAGTCGGAGAAGGACGCGGGCACGTTGATGGTCATCTTCCACGGGCTGCCGTCCGGCATCGTCCACCTGCCGCCCTTCTTCTTCATGCCCGCGGCCCACAGCTCCCGCTCGGCCCTGGCGGGGTCGGTCCGGTACGGCTCCAGTGCGGCGAGGCCGTCACCCAGCCACGCCTTCGCGGCCTCCTGGTGCAGGCCCGAGGTGGTGACCGAGGCGGTGCCGCCCTCGGGGGAGGCGACCTTGGTGACCTGCTCGCGGTCGATCAGGTAGGCCAGCGCCCGGCGGACGTGCACGTTGTCGTAGGGCTTCCTGGACTGGTTGAACGCCAGTGCCTCGCTGACCGGTGAGTAACCCCTGACCACGGCGTTGCCCGGGGTCTGGGTGATGCGCCTCATCACCCCGGCCGGGACCGCGGTGAACGGCGCGCTGTCCAGCCTGCCGGCGACCAGGTAGTTCCAGACCTGCTCGTTGCCCGTGTAGTTGAGGATGCGCACCTGGTCGGCGGCGACGTTGGCCGCGTTGTGGAAGTACCTGTTCTTGACCAGCAACGCCTCACCCGGATTGACACGCTTCAGGACGAACGGTCCCGCGGAGACGTCCTGGGCCGGGGCGAAGGCGATGACCTTCTCCGCGAGGCTGGTGATCCCGGCCCGTGCCGCCTCGGCCCCGGGGGCGTCGCTCTGCGCGACCTTCAGCCTCTCCCAGAAGTCGGCGGGCAGCACGCCGCCCCAGATGTGCTTGGGGACGATGACGGTCTCCATGACGCCGCGGACGAAGGCGGAACTCGGGTTCTCCGCCGTCTGAGTGATCTTGATCGTCTTGTCGTCCACGATCTTGATGTCGGAGGCCGTGCCGGCCGCGGAGGGGTCGAGGGCATATGCGGTGCCGCCCTGGGTGTAGGCCAGGCCGATGGAGAACTTCACGTCCTCCGCGGTGATCGGCCTGCCGTCGGACCACTTTCCGTCCGGGTGGAGCCTGATGGTGATCGAGGATCGGTCCGGGGCGATCTGCCAGCTCTTCGCGACCCCCGGGTAGAACCGGTCCGGGTCCGTCAGGTGGTTCTTGGTCCACCCGAGCCACTCGGCGTTGTAGCCGCGGAAGGTGTTGCCCTTGGGGTTGTACGGGTTGATCGGCGCGTTCGCGTCGATGCCCGGCTTGAGCGTGTCGATCGTGGTGAAGACGGCGCTCCCCACGGAGGCGGAGCTGTCGGCGCCGCCCGCGCCGCCGCCGCAGGCCGCGGTGACGGCGGCGAGGCCGAGAGAGACCGCTGCCGCTACTAGTCGTTTCATGAACGCTCCGTGGGGTGTTCTCCGAGGTCAGGGCATCTGTGGGGAGGTATCAGGCGTTGTCCGGACCTTACGTTCACCTTGACGGTTGCGTCAATAAACTCCACTTTTGTGGAACATTTTGTAGCTTTCCTTCATTCCCCGTTTACCCTTCCGCGGCGCCGCCCTCGCGAGCCGGACGATCGCTCCTCGGCCGGGAACGCCCGCTCCCCCGGCTGAGGAGCGGAAACACCGGAGGGCCGGACGCCGGGGCGGCAGGACACCCGTGGCGGGCGGCTGAAAGTTACACCCTCGCCGGGGATCGCGCCGCAGGTCAGGGCACTCCCGGCGGGCGGCCGGCTTCCCGCTCCCGCCCTGGGCCGCCTAGCATCGGGCCCCATCGAGGCGGGAGCGGAAAATGCGACGAAAGACGCACGGAAGCGGCACGATCCTGGCGGTTCTGACGGCCGCGATGACCGCGGTCGCGGCCCTGGGACTCCTCCTGGCCGCCACGGCGATGCCCGCGCAGGCGGCGGCCACCAGGATCATGGCACTCGGAGACTCCATCACCGGTTCCCCCGGATGCTGGCGGGCCCTCCTGTGGAACCGGCTCGTGAACGCCGGTCACACCAACATCGACTTCGTCGGCACCCTGCCCCCGCAGGGCTGCGGCGTCGCACACGACGGGGACAACGAGGGGCACGGCGGGGCGCTGGTCACCAACGTCGCCGACCAGAACCAGCTCCCCGGCTGGCTCTCGGCGACCACACCCGACATCGTGCTGATGCACTTCGGCACCAACGACGCCTGGAGCAACCGTGCGACCGCCACCATCCTGGCCGCGTACGGCAAGCTGGTGGACCAGATGCGGGCGAGCAATCCCAGCATGAAGATCCTCGTCGCCCAGATCATCCCGATGAACCCGAGCACGTGCGGTGAGTGCGCGCAGCGGGTCTCCGCGCTCAACGCGGCGATTCCCGGCTGGGCGGCGGGCAAGACCACCGCTCAGTCACCGATCGTCGTGGTCGACCAGTGGACGGGCTTCAGCACCGCGGCCGACACCTACGACGGCGTGCACCCCAACGCCTCAGGGGACCAGAAGATGTCCGACCGGTGGTTCCCCGCTCTGGCCGCCCTGCTCGGCTCGGGACCGTCCCCGACGATCACTCCCACCCCGACGCCGACCGTCACGCCCCCGCCGGGCGGCTGCACCGCCACCTACCAGACCACCAACCAGTGGCCGGGCGGCTTCCAGGGCGAGGTGACCGTCAAGAACACCGGCGCGGCGGCCGTCACCGGCTGGAGCGCGCGGTGGACGTTCGGCGGACAGCAGATCAGCCAGTCATGGAACGCGACGGTGACCCAGTCCGGCACCGCGGTCTCGGCGCGGAACGCCGCCTGGAACGGCTCCCTGAACCCCGGCGCGACGGCGACCTTCGGCTTCATCGCCTCGGGGACAGGCTCCCCGGCCCCCTCGGTGTCCTGCACGACCGGCTGACCGGTCCGATCGCCGTACGGCCGGGTTCCGACGCGCACACCCGGCCGTACGGCTTCCCGCGCACCCGGGACCGGCTCCGCGGCGCCGCACGCCTGTGCGGCGCCGCGGGCGCGTACGGCGGGACGCGGGCGCGCCGCGGAGCGCCACGCGCGGGCCGGCCCCCCGGCGGCACCCGTCGCGGAACCGGCTCGCGCGGCGGCCGGACCTGTTGAACCGCCGCTCAGTCCCGGCCGCCCAGCGCGCCGGGAAGCCGCTCCAGCAGGCTCTTCAGGTCGTCGGCGTGCTCCTCCTCCTGGGCCAGCAGATCCTCGAAGATACGCCGGGTGGTCACGTCTCCGTCGCCGAGCCAGTTGACGATCTCGGTGTAGGAGGCGATCGCGATCCGCTCGGCGACCAGGTCCTCCCTGACCATCTCGATCAGGTCGAGGCTGTCGTCGTACTCGGCGTGTGAGCGCGCGGTCAGCGTCTCGGGGTTGAAATCCGGCTCGCCGCCGAGCTGGACGATGCGCTGGGCGAGCCTGTCCGCGTGTTCCTACTCCTCCGCGGCGTGCTCCAGGAACTCCGCCGCCACCACCCCCGCGTGGATACCCGAGGCGGTGTAGTAGTGCCGCTTGTAACGGAGCACGCAGACCAGCTCGGTCGCCAGGGCCTCGTTGCACACCTGGATCACCCGGGGCAGGTCGGCACCGTAGGCGGCCGTTATCGGACCCTTATCGATCTCCTGACGCGCCCGCGCCCGGATCTCCTTGATATCAGTGAGGAATTCAGCCATGCGCCTGCCCCTACCCGGAATCGGCCTCTTTTGACATCCTTCTTCGCGGGTAACGCTCGACGGTTCGAGCGTCGCCGCCCCAGGTGGCGGAGGGGCCGACGGGGGTGGCGGACGCCGATGGACCGTGCGGTCCGGCGCCTTCCGGGTCATGCCTGGACGCGGGGGCCGTGAATATTTCTGCCATTCACAAAAATTTTCCGCGCTCGAACCGGGTACGGAATATCAAAGCGTGTGCGACGCGCCAGAAGAGGCTCGGCCGAAGGGCTACGAGCACGCCTCAGGCGTGGAGCGACACTCCGAAAGGTTTCGGATATGCTGCCGAGCATGTCAGGTAAGCCTCGGGTGACGATCGCCCGCATCGCCCAGGAGGCCGGGGTCTCCGCGCCCACGGTCTCCAAGGTGATCAACGGCAGGTCCGAGGTGTCGCCGGAGACCCGCAGGCGGGTCGAACGGCTCCTTCACAAGCACGGCTACGTCCGCCGCGCCACCGGCGCCGACGGCCCCGTCGGCCTGGTGGACCTGATCTTCGCCGAGCTGGAGAGCCCCTGGGCGATGGAGCTCATCCGCGGGGCCGAGAGCGCGGCCGCGGAAGCCGAGGCCAGCATCGTGATCTCCGTCCTGCACACCCACGCCGGTCCCGGCCGTGACTGGCTCGACCGGCTGGCGGCCCGCCGCACCGACGGCGTGATCATCATTGGCTCCCGGCTCTCGGCTCAGCAGTACGGCCAGCTCAACACCCGCTCGATCCCCTTCGTGGTGGTCGACCCCGAGGGCGAGCCGGCCCCCGGCGTGGCGTCGGTGGGCGCGACCAACTGGCAGGGCGGCCTGAACGCGACCCGGCACCTGCTGGAACTCGGCCACCGCCGGATCGGCATGATCGGCGGCCCGCCCGACGTGCTGTGCAGCCGCGCCCGCATAGACGGCTACCGTGCCGCGCTGGAGACCGCGGGCGTCGAGGTCGATCCCGCGCTGATCCTGCACGGCGACTTCCTCGTCGGCTCCGGTCACGACCACGGTCACGCCCTGCTCTCGCTGCCCGACCGCCCGACCGCCATCTTCGCCGGCAGCGATCTGCAGGCCTTCGGCGTCTTCGAGGCCGCCAGGCAGCGCGGACTGCGCGTCCCCGACGATCTGAGCGTCGTCGGCTTCGACGACCTGCCCCTTTCCAGGTCCGCCTGGCCACCGCTCACCACGGTCCGCCAGCCCCTGGAGGAGATGGCCTTCCTCGCCACCCGCATGGCACTGGGCATCTCCCGCGGCGAGGCTCCCGAGCCCCGCCGGGTCGAACTCTCCACCGACCTCGTCATCCGGGAGAGCTCCGCGCCTCCGGCGGGCTAGCGCGCGAGTCTCACCGAGCTTCACCGGCGGCCTGCCGCGGCCGCCTCCGGAGCGCCGTCACGGGAGCGCCGTGCCGCCGCTCCGCTTCACGTCAATTACGACGCGCCTCTAATCCCGCCAACTCCTATGGCGAATTACCCCGATATTTCATGCGATCTCGCGATAACGCTTCTCCCCTATTACCTTTTCTCATACGGTGACTCTGCCGCTAAAAGCCCCCGAATAATACCGGTATGTGGCCACCAGTGACAGGGGAGAAGCCCATGGCCGCTTCACGATGGAGAATCACTCGTCTCGCACTCGTCCCGCTGCTCACCGGCGTTCTGATCGCGGGCCTCACCGGGACCACGACCGCCGCGACGGGCGGGAACGCCCCGCTGAACGCCTCCGCCGCGAGGAACCTCGACGACATCAACCAGGACATTCGCAGCGCCCAGTACGTCGTCAATCGTTTCTGGGCGACGCACTGGTCCGAGTTCTTCCCCGGCTGGTATTCACCCCCGCGCGTTCTCGGCGGGTACGACGGCGCGCGGAGCAACGCGCCGAGATGCCAGGGATCTCCTCTCCCCGATGACAACGCCCTGTACTGCTGGCCGCCCTACGACTTCATCGCGTGGGACGTCGACCTGATGCGAATGGGATACCGGCAGGGGGACGCCTGGGTCTACCTGATCATCGCGCACGAATGGGGCCATGCCGTCCAGGCTCGTATTCCACGGAGGCTGCTGTCCCGACGAGTCGAACTCCAGGCCGACTGCCTCGCCGGGGCGACCCTCTTCGGAGCCGCCGAGGACGGCATCCTGTTTTTCGAGACCGGCGACACCCAGGAGATCGCGGCGGCCCTGCGGCAGCACGCCGACGACACCCCCTGGACCGACGTGAGCGACCACGGCAGCGCCTCCCAGCGCCTGAGCGCCTTCAACCGGGGCGCGCGCCGGGGCGTGGGGGGATGCTTCACCTGACGAAGGGCTCTCCCGAGATCCCGGCCGTCCTCGCGAACCCGCCCGTTCGGACGCGCTCCCCGTCCCGCGCGGGGCCGGACCCGCGCGGGACGCCGACCCCGTCACGGGCCCGTGATCCCTCCGCGGCGGGTCCGTACCGGATCGAGACGGCCCCGCGCCGTGCACCACGGGCCCAGGGCCTCTCCGCCGTCAGGCGGAGCTGTGTGCCGGGCCCCACCTCGCCTCGGCCGGGAATCCTCTGCCCTTGAGGCAGCGAAGGGGGTCGGCCCTCTTCCTGGAGAGCGACTCGGCGCCCCGCCGGTCGTCCGGCAGCACCTGCCAGATGGGATCACGCCGGATGACCGGCCGGTTCCGTTCCGGCTCCGCCTCCGAGATCGGCGTCCAGAGCGTGCGGACGCCATGCTCGTTGACGAGCCTCAGCAGGGTCCGGCACCCCGGGCAGCGGATCCTTCCGGTGCCGAGCTCCTCGCGCCGGGCGGTGAAGTAGCCGTAGTGGTCCACCCCTCGCTCGTCCCACGCCAGATCCATGTGCCGATCCCAGTCGACCTCCGCGGCGGTTCCGCCCTTCGGGGCGCAGACCGGGCAGGGCACCCGCATCTCCTCCCAGAACCGCGGGCCGGCGAGTTCCGGATCGCGCCTGCCGACGTGCCTGACCGCTCCGGCGACGATCCTCCCTCCGTCCGCCGCTCGCCCGCGGATCTCCGGAGCGGTGGTGATCGGATCGGAGTTGTTGATGAGCCTGGCGAAGCGATCCGCGTGGACGTCACCCAGGCGGGGGACGCCCAGGACGGTACGGGCGGTCAGGTGCTCCAGTCGCCGGATGGCGCCCGAGGGCCGGGCGACGTACGCGGAGGTGATCATGGGAGGCGTGGAGCCGCGTGGCAGCAGCCACAGCGTGGCCAGCAGTTCGCTCACCGCCCAGAACGACGTGAAGTAGTCGGCGGCGGGATGGACGATGACCCTGCCGGTCGCGATGATCTCGTACATCAGCCGTGCCACGCCTTCCCACATCTGCTGCCGCGTGACCACCTCGGCCGGGTAGGAGTACTCGCGGGGCGGCACCATCCGCACGGTGACCGCGTGGGCCTTCTCGAAGGTGGCACGCCACTCCTCCGCCTTCCGGCGCCCGCCGTCGTGGAAACTGAGAAAGTAGTCGGCCGGGTTGTCGAACATCCAGTAGTGCCCCGACGGGTGCGGCGACGGCGCCCGGTCCGCCCCCAGCGCGCGACGCAGGTGCCGCTCCAGCCACTCGCCCAGCGCCGGGTTCTCCAGGGTCTCGCCGTGGACGGGAGCGTGGCTGGCGCGGGTCAGTACGTTGCGGGGCAACGGGCTGCGGCTGAGCACGATGCTGCCGGGGTCGAGCTTGGCGCGCGTGTCGAAGGCCGCGTAGACGTCCTCGGACCCCTCGACCGAGCAGTCCCACACGACGAAGGTCGACGTCCGCCGCGCCGCGAGCGCGACGGCCCCGCCGATGCCGGGAGGCACCACCACCAGACCGATCCCCAGCCTCGCGCAGATCGGCCGTATCCAGTCGTCCAGCAGGTCACGGCCGCTCTCGGTCGGCGGCACGAAGGCCGTCAGGGTGGCGTTCATCCGGCCGTCCCAACCGGCCCAACCGGCCCGGCCTGCCCGGCCGGTGCCGCCGGCACGCCCTGCGGCCGGTGGTCCACGCGGCCCGTCGCCGGCCGACGAACTCGTCGGCGTCGCCGGCCATCCCTCCCGAGGCTGTACCTGGAACCCATCTGATGCTCTCCCCTTGGCATGACGTTCTGTGAACGGCCCTCTCCGGCAGCGGAGGGTGTGCGGCGATCACCGGTCCAGATGGTTCTCCAGGAGGGTGACCAGCTCGATGACCCCGTGGAAGGGGAGAGGCGGCTCGGCCCCCTCGGCCTCGACGGTTCCGGCGATGTGACCGGTAGCGGTCCTCTGGACGTCTATGGTCAACCGCATTCCGGCCTCCCGTCGGCGGCGCCGCTCTCCTGGCGCTCTGGCAGACGCTCACGGTAGTCGCGGGAGACGCGGAAGGCATCCGGGTGGCACCCCTACGGATCAACCGGCGGGCTTCGACGCGCCCTGCCTCTCCGTACGCCGGCCCGGGAAGTGGCGCCGCTCCCCGGTTACTCTCCGGGGTCGGACAGGACGGCGCGAAGCTCGATCCTGCTGGTGACGTTCAGCTTGGCGTAGACGCGGTTCAGCTGTGTCTCCACGGTGCTGATCGCCACCGAGCGCCGCTGCGCGATCTGACGGGTGGTCATGCCCTCGCGGACCATCGCCACGACCTCGCGTTCGGCCCCGGTGAGGCTGCCGAAGGCCGCGCTGGGACCGTCCACCGCCAGCCTGAGCTCCCCCGCCGTCTTCCGGGCGAGGTCGGCGTAGGCGACGGCACCGGTGTGCTCGAAGGTGGCCAGCGCCCGTCGCAGCAACCGCTCCGCCTCGGCGTGCCGGCCCCGGGCGTGCAGGGAGCGCGTCGTCACCAGGTCGATCCTGCCGGCCTCGATCGGCAGGCCCACCTCTCCGGCCAGGGCGAAGGCTTCCTCACAGTCCCGTACGGCACGCGCGTGGTCACCGCGGGCGGCGGCGATCTGGGCCCGCACCCTGGCGATGGACATCAGCGTTGAGCGGCGCCCGCTGGAGGCGGCCCGGTCGGCGAAGGCGCCCAGGGCGGCGTCCGCCTCGTCGAGCCGGCCGAGCAGGGAGAGCGCGTCGGCGCCGACCGGGCCGAACAGGTGGGTACCGGGCTCCAGCGAGTCGTAGTGGAGCTCGATGGTCTCGGCCGCGCTGAGCAGCCGCTGGGCGTCGCCCTGGGCCTGAGCGATCGCCGCCCGCGCGCCGGCCGCGTAGGCGAGGCTCACCCTGCTCTCGACGATCGGCGCCCACTCCGCGGCCTGGCGAGCGTGCTCGCGCGCCCGGCCCCACTCTCCCCTGGCCGCGCGGGGGTAACACGCCAGGGAGTGCAGGAGGGCGTAGTCCCAGACCCGCTCGTTCTCCTCGGCGTCGCCGACGGCGAGCCGAGTGAACCTGACGGCGTCGTCGAGCCTGCCCCGCCGGTATTCGACCTCGCCCAGGAAGCCGAGCGCCTGACCCACCCGCAGCGCCTCGCCGCGCGTGGCCCGCGCGACGCTGTCATGTAGGTCGCTGAAGGCTCCGTCGAGGTCGTCGGTCCACAGCCGGATCATGCCGCGGGCCACCAGACCGTCCAGCCCGGCCGCCGAACCTGGCAGGTCGGCGTCCGCCAGGGACCACAGCGCCTCCTCGGCCCGTCCGGCCAGGGTCCAGCCCAGGGATTGGGCGAACCAGGCGAACGCCCGCACCCACGGCTCGCGGCTGCCCGCCGCGACGGCCGCCGTGCCGTACTCGACCATCTCGGGGTAGGAGATCTCGACCACGCCGATGATCGCCAGCTGGGCCGCGATGCGCGCCCGCAGGTCCGCGGGCGCGTGCGGGCTCTCCGCCCCGCCGTGCCCGGCCGCGCCCAGTGCCTTGACCAGCAGCAGCCTGGCCTCCGCGACGCGTCCGGAGATCAGAGCCTGGTAACCGGCGACGTAGTCGCGCCAGGGGCCCGCCGGCGCGGCGAGGACCTCGCCCTCGTAGCGCCTGGCGACGGTGGCGTCACCGCAGACCAGCAGGGTCTCGGCGGCCATCAGTACGCGGGCGACCCGATCGGGCCCCGGCGGGGTCAGTTCCGCGGCGTGGCGGGCGTAGACGGCCGCCAGTGGCAGCCTGCCCCGGGACAGCTGGGCCTGGGCCTCGCCCTGGGCCAGCGCGGCGAGTTCACCGTCCGTACCGCCACCGGAGGCGGCGATCCCGTGCCAGAGTGCGCCCGGACCTCCCAGCAGGGCGGCGTCGCGGTGCAGGGCACGGCGGCGCTCGACGCCGGAGTCGTAGTAGATGCGGTCCCAGACCAGCAGTGTGGTGAAGGCGAACTCCTGCCCCGCCGTCCCCGGGATCTCCTTGAGCAATCCGGCACCGACGGCCTCCGTGAGAGGAACGGTGACGTCGGCGACGCCGGAGAGCGCACGCAGGTCGGCCAGGCGGAAGCGGCGGCCGAGCACCGCCGCCGCACCCACGACCTCGCGGGTGCGGCGGGCACACGACGCCAGCCGCGCCACGACGGCCTGCGTCATACCGCGGGGGGCGGGCAGCGGGCCGTTGCCGAAGTTGATCGAGTGCATCTCCACCTGGTCCAGCAGGAGGATCGAATGCTGCGCGTTGCCGTCGGTGTGCTCGTGCAGTCTCCTGGCGCCTGAGGGGGTGAGGCCGTCGTGGCCTGTCGCGACGGCGAGCCGTACGAGATCTTCGGCGGAGAGCCCCTCGACCTGGAGCAGGCGTCCCTGCGGCGAGTCGAAGATGCGCTCCCAGCCCTCGTGGAGTTCCAGGGGTGGCGCGTCCGGGGCCGCTCCCGGCGCGTACCCGGGAGCCTGGTGGAGGACCAGCAGCATGACCTGGGCGTTGCGCAGGCGCCGGGCCGCCAGACGGAGCGCGATCATCGACTGCCGGTCGCCGCAGTGCGCGTCGTCGACGACCACGATCAGAGCGTCCGCGGCGGCGAACTCCGCCGCGAGGGCCTGGCCGACGAAGGCGGCCTCGGCCTGGCCGGCCAGTGTCCGGGCGAGCGCCGGGGTCGGCAGCTGCTCGGCGATCTGTTCCAGCACTCCCCAGGGATGGGCGAGCGCGTCCTCGTCGCCGAAGGCTCGCACGGTCCGCACCCCGGGGAGGGTCCGCAGGAAGCGCTCGACCAGCTCGGTCTTGCCGACTCCCGCCGTTCCCCGGACACCCACGATCCGTGCGTCGCGGTGTCTGGCCGCTCCCCACGCCTCCCCGAGGAAGTCGAGCTCCCGCTTCCGGCCGATGAACAGCGGAGAGGTTCTGCCGAGCAACGCAGCGCTCCCTTTTCACGTTTCACATGTTCTTGACGGTGATTATGAATCAGAGATCAACCCGTCGGCACTGATTTCACCCGAAGATTCTTCGCGGAGTGAATACGAATGAATTTCACATCGGCGGCGACGGGTGCGGATTCCGCTCTAAGGCACTAACGCGAGGGCACCCCGGAAAGCGGGCCGCGATCGCGCCGACCACCGGGGTGCGGCTCCGCGGGAGACCCGCTGCGCCCGGCATCGCAGACTCCCACCTGCTCTTTTTCCGACCTCACCGGCTGATTTCCCGCGCGGGGAACGATCCACGTTCGGGAGGGGGAGCGATTCACGAATACGGTCGACCCTAAAACGACCGCCACCCTTGATTCCCACACACATGGTATGGATTTTCCGCGACCGGCGAGTTTCGCGTCCGGTGATTTTACGATGACACGAGGTATCCAATGGCCCGCGTCATTACGCAGGGCACGCCGCGGGTGATTCCCTCGCCACCGGTGGTCAGGGTCCCGCTCGCCGCCCGCCTCGGGTTCAGCGGCGCCTGGCCGGTGTCGCAGGTCGGTCGGCGGCGGCGCGGTAACGGGGTCGAACACCTCGAACCGCGTTCCCGGGTCGCCGTACGCCCCCGAGGGGGTCTCGATCACCCGCGCCCGTAGTGGGTCCCTCCCCGATCAGTCGAGGTGGAAGACCTCCTCGAGCGAGACCATGCCCTCGTCCGGGCGGCCGTCGAGGCTCTCGAAGAACGGCGCCATCTCGGCCTGCCATCGGGCGTTGACCTCTGTCGCGGCCATGGCCTCGCGGGCCGCCTCGAAGTCCTCGGTCTCCAGATAGCCGACCAGCAACCCGTCCTCGCGCAGGAAGAGCGAGTAGTTGTGCCAGCCGGTGGCGCTCAGGGCGTCGAGCATCTCCGGCCAGACGGCACGGTGGCGCTCGCGGTACTCCTGGAGGCGCTCCGGCCTCACCTTCAACAGGAAGCAGACCCGCCGCATGGGATCGCCCTTCTCGGATGTGGCCCGCGCCCGGACTCGCCGGGCACGGACCGTGCCGGTGGTGTCCGTCAGCACAGGCAGGCCTCTACTGAAAAACGATTTAACACATTGAAGCTGGACACTAGAACCAAGCTCCCGGGGGTGTCAATGGCACATGAACACGCTGTTTCCTTAGCGTTACCCGGCACGCGCCCCGGCCGACCCCGCGTCTCCGAGGGCCCATCGCTCTCCACCGCCGCACATCCGGACCGCCATCTGTTGCCACGTTTTAAACATTTCGACACCTCGCGTGGCCTTCGCGACAGTGCCGGCCGCTCCGCGACCGCGGCTCGGCGGAGGCAGGTGATCGTGGCCCCCGGCGGGCGGACGCGTTCCGATGCCCGCGGCCGGTCACCGCCCGGATCACGCAGGCCCACCTTGGGCCGCCGGGCAGCAGGGGCACCGTCTGATCGGCTGTCCACCTCGCCGTCTGGTTCGGGGAGGAAGGCGACTCCATGAGCTGTTTCACCTGCCGTCTCTGACATATCACCCATATCAGGAAGGGCTTTCCGGCTACGCTTGGACCGTGCCCGTCTACGTGGCCGTGGATCTCGGAGCTGAGAGCGGCCGGGTGCTGACCGGCGAATTCGATGGTGAACGGCTCGCGGTGCGGGAGGTGCACCGCTTCGCCAACCGGCCGGTCCGCGTCCTCGACGGCCTGTACTGGGACGTGCTCGGGCTGCTCGCGCAGACGCGCGGAGGCATCGCGCTGGCCGCCGCCCGCGGTCGTGTCACCAGCGTGGGCGTGGACGCCTGGGGCGGCGACTTCGCCCTCCTCGACCGTGACGGGCGGCTGCTGGCCAACCCCCGCCACCACCTCGATCCCTACACCTCCGGGCTGGCGGGCCTCGTCTCCTGGCAGGACCACTACGAGCTGACCGGCATCCGCCCCGGGCCCGGCACCACGGCCTGCCAGCTGCTGGCGCACGCCGGATCGCCGCTTCTGGAGGCGGCCGACCACCTGGCGATGATGCCGGACCTGTTCACCCTCTGGCTGAGCGGCGAGATGGTCACCGAGCGGACGATCGCGAGCACCAGCCAGCTGCTGGACGTCAGGACCGGCCGCTGGGCGAGCAGTCTTGTCACCCGCCTGGGCCTGCCCCGTCACCTGTTCGCCCACCGGATCACCGAGCCGGGCACAATCGCGGGACCTTTGCGCGAGAAGGGCAGGGACGGCCCGGGTGGAGTCGTGGTCGTCGCGGTGGCAGGCCATGACTCCGCCTCCGCCGCGGCGGCGCTTCCCGTCTCGTCCGGCTCTGTCGGCTACGTCTCCTGCGGCACCCGCTCGCTGGCGGGACTGGAGCTCGACGCCCCGGTCACGAGCCGGGCGGCCAGGCTCGCGGGTTTCGGCAACGAGGGCGGCGTCATGGGGACCGTGCGATTCACCCGCACCCTCAACGGCCTGCTGCTGCTCCAGGAGTGCCGCAGATCCTGGGGCGTGCGCACCTCGTACGCGGACCTGGTCGCCGAGGCCGCCGCCGCGCCCGCCTTCGGGCCGCTGATCGACCCCGGCCACCCGTGGTTCCTTGAACCCGGCGACATGCCGGCGAGGATCGCGGCCTACTGCCACTCGACCGGGCAGGCGCCGCCCGCCGGCCGAGCGGAGACGGTGCGCTGCGTCCTGGAGAGTCTCGCGTGCTCCTACCGCTGGGCCCTGGAGCAGGCCGAGTTCCTCAGCGACCGGCGGGTGGAGGCCGTGCACCTCGTGGGGGCCGGGGCCTCCAGCGAGACGCTGTGCCGGCTCGTCGCCGACTTCGCCGGACGGCCCGTGCTGGCCGGTCCCGTGGAGGCGACCGCCGTGGGAAACCTGCTCATCCAGGCCATGGCCGACGGCCGCATCGGCTCCCTCACCGAACTGCGCGAGGTGGTCCGCCGCTCGTTCCGGCCCCGGCCGTTCCCACCCGGCCGCGAACGGGAGCCGTACGAGATCGCCTACTCCCGATACCGGCAGCTGACCGGGATAGACAGATTCCACGTCGATGCGGGACCCGGGCTGGGCACCGGCCGGGAGCGCTGACCCGTAGGCGGCCGATCGGCTTCTCGACCCCGTCCGGCGAGCGGTAGCCTACGTGCCCCGACACCCCGCACCTCCGGCCGTGCCCGGCGGCGCCGTCTGGAAGGTTCCGTTCGTGAGAGCGTTCGTCGTGACCGGGCCTCGCCGCTTCCCCGTGTGGGACGTCGAGTGAATGTATTGTCGTTTTATGCCTGCCACAGCCCCCTTGTCCGATCAGTGGGTGTGATGATCCCCGACCCGTCGGCCGACTGGGCGCGCAGCGGCGTCGTCCCGCTGACCGGCCGCGAGAGCGGCCCTCCGCTGGTGCCACCGGGTCGTGCCGCCACCGTGGCGCGGGAGCTGGCCGACCGTTTCGCCGAGTTCACCGGGGTGCGGGTGGACGGTGCCCGGTTGCTGTCGGAGCGTGCCGCCTTCACCGGCCACCGGCGGGGTGGGGCCGTGTCTGCCGGAGGCGCGTGCCGGCTGCTGCGCACCGCCGACGGCTGGGCGGCGGTCTCCTGTGCCCGCCCCGACGACCCGGCGTTACTGGGAGCGCTGGTCTGCGCGGACGTGGGCGACGACCCGTGGCCGGCGGTCACCAGCTGGATGCGCGAACACACCGGTGCCGAGCTCGCCGAGCGGGCGGCGCTCCTCGGCGTCGCCGCAGGCCCGGTCCGGCACCGGGCCGTTCCGCCCGCCCCGCTCACCCCGCCCGCGCCCGCGCCCGCGACGCCCCGGCCGCCGGACGGTCTGCTCGTCGTGGACTTCAGCGCGCTGTGGGCGGGCCCGCTCTGCGCCCACCTGCTCGGCCTGGCCGGTGCCCGGGTCGTCAAGGTGGAGACCCCGTGGCGGCCGGACGGCGCCCGGGGCGGGAACGCCGCGTTCTACCGGCTGCTGCACGCCGGGCACCGTTCGGTCGTGCTCGACCCCCGCACCCCCTCCGGACGGCACGCCATGGCCGCCCTGGTCGGCGCCGCCGACATCGTCATCGAGGCGTCCAGGCCCCGCGCGCTGGCCGGTTTCGGGCTCGACGCCGAGGCCGCGGTCGCCGCCGGCACCGTCTGGATCTCGATCACCGCGTACGGGCGCGGGAGCGACCGGGTCGGATTCGGTGACGACGTCGCCGCGGCGAGCGGACTGGTCGCCCATGACGCCGACGGGACCCCGCTGTTCTGCGGCGACGCGATCGCCGACCCGCTCACCGGCCTGGCCGCCGCCGTCCTCGCCGCGACGGCGCCGCCGGACGGCACGGGCGCGCTGTGGGACGTCTCCATGTCCGACGTGGTCGCCGCCACGCTGGATCCCGCCGCGGCGACGCCCCCGAGCCCGGTGGCCACCCGGTCGCGAAACGGCGGCTGGGTCGTCGACACCCCCTCCGGCCCGGTCGACGTCGCCGTCCCGCTGCGGCGGGCGGCGTCCGGAAGGGCGCCCGGGAGCGGGGAGCACACCGCCGAGGTGCTGCGCGAGCTGGGCGTCGTGTCCCGGTGACCGGTCTGCTGCTGCGCGACGCCGAGCTCGACGGGCACACCGGGATCGACGTCCGCGTCGAAGACGGCCACGTCGCCGAGGTGGGCGTCGCCCTTGGCCGCCGGCCTGGAGAGGCCTGGTACGACTGCCGGGGCGGCGCGCTGCTGCCTGGGCTCTGCGACCACCACCTGCACCTGCACGCGCTCGCCGCCTGGAGCACCTCGGTGCGCTGCGGCCCTCCCGAGGTGACCGGGCCCGCCGCGCTGGCCGCCGCACTGGCCGCGGCCGTCCCCGACGAGCACGGATGGATCCGTGGCGTCGGGTACGCGGAGACGGTCGCCGGCGACCTCGACGCCACCGTGCTGGACCGCCTCCGTCCCGACCGCCCGGTCCGCGTCCAGCATCGCAGCGGCGCGCTGTGGACCCTCAACACCGCGGCGATGGCCGTGACCGGCCTGGCCGGGGCCGACCACCCCGGCGTCGAGCGGGACGACCACGGCTTCCCCACCGGACGGCTCTGGCGCGCCGACGGCTGGCTGCGCTCCCGGCTGCCGTCCGCCGGACCGCCCGACCTCACCCCGGTGGGCGCCGCCCTCACCCGCTTCGGCATCACCGCCGTCACCGACGCAACCCCCGATCTCGACGCCGGCGCCGTCGCGGCGATCACCGAGGCCGTGCGTGGCGGGGCGCTGCCCCAGCGCGTCCATCTGCTCGGCGTCCCGCTGGACACCCCGGAGGGGCCCGATGACCCCGCGGGGCCACCGGGCCCCTCCGTCGGGCCGTACAAGATCGTGGTCGCCGATTCCGGGCTGCCCGCACTCGACGAGCTCACCGGCCGGATCCGGGCCGCGCACGCCGCCGGGCGCGCGGTCGCCGTGCACTGCGTCACCCGCGAGGCGCTGGTCCTGCTGCTGGCCGCGCTGGACGACGCCGGATCCCTACCCGGTGACCGGGTCGAGCACGCCGCGCTCGTACCGGCCGAACTCGCCCCGGAGATGGCCCGCCTCGGCCTGCGCGTCGTCACCCAACCGGGCTTCCTCGCGCACCGGGGCGACGACTTCCTGCGGGACCTCCCCGCCCGGGACCACAGGGATCTGTACCGCTGTGCCACCTTCTTCCGGACGGGCGTACCCGTCGCACTGTCCAGCGACGCCCCCTACGGCCCACTCGATCCCTGGGCCGTCATCGGCGCGGCGACCCGGCGGCGCACCCCGTCCGGGCGGGTCGCCGGTCCGGGCGAGCGGCTCACCTTCTCCCAGGCCCTCGGCGCCTACCTCGCCCCGCCCGGAGAGCCGGGCGGTCTGGCCCGGCGCGTCCGTCGCGGCACACCCGCGGACCTCGTCGTCCTGCGCACCCGCCTCGCCGACGCGCCCGCCGACCCGGAACCCGTCCGGGCGGTGCTGGTGGGAGGACGTCTCGTCCGGGACGATCCCGGCACGGGTCCCGCCGGCCGGTAAGGACCGTGGATTCGCCATGCGACGCCCCGAGGATGCCCCGGCCCCCAGGCGGGGAAGGACACCGACCCTCACCGGCCGCCGATCCGCGGGCGCGTCGAGCTCAGCCCTTCAGGCCGGTGTGGGCCAGGCCCTCGATGAACTGCCGCTGCGCGAGGACGAACACCACCAGCACCGGTAGCGCGGTCATCGAGGCGGCGGCGAGCTGGACGTTCCACATCGGCCCGCCGTAGGCGTCGACGAACTGGGTCAGCGCCTGCGGGAGGGTGAACCTCTCCGGCGAGGAGAGGTACACGATGGGTTCGAGATAGAGGTTCCAGCTGTGCAGGAAGGTGAAGATCGCGACAGCGCCGAGCGCGGGACGGGCCAGCGGCAGCGCGACCCGGTAGAAGGTGCCGAACCTGCCGAGCCCGTCGACACGGGCGGCCTCCTCCAACTCGCCGGGCAGGCTGATGAAGAACTGTCTCATGATGAAGGTGGCCAGCACGCTGGGCGCGCCGAGGATCGGCACCAGGATCAGCGGCCAGTGGGTGTCGGTGAGCCCCAGCCCGTGGAACATCTGGAACAGCGGGACGATCGTGACCTCGCTCGGGATGAGCAGCCCGAGCAGCACGACGACGAAGAGGACGTTCTGGCCGGGGAAGCGGATGCGCGCGAAGGCGTACCCGGCCATCGCCGCCACCGCCATCGTCCCCACCGTGACGACCAGGGCGATGTAGAGACTGTTGAGATACTGGCCCGCGAAGGGCTGCAGCCGGAAGACCTGCCCGTAGGCCGAGTCGTCCCAGTCCGCCGGAAGCAGCCTCGGCGGGAAGGCGAAGATCTCACTTACCGGTTTGAACGACGAGGTGACCATCCACCAGGTCGGGAAGACGAACGGCACGCACAGCAGGCACAGCAGGCCGTACAGGAGCGTCTTCAGCCGCGTCGGCGTCTCATGTCTCATTGACGACCCACTTCCTGCGCATCCGCCACTGCGCGACGGTGAGCAGTGCCACGATCGCGAACAGCAGGACCGACAGCGTCGCGCCGTATCCGAAGTGATGGAACTGGAATGCCTGCTGGTACAGGTAGTAGACGAGGACCGTCGTCGACATGCCGGGGCCGCCCTGGGTGAGCACCGCGATCTGCGCGAACACCTGCAGCGACCCCACCACGGTGATGATCGAGGTGAGCAGGATGGTCGGGCTGATCAGGGGGACGGTGATCCGCCTGAAACGGGTCCACGCCCCGGCGCCGTCCAGCGCGGCGGCCTCGTAGAGCTGGGCCGGCACGCCCTGAAGAGCGGCCAGGAAGAGCACCATGTTGAGTCCGACGTTCTTGAGGACCTGAACGAGGATCACCGCCGACATCGCCGTGCCCTCGCCGCGCAACCAGTTCGGGCCGTCGATCCCGGCGGCGCCGAGCAGGCCGTTCACACCGCCGTCGTCCTGCAGCAGGAACTGCCACACGATCGTCCAGGCGACCAGCGAGACCACCACGGGCGAGAAGAAGACCGTACGGAAGAACGTGGTCCCGCGTAGCCGCTGGTTGAGCAGGATCGCCAGGAGCAGTGCCAGGGCGAGATTGAAGACGACCAGGCCGACCGAGAACACCGCGGTGCCGGCCAGCACCTCGCGCAGGTTGGCGTCGGCGAGCAGCCGGTCGTAGTTCTCCGTGCCGACGAACTCGAAGGTGCCGGCCAGCACGTTCCACTCGTGCAGGCTGTACCAGAGCACGAGCCCGAGCGGCAGGAGCACGAACAGCACACTGCCCAGGAGTTGCGGGGTGATGAGCAGGTATCCGACCAGGTTGTCGCGGCGGCGCACGGTCCAGAAGGGCCGGCCGCTCCCCCTGCCCCCGGTGGCGTTCCCGCCGGTGACCGGCCGGATGTCAATCCGGCCGGTCACCGCGGATCTCGGGTGTGAGACGGCCACGTCACGTACCCAGCATCGGCTGGATCTTGGCGCACACCCCGCCCAGCACCGCCTTGACGTCGGCGCCGGGCCGCCAGAGCGGGTCGAGTGCGGCCCGCACGGTCTGCGCGAGCTCCGCCTGGCCGGTGTGGCTGGGCTTGACCACGCCCTTCTCGATGCCGCCGATCACGACCTGCTGGAGCTGCTCGGGCTTGAGCAGCGGGTTGCTCTTGGCCAGGGTGTCCGCGGTGAGCTGGGAGGCCCGGGGCGGCGGGAAGTAGGCGGCGAGCCTGGCGGAGTTGGCGGGGTTGGTGAAGAAGGCCAGGAAGTCGACGGCCGCCGCGGCGTTCGCGGACTTCTTGAAGACGCCCAGGCCCGCCTGGCCGATCACCGAGTACTCACCCTTGGGGCCCGCGGGCAGCGGGACGAGATCCCAGCCGAACTTCGCGTCCTGCAGAAGCGAGGCGCGGGAGATCTGGGTGATGGTCATCGCCGCGTCGCCCGCGAAGAAGTCCGCCGTGGTGCCCGGACCGGGGAACGCCTTGTCCGTGAAGACCGCCCGGTGCAGGAACGTCATCGCCTCGGCCATCTCGGGACTGTCGAACCCGCAGGTCCTGCCGTCCTCGCTCCAGGCCTGGGCGCCCCAGCCACCCCACACCGAGGCGAGGTTGTCCCAGCTCTTGTAGTCGAAGTCGCGGACGACCATGCCCGCCTTGCCGGTCTTCGAGACGACCGCGGCGTTCTGGGCCACCACCTTCTCCCAGGTCCACGTACCCTCCTCGATCATCTCAGCGGGGGTCTTCTGGCCCGCCTTCTTGAGCAGGTCGGTGTTGACGAACACCCCGAACGGCGAGGTGGAGAACGGGTAGGCGTACAGCCTGCCCTCGGCCTGCCAGAGCTTGACCGCCGAGGGGGTGAGGTCGTCGAAACCGTAGCCCTCGGCCTTGCGCAGCGTGTCGTCGAGCGGCGCCAGCGCGCCCGAGGAGACGAAGTCGGGCGCCGAATTCTCCAGGATCCAGGCCAGGTCGGGGGCGTTGCCGCCGGCGATCTGGGTGGTCAGGGTGGTGGTGTAGTTCTCGAAGGGGATGGGGTCGAACGTGATCTCGCCGACGTCGGGGTGGGTCTTCCGGTATTCGGCGGCGATCTCGTCGAACAGCTTCAGATGTGCCTCGTTCGAGGTCCAGATCGTCATGCGCAGCGGTTGCGGGCCCTTCGCCACGCGAGTGGCCTCGTTCGCCCCGCCGCACGCCGTCAGGGTGAGCAGCGCCGCCAGCGCGACGGCCGCGGGCTTTCCGAATGGTCTCATGGTCCGATCTCCTTGCTGGGAATCCCCCGACGGTCGTGGTGGGTGCGCGGTCAGTAACCGGTCACCTGCGGCCAGCGCAGCTCGACGCCGTCGCGGGCGAGCCGGTGCTGGAAGGCGGCGAGCAGGCCCTCGTCACCGCGTACGGCGTGCGGGGTGGTGGCGTTGTCCAGGCAGAAGGCGGCGAGGGCGCCGGCGGCCTCGCCGACGTTCCACTCCACCGGGTGCAACCGGTAGGCCCCGTTGGTGATGTGGGTGGTGCCGATGTTCTTGGACGCGGGCAGCAGATTGGTCATCCGCTGCGGGACGAGCGCGCCGAGGGGGATCTCGAACGGCGAGCTGGCCACGTCTATGTAGTTGTCGCCCCCGGTGGAGGGGTGCAGGTCGATTCGGTACATCCCTACGCCGACCGAGTCTGCGTAGTTCACCGCGCCCTTGTCCCCGCGCACCGCGAGCGACAGGTCCTGCTCGGCCACGGTGTACAGGGCACGGATGCGGCGCGACTCGCGGATGTAGGGCGCCTGTGCCAGGCCGTCGTCGCCACCGCCGGTGACGTCGCCCCGCAGGCGCAGGCCGGGGAAGCCGGTCCCCCCGTCGGGGCGCGGCGCCTCGGTCTGCAACCAGTACAGCACCGAGCGGGAGAGCTCGCGGGCCCCGGCCAGGTGCCTGTCGGCGTCCGGCACGTCGATGACCGGGCCCTCCAGGTAGTCGATCATCGGCCAGTTGACCAGGGTGATGTCACTGGCGTAGGCGCCGTCCGTGAAGTTGCGCCGCGCGGCGATCCTGCGGAAGGTCCACAGGTTCGCGTCGCCGGGGTTGAGCCGCTGGTCGGCCTCGACGAGCAGCGGGTCGTCGTCGGGGTTGGGGGTGAAGGAGCGTTCCACGATCTCCAGGGTCCTGGGGTGCGGACAGCGCCAGGACAGCAGCCGGTCACCCCAGAAGTCGGGCTGGTAGCCCCGCCAGAACTCATAGGATCCGGGCCTGTCGATGATGTGGTCGCCGTCGACATGGTCGATCGCGAAGCAGACCGAGACCGCCTGCATGTTCGTCGGCTGGGCCTCGGCGGGCGCGCTCGGCTCGCCGGTGTCGCCCTGCGACTCGAACCCCGTCACGTACTCGGTGCCGGTCAGCGGCAGCAGCTCGCCCGTCTCGGTGGCGTCCAACACGTACGGCGCGACGGCGGTGACCTCCCCGCCCCCATCCCGGTGCTCCAGACGGACCGCCCGCACCCGGTCGCCGTCGACCTCCGCGCCGACCGGCCGATACGGCTGCAGGACGCGCAGCCGCCCCGAACCCCGGTACGGCGCGAGCATGGCCTCGATCACCGCGACCGCGACGCGCGGCTCGTGACAGAGCCGGCTCACGTGTCCGGCTCCGGGGTTCAGCTCCCGCCAGGCCCGCGACCGCTCGGTCAGCGGATAGTGGTCGCGGTAGTAGCGGCGGATGCCCTCGCGCAGCGCCCGATAGGAGGCCGTCACACCGAACCTCTCCACCCAGGAGTGCTCGTCGGGCGGCACCGCCTGGCTGGTCAGCTGCCCGCCGAGCCAGTCGTACTCCTCGGTCAGGATCACTGTGCGCCCGGCTCGCAACAGCGCCAGGGCGGCGGCGACGCCGCCCAGCCCTCCGCCGACGACCACCGCGTCCGCCGATATCTCAACCACGTCGGGGCTCTCTCCCATCGTTCTTCGACCAGCTTGGAATCGGTGCGAGCGTGGATCCCTCGACCAGCTCGCAGGCCAGCAGTTCCTGCGGTGTCTCCCCGCCGCTCTCCAGCAGCTCCGCCAGCAGCTCGACGGCCCTGCGCCCCATCTCGCGGCGTGGGATGCGGAACCCGGTGAGGTCGACGTCGACCTGGACGGGCCTGGTCGGGGCGCCCAGCGCGAGGATCGACAGGTCCCCGGGGATCGTCAGACCCCGCTCGCGCACCGCGTGCGTGATCGCCACGGCGTCGGCGGGTTCCTCGACGAAGGCCGCGGTCACCCGGGCCGCCGACAGCTCCTCCAGCAGTTCCCCGGGGGTCCTGCCGGTGACCTGGACATGCACCCCGTCGGCTCCGACCGCGGCCACGGCCTCGCGGAAGCCGCGCATGCGGTCGGCGGGCGACTCGGCGCCCGCCCCCGCACCGACGTAGGCCAGTCGCCGATGGCCGAGTCCCGCCGCCCGGTCGACCAGGGCGCGCACCGCGGGCGGGTAGTCGGCGCCCACGTACGGCACCGGCGCACCGGCGTCGTCGCGGCGGCCGATGGAGACGAAGGGTATGCCCTCCGCCAGCAGCCGGGCCAGGTCGTCGCGGTCGACCGTGCGCCCGAGGAGGACGCAGCCGTCGGCCAGCCGCACCCGGCTGTCCTCGTTGAAGATCCGGCGCCGCTCCCCCGCGGCCCTGGCGCTGGTGAACAGCAGCAGGTCGCAGCCCATCTCCTCGGCGCACTCCTCGATGCCGAGCAGGAAGGGATGGTAGAAGTCGGCGCTCGCGGTCGGGAAGACCGCCTCATAGGTGAAGACGCCCAGGATGCGGTTGCGCCGCTCGGCGAGTCTCCGGGCGACCGGGTCGGCGACGTACCCGGTCTCCCTGATCACCCTCAGCACCCGCTCACGCGTCTCCGGGGCGATGCGCACCTCGGCGTCGGTCCTGTTGTTAAGGACCAGCGACACGGTGGTCTGGCTCACTCCCGCGATGCGGGCGATGTCCTGCTGGGTGAGTCGGCGACCGGGAGCAGTCACGATCCGTAGCTTCCCATCTGGTGATAATGCGCATTAGCGCGGTTGGGCCGTCATCTTGCAAGTGACCGCCCCCTCCTGTCAAGAGCACGGATCCGGGACCGTCCCTAGGAAATATCACCCGTGATAATTCGTATTAGCGCCTTGACGTGCGAACGCGCCTGGCAGAACCTTTGCGATCAGAGAGATTTGCTCACCGTCACTCACAGTGAAAGTTGTCGCGAAGGGACCGTTGATGACCGAACCTCTCCTGGACCGCCGCGGGCTGCTGCGCACGGCGGTCGGCGCCGGTGTGGCCGGCGGCCTCGGCCTCGCCCTGCCACAGGCGGCCACGGCGTCGATCGTGGACACGGCCGCGGCCGCCCTGGTGGGACCCGCCGGTTTCCCCACCTACCAGTACATCGGCACTCCGTTCGCCAAGGCGAGCCTGCGCTACAACCCGACCAACGAGCTGATCTTCCCCTGTATCCGGGGCATGTACGACAAGATCGCCAACCCGCTCGCCCGCTACTACCTCTACTACGCCCCGCACGACGCGCCCGGCGGCATCTGCCTGGCCTACGGCGACTCGCTCGGCGGCCGGTTCACCGAGTATCCGAGCAATCCGATCATCTCCAACAACTGGTCACCGCACTACTCGGTCAGCCACGTCTCCTCGCCGCACATCATCTGGAACCCTGACAACCGGCAGTTCTACCTGTACTTCCACGGCGAGAACACCACCACCCGGATGGCCTGGTCCACCGACGGCGTGCACTTCACCTACCACGGCAGGGTGCTGCACACCGGGGTCATCCCCGGAGCGACGGAGACGTCCTACGCGCGGGTCTTCGAGCACGCGGTCCCCGGACTCGGCAACAAGTACGTCATGATCTTCATGGGCGTCACCAACGGCACCCGAAAGATCTTCTGGGCCTGGTCGTCCACCGGCAAGAACTGGCAGTTCGACCCGACCCCACTGGTCTCGCCCGGACCAGACGGGCAGAGCGACCTCTCCGGGCCCACCCTCGTCAAGCGCAACGGCACGGCGTACGTCGTCTACCACGGCAACAGCGGGAACATGTTCGTCACCGAGGTGGGAAACTCGTTCGACCGGGAGGTCCACCTCGGCGTCTTCCACCGGCCGCTGGCCGGGGCTCCCGACAACGGCCGCAGCGCAGCGCCCTCCTTCGGCACCGACGGCGGCGTGCAGTACATGTTCTACGAGGCCGGCCAGCGAAGCCGGTCGACGATCGCCGTCGCCCGCGCCGTCTAGGGACACGCGTTCCCTGACGGCGCGATCCGGGAACGCGAGGTCCTGGGGCGCGAAAGCGACATCCCGTACCGGGTAGTGGGGGTCAGGATCTCGATCCTGGTCTAGTCTCACGATCGTGACGATCAGGAACTCGCACTGCTCCTTCTGCGGTGCGGCCTTCGCCCCCGGCCAGTCCTGGCCGCGCACCTGTGCCGGCTGCCGGAACACCTCCTACCTCAACCCGCTGCCGGTCGCGGTGATGGTGCTGCCGGTCGACGACGGCCTGCTGGTGATCCGCCGTGACGTCGAACCGCACCGGGGCGGGCTCGCCCTGCCCGGCGGCTTCGTCGACATGGGCGAGTCCTGGCAGCGGGCGGCCGTCCGGGAGCTCCGGGAGGAGACGGGAATCGTCGTCGACGCGGACGAGGTGCGCCTCCTCGACGTGCTCAGCGCCCCCGACGGCACCGTACTGATCTTCGCTCTGGGGCCGAGGACCCGCTCGGCCGACCTCCCGCCGGTCACGCCCACGGCCGAGACGACGGAGTGGCTGCTGATCGACGGGCCGAGGGAACTGGCGTTCCCGCTGCACACCAGGATCGTGGCGAAGTACTTCGAACGAAACGATCACTAGTGGCACGGACTGGCGGAGCGACCTGTCCGGCGGGCGACCGGCTACTCAGCGGGCTCCGGGACGCGCCAGGCAAGGCCGGTGCCCTCCACCTGGACACCGACCCTGGTGCCGGTGGCCATCGGGTCGGCCGGAGCCGGTATTCGCGCGGTGACGTGCGTGCCGTCGGGCAGGCGCACGGTGACCAGCGCGTCGTGGCCGTGAAAGTCATCGCCGGTCACGGTCGCGATCACGGCCTGCGGGGCCGGTGGCGCGGTGATCCGGACCTGTTCGGGACGTACCAGCACGGTGAGCGCCCCGTGGCCGGAAGGGAGTCCGGCCACCGCGACCGGACCGAGCGCGGTGCTCAACACCGCCGGATCATCGCGGTGCCCGGGCTCGGCCTGTGCGGGCAGCAGGATCGCGTCACCGACGAAGGTGGCCACCCAGGCGTCGGCGGGCCGGCGATAGACACTCGTGGGTGAGCCGTGCTGGACGATCACGCCTTCGCGCATGACCGCGATCTGATCGGCCGTCGACAGTGCCTCGCCCTGGTCGTGAGTGACGAGGATCCCGGTCGCACGGTCCGCGCGCAGCGCGGACCGCACATCGTGCCGCAACTCCGCGCGCAGTCCGGCGTCGAGCGCGCTGAACGGCTCGTCCAGCAGGATGAGAGAAGGCCGCGGCGCCAGGGCACGGGCGACCGCCACCCGTTGTTGTTGTCCTCCGGACATCTGATGCGGCATCCGCTCGCCGTACCCGGCCAGGCCGACCAGGCTCAGTGCCTCGTCGATCCGGCCACGACGCCGCTCGGCCCGGCTCAGCCCGTATCCCACGTTGTCGCGTACCGACAGATGAGGAAAGAGCGCGCCCTCCTGCGGCACGATCACGATCTGGCGCCGCTGGGGCGGCGTGTGCGCGGTGGGGCCGGCGACCACTTGCCCGTCGACGACGATCTCGCCCGCGTCGATCCGCTCGAAGCCCGCAACGCAGCGCAGCAAGGTCGTCTTCCCGCAACCGGAGGGACCCAGCACAGCCGTCAGGGTGCCGCTCGGCACGGTGAGATCAACACCGTCGAGAGCGGCGACGGTTCCGTAGCGCCGGACGATCCCGCGTAGTTCCAACCGGCTCACCGCTGAACCTCCTTGCTGAGAATCCCGGTACGCGCGGCCAGCAGCCACGTGGGCACCGACGACAACACCACGAGCAACACCGCGTAAGGTGCCGCACCGGCGTAGGCGGCCACCGCCGTGTTCGTCCACAGCTCGGTGGCGAGGGTGTCGACGCCGGTCGGGCGTAGCAACAACGTCGCCGGCAGTTCTTTCATGCAGGTGAGGAAGACCAGCGCCGCACCGGCGCCGATGCCCGGCAGCGTGAGCGGCAGGGTCACCGTACCCAGCACCGCCAGCGGCCCGCGCCCCAGGGATCGGGCGACCTCTTCGAGTACGGGCGGCGCCTGGGCCGTCGCCGTGGCGACGGCGGTGACGGCCAGCGGAAGGAAGAGCGCGGCGTAGGCGAGCGCGAGCAGCCAGGTCGTCTGATAGAGCGGGTAGGCGACGTTGATCCCGAAGAACACCAGGGACAACCCGATCACCACCCCGGGCAGGGCGTGGCTGAGGTAGCCGAGCCGTTCCAGCATCGCGGACAGGCGACCGGGCACACGGGCACTCAACACCCCCAGCGGCAGCGCGAGCAACATGGTCAACGCCGTCCCCGCCAGGGAGAGCCACAGGGAGTTGCCCGCGGCCACCATCACCTCCGGCCAGGTTCCCGGGCGGGAGACACCCTCGGCCATCCGCCGGGCGAGGCTGAACGCGGTGACGCCGAGAGCCGAAACCGCGACGGCCAGCAGCGCGGCCACCGCGGGCCAGCGTGCCCGGCCCAGGCCGGCCCTGCCCGGCGGGCGGCGGGTGCCGTTCAACCGGGCGTAGCGAGCCCCGCGCCGCCGGGTCGCGCCTTCCCCCGCCAGGACGAGCACGGTCAGTGCCACGAGCACGGTCGACAGCACCAGCGCGCCGGTCCGGTCGAAGCCGAGGTCGAACGCCAGGAAGATGGCGCGGGTGAAGGTGTCGGCGCGCACGATCGAGACCGCCCCGAAGTCCGACAGCACGTAGAGCGCCACCAAGAGCCCGCCGCCGGCGATCGCGGGGCGGATCTGGCGCAGCGTCACCTGTGTGAAGGTGCGCCAGCCGCCGTGGCCCAGCGATCGCGACACCTCCTCCTGAGCCGGGTCGGCACCGGCCAGGGCCGCGGCCACCGGCAGCAGGACATAGGGATAGGAGCACAGCGTCAGCACCAGGGCCGCCGCCCAGAAGCCCTCGAAACCATCCACCGTGGACACCCAGGCGAAACCGGCGATGTAGGTCGGCACCGCGAGAGGTAGAACGGCCAGGACGGCGAAGACCCGGCGGGCCGGCAGATCGGTGCGCACGAGCAGGAAGGCCGAGCCGACGCCGAGCACCAGGCAGCCGGCGGTCACCACGGCCGCCAGGGCGAGCGTGCCCGCGGCCAGCGCCGCGACCCGCCCGGTCAGCAGTTCCTCGGCGATCCGGACGCCGCCCGCCTCGGCGGTCCTGACCGCGAGATAGACCAGCGGGATCAGGGCGACCGCCACGGCCACCACGGACGACGTGAGCAGCACGGGCCGTGCCGGCCGCGGCGACCGGCCACGGCCCCGTGGCCGGCTCGCGCTTTCTGTCGTGGGGCTACTAGGGGGTGGCGGCGGAGACCCGCCGCGCCCCTTCTGCCTCGCGGAGAGCGATGACGTTCTCAGGGGACCAGTCCCGATTCCTTGATGAGCGCGATCGTCGCCTCAAGCTGGTCGAGGTCGTTCAGGTCGACCGCGGGAACCTTCAGGTCCTTCAGCGCGGGCACTCCTACGGGCGATGCGGCTTCGGCGATGACGGGGTACTCGAAGGTCTCCTCGGCGAAGTACTTCTGTGCCTCGGCGCTGAGCAGGTAGGTGACGAAGGCCTGCACGTCAGGATTCTGAGCGGCCTTCTTCAGCACGCCGACGCCCGCCACGTTGACCAGGGCGCCGCTGTCGCCGTCGGGGAAGAAGTGCAGCTTGGCGGTGAGCGTGTCAGGCGTCGTCCCCTTCTCCTTGGCCAGCTCGCCCAGGTAGTAGTGGTTGATCAGGCCGACGGCGAGCTTGCCGGAGTCGACCTCCTCCAGGATCGGGCCATTGCCTTCACGGATCTGCGGGTCGTTGGCCTTGAGTCCGGCCAGCAACTCCTTGGCCTTGGCCTCTCCATGTTGCACGGTCACAGCGGTGACGAACGCCTGGAAGGACGCGTTGGTCGGGGCCACCCCGACCTTGCCCTTCCAGGCCGGATCGGTGAGGTCGAACACCGAGGTGGGCAGCCGGTCGGCGGGAACCAGGTCGGGGTTGTAGACCAGCACCCGCGAGCGGGCGGTGACACCGACCCATTCCCCGCTCTTGGCCCGATAGGTGGCCGGCACCTGGTCGAGCACGGCGGCCGGCAGCGGCGCGAACATGCCCTTCTTGGCCACGGCGCCGAGCGCGCCGGCGTCCTGGGCGAAGAAGGCGTCCGCCGGTGACTTCTCCCCCTCTTCGAGAAGCTGGGTGGCCATGGCCGCGGTGGCGGCGTAACGGGCCTCGACCGCGATGCCGCTCTGCGCGGTGAACTTGTCCAGCAGAGGCTTGACCAGCGACTCGCTGCGCCCGCTGTAGACGGTGATCTTCTTCTCGGCCGTCGGGTCGGCGGTATCCGTGGATTCACCGCACGCGGCCAGCCCAAGGACGAGAACACCGGTGGCGGCCAGTGCGAGCACGGTTTTGGGGAGAAAAGTCGGCACTGCGGTACTCCTTCGGTCCCGGAGAAGAGCCCCGGCTACAACTACATCGCTGTAGAAGTTAGCAGAGGCTAACCTAAGGGTCTTCTATGGGGGCCCGATGGTCACCGTAGGGCATCCGGCCTGCGACGCTGCGACGCCACGCGCGGGTTCCCCAGGTGTCCGCGGTCGCCTGGGGACCACCGGCCACGCACGTTCCTCGCGGCGAGGAGAGCGGGTGCCCCGGCCTTCACCAGGCCGCTCGCGTGCAACGGGCCGGTCGCCTCCGGCGGCGGAAGGACGAGCGGGTCATCGCCAAACCCGCCCTGGTGAAGTCGGCGGCGAGTATCGACGCCCGGCGTCACCTCACCGCGGACGCTCGGCGCTGAGGCCACCGGTGCAGGGGCCGCCGGGCTGCGTCAGGTCGACGATGGCCTCTCCGGTCCACACCACCGATCCCGCTGCCACCAGGACGGGAACCACGAGCAGGAAGGCGCCGCGCGGGCCGGGCAATGGTTTGAGCAGGGCGGCGATCCGGCGCGGGACGGGCCCGGGACCTCGCCGGGCCAGGAACGGCACCGCCCCGGACGGCGCCCCGTCATCGTGAGACAGCAGGGCCGCCATGGCGATCGCCCGGGCTGTCGCCCTGCGGTCACCGATCTGCTCGGCGGCCTGTTCGTCGGCCCAGCGCTCGATCAGGTATCCCACCAGGTGGCGGACCTGCCACAGGAACGGGTGGGCCGCGACCGCCAACCGGCTCGCCAACAGCCACCGGTGATGATGCCCGGTCAGGTGGGCGTGCTCGTGCGCCATGACCACCGCGTGGTTCTCTTCGTCGAGAGCGTTCAACATGCCCTGGGTCACCACGATCCGGCCCGGCCGCCCGGGGAGGGTGAAGGCGGCCGGCCGTTCCTCGGCCACCACCACGACGACGTCATCACCGGGAAGAGCCGCGGCCTGTTCACGGGCCGCGCACAGCGATCGCCGCTCCCGCCGGGCGCCGCCGGCGAGAGTGGCGACAGCGGTCACCAGGAAGGCGAGAGCGACCCAGTACGGCCATTCCAGCGGTTCACCCTGGACGAGAAGCAGGACGGCATGGATCGAGACAGCCATCACGCTCACCGAACTCGCGGCCGCGACCACGACGGCGGAGGATATGAAGGCCACCGTCGCCGCCGCCGGTTGTTGCCGGTCGACCAGCGCGGCCATCGAGACGACCAGTGCCGCGGGGGCGACGAGCGTCGACAGGACGAAATGGTCGATCATCAGGCTCCGTTCCCGTCTTCCCCCAGCAGCAGTCGCCGGACCAGCTCCTCGTCGCCGGTCGAGAGCCCGGAGATGAAATGCGTCAGGACGGGTGCGTGGTCGGCCTCGGCATCGAGCAGCCGACTCATCCGCCAGGCGACCAGCCCCGAGGGGTCGGCGGGCGTGGCATAGCGATAGGCCCGCCCGGACCGCTCGCGCGTCACGATGCCCTTGTCGTACAACCTGGTCAGGGTGGTCACCACGGCACTGTAGGAGAGTTCGCCACCCCCCTTGTCACCGAGCAGGCCGCGCACCTCCTCCGGAGACAGGGCGCCGGACGCCTCGTGTAGCACGGTGAGAATCTCCGCTTCCAGGACACCCGGGGATCGGCGAGGGCTCATCGGATGAGCCTAGCGACCCCGTTCACCGGCCGAAGAGCGGCCTCGACGGCACGCCGATCGCCCCGGACACCCCTGCCTCCACGGAAGCGCGGAGGCGCCTGGCCGACGAGCCGGCACTCGTCCCGAGTCCGAAACCCGCCGCGTGCCACGACGCGATCCCGCGCCGGGACGAATCACCGGCCCCGATGCCGGACCTCGGGATCGTGTCGACCCGTACGCCGGGCCGACACCGCCACGGACGCGCTACAGCTTGACCTCGCCCGTGACACAGGTGATCGTGCCGCCGCCGACCCAGATCGTCCCGTCGGCGTCCCGGGAGACGTGGGCACGCCCGGCACGCCCGAGGACCGTCCCCTGGCTCGCCACATACGGTGCCTCGGCGCGGCCGGTACGGAGCAGCCACTGCGCGAGCGAGGCGTTCAGGCTCTCGGTCACCGGGTCCTCGGCCGTGGCGCCGTCCTTGGGGAAGAACGCCCGCACCTCGAACGCCTCCGGCGACCCCTCGGGGTATGGGCCGACCACGCCCACGTCGAGATCCACGAGTCCTGGCCGCAGCGCGAGCACCTCGTCCGCGCTCGCCAGCAGGACGGCCACCCAGCCGGGTCCGTTGTCCGCCCACTCGGCGTCCAGGATCTCGGCACGGCCGATGCCCAGCATCCGCGCGACGCGCTCCACCACCGGCTCCTCGACCGGTCCCGAGCGGAACAGCGGCGGCGCGGCGAAGGCCAGCCCGTATCCGGTCCGGCGCACCGGCACCAGCCCCGCCCCGCACTCCTGGACGATCACGCCGGCCCCGCTCGGCGTCCCGCCCGCCGCCAGCCAGGCGTGGCAGGTGCCCAGCGTCGGGTGCCCGGCGAAGGGCAGTTCCGAACCCGGTGTGAAGATCCGCACCCGGTAGTCCGCGCCGGGCACGCTCGGCGGCAGCACGAAGGTGGTCTCCGACAGGTTCGTCCAGCGCGCGAACCCCAGCATCTCCTCGGTGGTCAGCCCTCTCCCGTCGAGCACGACGGCGACCGGATTACCCCGGTATGGAGTGGTGGTGAAGACGTCGACCTGCTGGAAGGGGCGCGGCATGCCGCCGAGTATGCCACTCCGGGCCTCGAGTCCACGCCTTGACAACGTTCACGGCGGGCGCTTGTAATGATCCACGTCGCGTGTCGCCGGCCGGGAGGACGGCGGTGGCATGGAGGCGCCGGAACAAGGGATGATGTCGTGACTTCTCACTTCACAGGCTGCGCCTGACCGCATCGCGCCCGCGCGCCGTTCCCGCATCCGGTGGTGCTGAGCACCGCTTTCGCACGTGAGCTCCTCTCGAATCCGACGGCCCACCGCCCCGGGTACCCTTCGAGGCTCCATGCCCGCGGCGGACCCGGCCCCGGGGCTCTCACCGCCGAGGCCGACCGGCCCACAGCGGAGCCGGAAGCACACCTGGACCACGAAGAACGGCGACCGGTCCCGAATCCCAGCGCGATGACCACCCGGACCAGCCGGTACCGGCCGTTCCAGTGGCATCGTGCCGCTCGCCGAACGCGCCGGCCGGGCCGCGGGAAGCGGGCCGCCACCACGCTGCCATCGGTGCCTTCACCCAGGGCCGACCGGCCGCACGCCATCCGGTGACCGCTCTCGTCACCGGGTCTGTCCCGTCAACGAGCTTCATCCCGTCATCCGCACAGCGGAAGGATCACGTTTTGAACGTCACACACATCCCCACCACGCCCGACGACAGCGCCGCGGCTCTGGCGGAGCTCGGGGCCCTGCGGTCCCGTCCCCCCGTCCTGCCCGCCGACGCCGACCTCACGCCCGTCCTGCCGCACAGCGGCGGCATTTCCGGCACCTGGGTCAGTGCGCCCCGCAACCCGGCGGGCCTGGTGGCGACCGAGACGGGGGTCACGGTCTACGTCCACGGGGGCGGATTCGAATACAAAAACCCCCACATGGAACAGGTCATGGCTTATCGCTTGTCCCGAGCGACCGGCCGCCCTGTCCTGGCGGTGGACTATCGTCTCGCCCCCGCCCACCCGTATCCCGCCGCACTCGACGACCTGGTGACCGCCTATCGAAGCCTGCTGGACCAGGACGTGCCCGCCTCACGGATCATCCTGGCGGGTGAGTCCGCCGGGGGCACGTTGCTGCTGTCGGCGCTGCTCGTGCTCAAGCAGGCGGGCGATCCCCTCCCGGCGGGGGCGGTGGCCGTTTCCCCGCAGACCGACCTCACCCTGTCCAGCCCGTCCATCGACGCGAACGACGGGCAGGACTTCGTCAACCGGGCCGTACTCGACCACGTCCGTACCCAATACCTGGCCGGAGCACAGCCGGACCGAGCGCCTCAGTCCCCCCTGCACGGCGAGCTCGACGGGCTGCCGCCGCTGCTGCTCGCGGTGGGCTCGAAAGAGGTGATGCTCGACGACGCGCGGCGCTTCGCCGAAGCCGCCTCCGCCGCCGGAGGAAACGTCTGTCTCGACATCTACGACGGCATGCCCCACGCCTTCCACGCCACCGTGCTGTCGGCCACCCCGCTCCCCGTCGCCACCACCCTGCTGCGCCGCGTCGCGGACTGGGTCGACCAACGGGACCGATCACAGTGACCGTCCCAGGACTCCGAGTCAGATGAACGGGCCGACGAGGCCGGCGAACTCCTCCGGGCCGACGATCCGCACGCCCAGGCTCTCGGCCTTGGTCCGCTTGGAGCCGGCCTTCTCCCCGGCCACCAGCAGGCTGGTCTTCTTCGAGACGCTGGAGGAGGATCTGCCTCCGGCGCGCTCGATCAGCTCGTTCATCTGGTTGCGGGTCAGCTCCTCCAGCGCCCCGCTCATCGCGCCGGTGACCACGACGGACATCCCGGCCAGCGGCAGCCCGGACGTGCCGCCCGGCTCGGCACCGGGGTCGACGTCGGCGCCGGGATCGGCGGGTGGCGTCCAGCCCGGCTCGGTCATGGTGACCCCGGCCTTGACCAGCTTGTCGATGAGATCGGCGAGCTCGACCAGCTCGGCCACCACCACCGGTGACTTCTCCGGGCCGATGCCCTCCACCGCCTGGATCGCCTCGGCGTCGGCCGCGCGGACGGCGTCCATGCTGCCGAAGTGCCGGGCGATGCGGCGGCTCATGGACCGGCCGGTGCCGCGCACGCCCAGCGCGCAGAACACCCTGCTGAGCGGCTGCGCCTTGGCCCGCTCGATGGCGGCCAGCAGGTTGTCGGTGCTGGTGGCGCCCATCCGCTCCAGGCCCAGCACCTGCTCGCGGGTCAGGTAGAACAGGTCGGCGAAGTCGGCGATCAGCCCGGCGTCCAGTAGCTGCTGGATGCGGTTCTCGGCCAGGCCCTCGATGTCGAGCTGGTCGCGACCGGCCGCATATCCGATGGAGGCGATCGCGCGGCAGGCACGCCCGCGTACGCACCGCCACCGCTCCTGGGAGGCGTCGATCGCGTCGCCGCAGGACGGGCAGACCTGCGGGATCGCGATCGGCCGCTCATCACCGGTGCGCAGGTGCACGACCGGCGCCTCGACCCTGGGGATCACGTCGCCGGCCTTGTAGACGACCACGGAGTCGCCGAGCATCAGGCCGCGGCGGGTGATGTCGGCGACGTTGTGCAAGGTCGCGTAGGTGACGATGCTGCCGTCGAGCTCGACCGGCTCCAGCACGGCGCGCGGGGCGATGATGCCGGTGCGGCCGGTGTTCCACTCGACATCGATCAGCTTGGTGATCTTCTCGGTGGCGGGCAGCTTGTAGGCGATCGCCCACCGGGGCGCGCGCGAGCTGAACCCGGCCTGTGCCTGGTCGGCGGCGAGATCGCACTTGATCACGATGCCGTCGATGCCGAAGGCCAGATCGGCCCGCTTGGCGGCGATCTGTTCGACCCGCCGCTGAACCTGTTCCAGGGTGGCGGCGACGATTCCGCCGACGTCGGTGACGGCGGGAGTCTGCACGCCCTGTCCGGCGACCCACGCCATGACCTCGCTGTGCGGCAGCTCGCGCAGCCGCACGGCCGGCTCGGAGGCGTCGTCGGGGTGTGGCAGCGCGCCGTAGCCGAAGAACGTCAGCTCGCACACGTACGGCCGGTCCTGGGCGCGCAGCGTGCCCGCGGCGGCGCTGCGCGGGTTGGCGAACGTGGTGCCGTCGTGCGCCTGGCGCTTGACGCACGCCTGCTCGAACTGCGACGCGGTCATCATCACCTCACCGCGCAACTCCACCGTGACCGGCTCGGCCAGCCTGGCGGGCAGCCCCACGATGGTGCCGATCGCGTGACTCACGTCCTCGCCCTCGACGCCGTCCCCCCGGGTGACCAGCTGCGCCAGCCGCCCGCCACGGTAACGCGCGGCGATCGCCAGCCCGTCGAGCTTCGGCTCCACGCTCCACGCCGTGACCGGCCGGCCCAGCCTGCGCTCCAGCGACGCGGCCCAGTCGGCCAGCTGCTCGGCGCCGAAGACGTTGTCCAGGCTCAGCATCGGCACCGTGTGCGGCACGTCGCCGACCACCGCGCCACCGGCCACCTTGCCCGTCGGCGAGGTCGGCAGCACCTCGTCGGGATGCTCGTCCTCGTAGGCTTGGATGCCTCGGACCAGCCGGTCGTAGGCGTCGTCGTCAAGCGTGGAGGTGCCGTCGCCGTAGTAGGCCGCGGCGGCGTCCAGGGCGAGCTGAACGGCTTCGGCATAGGCGGTCTGATCGGCGAGAAGAGTGCCGGGGAGTGCGTCGGTCATGATCCCATCATCGCGTCCGGCACCGACAGTTTCGGCCTGTGGACCACGGCCCCGAACCGGGGCGCCCCTCCCGGGTGCGGCCCCCGGAAAAGTGCCGCACCTGTGGACGACGTCGCCGAGGCCGTCGCGTTCCCGACGGGTGGCCGCGCATCGTGGATCGACGGGATCGACCTGCCCGTGGGACGGCGGCCTCCTGGCCGAATCCGCCCCCCGAAAGAGCCGCGAGAAGCACGGGACTTCCATCCGCGATCGACGGTAATGGCTCTCGAAAGCCACGATCAGCGCGTTTCTTCTCGGTTCCCCAGGATGTCACATACCCCTCCCGGCGGTGTTCCGCGAGAAAAGCTCTCGGAACACCGCCGGGAGGGGCCAAAAGCGCGCCGGCCACCTCCCCGCACCCGAAGCCGAGGAGATGGGCGCACCGGAGACCTTCTGTGACCGTATGACATCGATCCAATACACTGCGCGATCAATGATTGTGGCAACGGCCCAACCGACACAGGAGGATGCTCCATGCGACGCGTATTCACCAAGATCGGCAGTTGCGCGGCGGTCGCGACGCTCGCCCTCGCGGGGATACAGCCCGCCCAGGCCGAGCAGGTCGCCGCCAACCCGCCGGCCTACTTCGAGATGACCGACATCAGCAGGGGGTCGTTCATCGTGAAGATCGACAAAGCGGCGGACATCGAACACGCCAGGGACCTGGTGAGCGGCGCGGACAAGGAGAGGCCCCACCTGCTGGGCCGGATCACCAAGCGTCCCGCCCCGTTCAACCCCGGCTGGAGCTACCACTTCGACCCGGCCACGCTGGGCTTCTTCGACGTGGCCATCGAGGTGTGCGACGCCACGATGACATACGTCGAGGACCACCTCGACGAGGCGGGCGGCGCGTTCCTGCCCGGAAATCTCTGGTGTCCCTGGGGCTCGAAGCTGGTGAGGGAGGTCCCCGCGCCGTAACGGTGTCCGCACCGCCGGGGGTGATCACCACTCCGGGGAGAGGCGCGAGGGCCACGCCCACGACGGACAGTGGCCCGCCTCCTCGCGTACCGGCCTAGCCGCGCAGCCGCTCCATCGCCGGGTCGTAGAGCGGCTCCTCGGCGACGACGGCACTCACCCGCCGGTCGAAGTAGCCGATGTGCAGCTCTCGCCCCGGCACGGACAGCTCGGCGGGCAGCCAGGCGTAGGCGATGCCCCTGCCTATCGTGTAGCCGTATCCGGCGCTGGTGACGTATCCGGCGCAGGACCCGCCGTCGTACACCGGCTCCTTGCCCATGACGACGGCGGCGGGATCGTCGACGGTGAGGCAGGTCAGCCTGCGCCGGGTCGCCGCGCCACGCTCGGCCAGGGCCGCGCGGCCGATGAAGTCGCCCCTGCCGGCCTTGCGCACGGCGAAGCCGAGGCCGGCCTCGTAGGGATCGTGCTCGTAGGTCATGTCGGTGCCGAAGGAGCGATAGCCCTTCTCCAGCCGCAGGCTGTTGAAGGCGCCCCGGCCTCCGGCGATGATCCCGTGGGCCTGGCCGGCCTCCCAGAGGGTGTCCCACAGCTTGGCGCCCATGTCGGCGGTCGTGTAGAGCTCCCAGCCCAGCTCCCCGATGTAGGAGAGCCGCAGCGCGGTGACGGGCACGGTGCCGACGTGGGCGCGCGCACCCCGGAAGTAGCGGAAGCCGCCGGGGCCGAAACCGGGACCGGCCAGCGGGGCCACGACGTCACGGGCCCGCGGACCCCAGACGCCGACGCAGCAGGTGCCCGGCGTGACGTCGGTGACGGTGACCGATCCGTCGGCGGGCAGGTGACGGTGGAGCCAGTCGAGGTCGAGGTTGCCGTTGGCGCCGACCTGGAACAGGTCGCGGCCCAGTCTGGCCACGGTGATGTCGCTGCGGATACCGCCGTCGTGGTCGAGCAGCAGGCAGTAGGTGACGGAGCCGACGGACTTGTCGACGTCGCCGGTGGAGATCCGCTGGAGGAAGGCGGCGGCTCCCCGGCCCGCGACCTCGATCCGCTTGAGCGCACTCATGTCGTAGAGCGCGACGGCCTCGCGCGAGGCCTGAGCCTCGGCACCGACGATCGGTGACCAGTAACGGGCGGCCCAGTCGTTCGGCCGGGGGATGTCGCGGCCTTCGAGCAGTGGCGCGTTGGCCTCGTACCACTGGGGGCGCTCCCAGCCGGCGGCCTCCAGGAAGTACGCGCCCAGCTCGCGCTGGCGGGCGTGGAAGGGGCTGGTGCGCAGCGGGCGCAGGTTCTCGGCCGGCTGGAGCGGGTGGATGATGTCGTAGACCTCGACGAAGTTCTGGCAGTCACGGGTGCGCACGTACTCGGGGGCCAGCTGGTGGGCCTCGAACCGGTTGACGTCGCACTCGTGCAGGTCGAAGGAGGAGCAGTGGCCGTCGGCCAGCCATTCGGCCATGGCCCGGCCCACCCCCGCCGAGTGGGTGACCCACACGGCCTCGGCCACCCAGAAGCCCCGCACGTCGCGCGACCGGCCGAGCAACGGCATGTTGTCGGTGGTGAAGGAGAACAGGCCGTTGACGCCCTCTTCGAGCACCGCCTGCTCGGTGGCGGGCAGCAGCGCCCGTGTCTCGGCCCAGGCGGGGGCGAAGTCGTCGCCGGTGAACGGCAGCACCGAGGGCATGACCTCGGCGTCGGCGACCGGGAGGATCTCCTCCGGGGTGATCGGCATCGGGCGGTGACCGTAGTAGCCGATGCCGAGCCGCTCGAACCGCTCCCGGTAGTACAGGTCGGCGTCCTGGTGACGCAGGATCGGCCGGACGGCCTCCGCGCTCTGCCCGCCGAGCGCGGGGACGGGGCCGGTCCAGGCGAGCTGGTGGGCCAGGGGGGTCAGCGGCAGCGCCATGCCGACCATGCCCGCGATCCTGGGGCCCCAGATACCGGCGCAGCAGACCACGAGGTCGGCGGGGATCTCACCCCGGTCGGTGACGACGGCCGCCACCCGGTCGTCCTCGACCCGGATGTCCAGCACCTCGTGCCGGTCCAGCACGCGTACGCCCCGCTCCTGTGCTCGCTCCAGCTGGACCTCGACGGCGCGTACGGCTCCGGCCAGGCCGTCGGTCGGGACGAACAGCCCGCCGAGGACTTTGGCCTTGTCGAGCAGGGAGTGGTGCTCCACGCACTCCTCGGGGGTGAGCAGGCGCGCCTCGAGCCCCCAGGCGGTGGCCCAGCCGTGGCGGCGGTGCAGTTCGGCGAGCCTCTCGGGCGTGGTGGCCACCTCCAGGCCGCCCACCTGGAGGAAGCAGTCGAGCGCGACGAGCTTTTCGACCGTGTAGCGGGCCAGCTCGGTCATGGTCTTGGACGGGTTGGTCTGGAACACCAGCCCTGGCGCGTGGGAGGACGATCCGCCGGTGGCGGGCACGGCACCCTGGTCGACGACCGTGATGTCGTCCCAGCCCTTCGCCGAGAGTTCGTCGGCCAGGGCCGCCCCGACGACACCGGCTCCGATGATGACAACGCGTTGGCCCGACATACACACCTCCGTCGTTGCACAGTCCGGAACACGGTGCGCTTCCCGCAACAGATTCTCCCTTTGCGGGTGGCACTGTCAAGAACGGGCCGTACTCGTCGCTGAAGGGTCCGGGCACGGCATCGGGGCACGCCGCGGACGCAGCCGTCCGCGGCGCGCCCGATCCGTATGACGCCGCGCCCGAGGTGTCTCGCAGTCCGCCGGGACCGTCGCCCGCTCAGCCGGTGGGGAGCCAGGCCTTCACCTTGTCGGGGTTGTCGCCGACCCACTTCTCCGCGGCCTCCTCGGCCGTCATCTTGTCCTCGGAGATGTACTTGGCCACCAGGTTCTGGTCCTCGTTCGTCCAGGAGAAGTTCTTGACCAGCTCGTAGGCCGGGCTGCCGGAGTCGGCGAACTTCCTGCTCACGATCTTGTCGAGGTCGTAGAGCGGGTAGTCGCAGGCCACCTTCTCGGCATCGGCGTCGCAGCCCTCGGTGTACTCGGGCAGGTTCACCTTGACGAGCTTGACCTCCGCCAGGAACCACTGCGGCTCGTAGAAGTAGCCGAGCAGCGCCTTCTTCTCCTTCTCCGCCTTCCTGAACTCGGTGATCAGCGCCGCCTCGCTGCCCGCGTAGACGACCTTGTAGTCCAGTTTCAGGTTCTTCACCAGGGCCGCGTCGTTGGTCACGAAGGACGGGTCGCCGTCGAGCAACTGCCCCTTGTCGCCCGACTCCGAGGTCTTGAACAGCTCGGCGTACTTGTTGAGGTTCTTCCAGTCGGTGATGTCGGGGTACTTCTCGGCCATCCACGGCGGCACGTACCAGCCGATGACTCCCTTGTTACCCGTCGAACCCGCCGCGACGGCGACCTTCTGTTCCTCGATGTACTTCTTCTTCAGGTCGTCGTGCGCCCAGTTCTCCACGATGGCGTCGACCTGGCCGGTGGCGAACCCCTGCCAGGCGACCTCCTCCTTGAGGTCCTTCTTCGTGACCGCGCAGCCGAGCTCCTTCTCGGCCACCTCGGCGATGACCGCCGCGGTCGCCTCGTACCCGACCCACGGGTTGATGGCGATGTTGACCGCGCCGCAGGGCTTCTTGCCGTCCGCGCCCGAGGTGGCGGACGCGGCTGTGCCGTCGCCGCTCTCGCCGACCTTCGCCCCGCCGCACGCGGAGACGAGGAGGCCGGTGGCGAGCAGGAACGCCAACGTCCGTGGCCGCCCGGTCCTGGAAACTGTCACCAAAGTCCTCCTGTACATGAGGCCGCCGTCGGCGGCCGTCCGGGATTTCCGTCTGTCCTGCTCAGCGGGCGCCGTGTGCCTCGGCGTCCGCCCGCCGCGCCGCCGTCCTGGTGATGCGCTCCAGCATGATCCCGAGTACGACGATCGCCACGCCCGCCGCGAGCCCCTTGCCCCGCAACTGCAGCTGGGAGAAGCCCGCCACCACGTCGTAGCCGAGCGCGCCCGCGCCGACCAGACCGCCGACGACGACCATGGCCAGCACGTAGATGAGTCCCTGACCGGCCGCGAGGGTCACCGCGCTGCGCGCCATCGGCAGCTGCACCTTGGTGATGAGCTGCCAGGTGTTCGAGCCCGCGGCCGTGGCGGCCTCCACCGCGCTCGGGGAGACACCGCGGATGCCGTCCGCGACGAGCTTGATCGCGACCGGCGCGGCGTAGACGACCGCGGCGGTGATCGCGGTGACCCGGGTCGCGCCGAACAGGCCGAGGATCGGCACCAGGTAGACGAACGGCGGCATGGTCTGCCCGGCGTCCAGGGCGGGCCGCACCAGCTGGTCGACACGGTCGCTGCGCCCCATCCAGACGCCGAACGCCACGCCGAGGACCATCACCAGGACCGTGGCCACCAGCGTCGAGGCCAGCGTCACCATGCTGTCCTGCCACAGGCCGAGCACCACGAGCAGGGCGAGGCAGGCCGCGGTGACGAGCACGACCCTGACGTTCGCCAGGACGGCGGCGAACGCGAGCACCACCGCGGCGATCAGCCACCACGGCGAGCCGGTGAGCAGGGCCTCGAACGGGTTGAGCAGACCGTAGGAGACGGCGTTCTTGAACGCACCGGTGTAGGCCGCCAGGTTGTCCTGCACCCACAGGGTCGCCGCGTCGACGCCCCGGCGGACGTACGGCCCCAGGTTCGCCTCGCTCGGGAACTCCGCTGCCCACACGTAGGTGTGGGAGAGGTAGACCAGCACGCCGGTGCCCGCCAGGACGGCGCCGATCCCGGCACGGCGGCGGCCGGGCCTGCGCGGACGGCCGGCCCGGTACCGGATCTCGACACGCCTGCCGGCGGCGGAGGTGACCCGGTCGAGGACGATGGCCATGATGACGATGGCCAGGCCCGCGTTGAAGGCGCTGCCGACGTCGAGGGTCTCCAGCGCCTTGATGACCGTCTTGCCCAGTCCCGGGGCGTCGATCAGCGCGGCGATGGTGACCATGCAGAGCGCGGCCATGATGGTCTGGTTGACGCCGACGATGATGGTCCGCTTGGCCAGCGGGAGCCGTACCTTGCCCAGCAGCTGCCAGGCGGTCGAGCCCAGCGAGGTGCCGGCCTCCAGGGTCGCGGGGCGCACCTCGCGGATGCCGTGCGCGGTGATGCGGATCGCGGGCGGTGCGGCGTAGACGACCGTCGCCACGGTGGCGCTCGCCGGGCCGATGAGGAAGAACAGGGTGAGCGGCGCGAGATAGACGAACGTCGGCATCGTCTGCATGAAGTCGAGCACCGGGGTGACCAGGCGGTTGAACCGGTCGTTCACCCCGGCCCAGACGCCGAGCGGGATGCCGATCAGCAGCGAGATCACGACCGCGGCCAGGGTGAGAGCGAGGGTGTCCATGCTCTCCTCCCACAGGCCCAGCAGGCCGAAGGAGGCGAAACCGGCCGCGGTCAGCACCGCGACCCTGAGGTTGCCCCAGAGCAGCGCGGCCGCCGTGGCGACGGTGACCACGCCCAGCCAGCCGATGACCGGCAGCGGCCGCCCGAAGGACGGCCTGCTGATCAGCGCCTGGACGAACGTGACGGCCTCGTCGAGGAAGAGCCGGACGTAGTTGACGAAGTACAGGAAGAACGGGTTGTCGTTCCTGCTGTTGTCGATGACCTCGCTCGCCTCGTTGATCCGCAGGTGCAGCGGCGTCAGCTCCGCGCCACCGAGCTGGAAGGTGTCACGGCCCTGAACGAACACCCAGACGAGCACCCACGCCGCGATGACGGCGGTCAGCAGGTAGCGGCGGGGCCAGGTGGGCAGGCGCCGCAGGCCACCGGTCGTGGTGGCCGGGGTGGCCGTCACCCCTGATCCCCTGCCCTGGCCGGCTCGGCGGACTCGCCCGTGCCCTTCTCCGGGATCTCCGCCTGTGTCTCCGCCGGGAGCGGCTCGCTGGACTCGCCGGAAGTCCTCCCGGTGAGTTCCCCGGGGGCCTTCTCCTCCGGGGGTTCGGCGCGCGTCACGGAGACCTCCGCAGGGGACGGCTCGGCGAGGACGCCGAGGAGTTCCTCGGCGGTGACGACGCCCAGCGGCCCGCCGCCGTCGACCACCCTGACCGGGCTCGTCGCACGCAGCACCGTGTGCACGGCGTCGCGTACCACGACGTCCGGCCCGATCTCCGGCCCGTCCAGCGGCTCGTCGGAGCGGGGCGGACGCATGATCCAGCGAGTGGTGAGCACGTGCGAGCGGGGCACGTCCCTGACGAACTCGCGCACGTAGCCGTCCACCGGTGCCCCGACGACCTCCTCAGGTGTGCCCAGTTGGACGAGCTCGCCGTCGCGCATGATCAGGATGCGGTCGCCGAGCTTGAGGGCCTCGCTCAGGTCGTGTGTGATGAAGATCATCGTCTTGCCCACCTCGCGGTGCAGCCGGATGACCTCGTTCTGCATGTCCCGCCTGATCAGCGGGTCGAGCGCGGAGAACGGCTCGTCGAAGAAGAGCACGTCGGGATCCACCGCGAGCGCCCTGGCCAGTCCGACGCGCTGCTGCATGCCGCCGGAGAGCTGGTCGGGGTAGGAGTCCTCGGAGCCGGAGAGCCCGACGAGCTCGACCATCTGCCTGGCCCGCTCGTAGCGGGCCTCCTTGCGCGTCCCGCGGATCTCCAGCCCGTAGGCCACGTTGTCCAGGACCCGCCGGTGCGGCAGCAGCCCGAAGTTCTGGAACACCATCGCGAAGCGGTGGCGGCGCAGCTCGCGCAGCCGCCGGCCGTCGGCCTTGCGGATGTCCTCGCCGTCGAACAGCACCTCTCCCGCCGTCGGCTCGACGAGCCGGGTCAGGCAGCGTACGAGGGTGGACTTGCCCGAGCCGGACAGGCCCATGACGACGAAGACCTCCTGGGGCCGCACGGTGAAGGAGACGTCGCGGATCGCGGTCACGCAGCCCGTCCTGGCCCTCAGCTCACTTCGCGAGAGCTCCGCCAGCGGAGTTCCGACGACCCGGTCGGCACGCGGGCCGAAGACCTTCCAGAGACCGCGCACGTCGAGGACGGCCCGCTGATTCTCCGCGACGAGATCTCTCCGGTCGCCGTCGAGGTGGAGATCTGACACGAAGGGGCATCCTTCCGGTCATCGCGTAGCTCGTTGCTCGTTGCGTATGGCGCATCGGACCGCTCAGCGAGAAACAGAATCGACCCTCTTATTCACGCAGTCAAGGCTCTACCGGCTTTGTTACCGTGCCAGCACAATCGCGGAAATCTCACCCCCGCCATTATCCGAATGGTGAACCGACTTTTTTCAGCGAGAATTCGACATCCGGCACGTAAGCGGACCGCATGGCCGGATGGCTGGTCAACGCACCCGTGATCAGTGGGCCAAGCCGTCGCGATGGCGGTAGAAGTCGACGTGTTCGGCGGCGAGCGGGGTGTTGCCCAGGATCAGGTCCGCCGCCTTCTCCGCCACCATCATGACCGGCGCGTAGATGTTGCCGTTGGTCACGTACGGCATCACCGAGGCGTCCACCACGCGCAGCCCCTCAAGGCCGTGTACCCGCATGGTGAGCGGGTCCACCACGGACATGTCGTCGACACCCATCCGTGCGGTGCACGAGGGGTGCAGCGCGGTCTCACCGTCCCTGGCCACCCAGTCGAGGATCTCCTCGTCGGTCTCGACCCCGGGCCCCGGCGACAGCTCCCCCGCGTTGAACTCGTCCATGGCCGGCTGGTTGAGGATGTCGCGGGCGGCCCGGACCGCCTCCACCCACTCGCGCCGGTCCTGCGCGGTGGACAGGTAGTTGAAACGGAGCGCCGGGTGGACCCGGGGGTCGGTGCTCCTGATCTTCACCGAGCCTCGGGAGTCCGAGTACATCGGCCCGATGTGCACCTGGTAGCCGTGCCCGCCCGCCGGAGCCGAGCCGTCGTAGCGGACCGCGATGGGCAGGAAGTGGAACATCAGGTTGGGGTAGTCGACGTCGTCGTTGCCCCGGATGAAGCCACCCGCCTCGAAGTGGTTGGTCGCACCGGGGCCGCTGCGCGCGAACAACCAGCGCGCGCCGATCCACGGCCGGTTGCGCCACTTCATCGCGGGCTGCATCGAGACCGGCCGCCTGCAGCCGTACTGGATGTAGACCTCCAGGTGGTCCTGGAGGTTCTCACCGACGCCCGGCAGGTCGCACACGACGTCGACGCCGAGGGCGCCCAGCTCGGCGGCGTCGCCCACCCCGGAGAGCTGGAGCAGCTGCGGGGAGTTGATCGCGCCGCCGCAGAGGATGACCTCGCCCGCGCGAACCTTTCGGCCGTCGTACTCGACGCCGACGGCCCGCTTCTTCTCGAAGAGGATCCTGGTGACGTGCGCCCGCGTCCTGACCTCCAGGTTGGGGCGGTTGGCGACCGGGTGCAGGTAGGCGCGGGCGGCGGACAGCCGGCGTCCCCTGCTGATGTTGCGGTCGAAGCGGGCGAAGCCCTCCTGGCGGTAGCCGTTGACGTCGTCGGTCAGCGGATGTCCGGCCTGCTGCACCGCCTCGAAGAACGCCCCGAACAGCGGGTTGCGCACCGGCCCGCGCTCCAGCACGAGGGGCCCGCCCCGCCCGCGCATCGGGTCGGCGGGGTCGGCGGCCAGGCAGTTCTCCATGCGCTTGAAATACGGCAGGCAGTGGGCGAAGTCCCAGGTCTCCATGCCGGGGTCGGCGCCCCAGCGCTGGTAGTCCAGCGGGTTGCCCCGCTGGAAGATCATGCCGTTGATGCTGCTCGATCCGCCCAGCACCTTGCCCCGGGCGTGGTAGATGCGGCGGCCGTGCATGTGCGGCTCGGGCTCGGAGGTGTACTTCCAGTCGTAGAAACGGTTCCCGATGGGGAAGGGCAGCGCGGCCGGCATGTGGATGAAGACGTCCCACGGGTAGTCCGGGCGGCCCGCCTCCAGCACCAGTACCCGGTTGGCGGGGTCGGCGGAGAGCCGGTTGGCGAGGGCGCTCCCGGCCGAGCCACCTCCAACGATGACAAAGTCGTACATGTCCGCCTCGCCTCCCTCAAGCAGGAACAGTGTCCGAAATTGGAGCTAATAGCGCAATAGGGTGCACCATTCGCAACGGATGTCGTCGTCCCCGATGACGTTCGTTCCCTTTCCAGCGCCTACAGTTGCGCCATGGGCAACGATCGCACCGACAGCGGCGGTGGAGTCCAGTCCGTCGACCGGGCCATCACCATCCTGGAGATCCTCGCCGAACGCCGCGAGGCCGGGGTGAGCGAGATAGCCCAGGAGATATCGGTGCACAAGTCGACGGCGTTCCGGCTGCTGGGCGCGCTGGAGGCGCGCGGCCTGGTCGAGCAGGCCGAGGACCGGGGAAAATACCGCCTCAGCTTCGGCCTCGTCCGCCTCGCGGGCGGGGTGGCCTCCCGGCTCGACCTGACCCAGCAGAGCCGCCCGGTCTGCCACCGTCTCGCCGAGGAGCTCGGCGAGACGGTGAACCTGGCGGTGCTGCGCTCCCACTACGCGGTCAACCTGGACCAGGTACGCGGCCCTTCCGCCGTCACCACGCACAACTGGGTCGGCCAGCTCACCCCGCTGCACGCCACCTCCAGCGGGAAGGTCCTGCTGGCCCACCTCGACGAGGCGCACCGGGCCCGGCTGCTCTCCGCGAGCGGCCTGGAACGCTACACCCCGAACACGATCACCTCCGTCGCCGCCCTGGAGGAGCAACTGGGAGAGGCCCGCGAGCGGGGTTACGCCGTCACCGTCGAGGAGTACGAGATCGGCCTGAACGCCGTCGCCGCGCCCGTCCGCTCCTACGACGGTGAGATCGTCGCCGCGGTCAGCGCGTCAGGCCCCGCGTACCGCCTCGGCGAGGACCGGCTGCACGAGCTGGCACCGCTCGTGATCGCCGGCGCCCGCGACATCAGCCACCGCCTGGGGTACGCCGGACGAGCCTGACCACGGATATTCAGCCGTCGGCGGGCTCCCGCCGGACGAGTCTGACCACCACGCTCTTGGAGGTGGGGGTGTTGGAGGTCTCCGCCACCGAGTCGAGCGGGACGAGCACGTTGGTCTCCGGGAAGTACGCGGCGCAGCAGCCGCGCGCGGTCGGGTAGGCGACCGCGCGGAAGGCCTCCGCCCTGCGCTCCCCGTCGGGCCACTCGCTGACCAGGTCCACCATGTCCCCGTCGGCCAGTTCCCGCTCGGCCAGGTCGTCGGCGTGCACGAAGACCACCCGGCGGCCGTTGCGCACGCCCCGGTAGCGGTCGTCCATGCCGTAGATCGTGGTGTTGTACTGGTCGTGGCTGCGGACCGTCTGCAGCAGCAGCCGCCCCGGCGGCACCCGCAGCACCTCCAGCTCGTTGACCGTGAAGTTGGCCTTGCCCGTCGCGGTCGGGAAGCGTCGCTCGTCGCGGGGCGCGTTGGGCAGCGCGAAGCCGCCGGGAGCGCGGATCTTGGTGTTGAAGTCGTCGAATCCGGGCACCACCCGGGAGACCCGGTCGCGGATCGCGTCGTAGTCGGCCGCGAACTCCTGCCAGGGCACGTGCGGATCGTCACCGAACAGCTCCACGGCCAGCCGGCAGACGATCTCCACCTCGGAGAGCAGATCGTCGGAGGCGGGCCGCAGTCTGCCCCGCGAGGCGTGCACCATGCCCATGGAGTCCTCGACCGTGACGAAACGGTCGCCGTCGCGTTCGGTCCGTCCCAGCGTGGGCAGGATGAGCGCCTCGCGCCCGCAGACGGCGTGCGAGCGGTTCAGCTTGGTGGAGACCTGCACCGTCAGCCTGGCCCGGCGCATCGCCTCCTCGGTCGCCGCCGTGTCGGGGGTGGCCGACACGAAGTTGCCGCCCATCGCGATGAAGACCTTCGCCCGCTCGGAGCGGAGCGCCCTGATCGCCTCCACGGTGTCGAAGCCGTGCTCGCGGGGCGGCTCGAAGCCGAACTCGTCGCGCAGCGCGTCCAGGAACCGGGCCGGTGGCTTCTCGTAGATGCCCATCGTGCGGTCACCCTGGACGTTGGAGTGGCCCCTGACCGGGCAGACCCCGGCGCCCGCGCGGCCCACGTTGCCGCGCAGCAACAGGAAGTTGACGACCTCCCTGATGGTGGCGACGGAGTTCCTGTGCTGGGTGAGCCCCATCGCCCAGCACACGATCACCGACTTCGCGCCCAGCACCTCCCGTACGGCCTCCTCGACGGCCGGGCGGTCCAGCCCGGTCGCCTCCTCGACCTCCGCCCAGTCCAGGGAGCGCAGATCCTCGGCCCATTCGTCGAAGCCGTGGGTGTGCGCCTCGACGAAGTCGCGGTCGATCACGGTGCCGGGGGCGGCCTCCTCGGCCTCCAGCAGCAGCAGCGACATCGCCTTGAAGAGCGCGAGGTCGCCGTTGAGCCGGATCTGCAGGAACCTGTCGGACAGCGTCGTACCCTTGCCCACCAGCCCGGAGGCCCGCTGCGGGTTCTTGAAGCGGAGCAGCCCGGCCTCGGGCAGCGGGTTGACCGCGACGATCCGGGCACCTTCGCGCTTGGCTCGTTCCAACGCCGAGAGCATGCGCGGGTGGTTGGTGCCGGGATTCTGACCGACCACGAAGATCAGGTCGGCCCGGTGGAGATCCTCCAGCGAGACCGTGCCCTTGCCGATACCGAGGGTCTCGGTGAGCGCCGAGCCGCTGGACTCGTGGCACATGTTGGAGCAGTCCGGCAGGTTGTTGGTGCCGAACCTGCGCACCAGGAGCTGGTAGGCGAACGCGGCCTCGTTCGAGGTGCGCCCCGAGGTGTAGAAGAGCGCCTCGTCCGGGCTGTCCAGCGCGCGCAGCTCCCGCGCGATCAGGGAGAAGGCGTCGTCCCAGCTCACCGGGACGTAGTGGTCGGAGCCGGCGGGCTTGTGCATCGGCTCGGTGAGCCGCCCCTGCTGGCCCAGCCAGTACTCGGTGTGCCCGGCCAGGTCGTCGACGGTGTGCCGGGCGAAGAAGTCACGGGTGACCCTGCGGACGGTGGCCTCCTCGGCCACCGCCTTCGCGCCGTTCTCGCAGAACTCGAACGGGCTGCGGTGCTCCCCCTCGGGCCAGGCGCAACCGGGGCAGTCGAAGCCTTCCTTCTGGTTGACCCCGGCCAGGGTGAGGAGGGTGCGGCCGACGCCCATCTGGGCATTGGCGGTCAGCAACGACCGGGTCACTCCCGGTATACCGGCCGCCCACTCCTTGGGGGACCCGATCTCGATGCCGTCCTCGTTGACGTCGTCGCGCGGAGCCTTCCTGGCCATCCTCGCGCCTCCTTCCTTGCCCTCCCCCCCTGAAACGGCGGGTTGCGCACACTATAGGCGCTCCCCTTCCATCAGTCCGGCCCGGTACCCAGCCTGTCGATCAGCCAGTCGTGGAAGCCCCCGATGTGGTGCTCGCTGGGCACCAGGACCCCGCCCCGGGCGTACGCGCGGGAGTTCATCGCCGGCTGGCACCTCTCACAGGCCGCGAAGTCCTGCTCGTTGACCCGGTGGAAGAGCTCGACGGACGGACCGAGATCGGTGCCCGCCTCCACGACGTCCCTGAGGAAGAGCCAGTCGCACTCCACGATCGTCCGGTCGGCCGCCAGCGGGAACATCCGGTGCCAGATCACGTGGTCGGGCACCAGGTTGACGAAGACCTGCGGTTTGATGGTGATCGCGTAGTAGCGGCGGTCCTGCTCCTCGCCGACCCCCGGGATACGGTCCACTCCCGCCGAGCCGTCGACGGTGAACCCCCGGATCTCCTCGCCGAACTCCGCTCCGTGCCCGACGAAGGACTGCGCCGCGTAGCCGTCGGCGAACTCCGGCAGCACCTCGGTGAGCTCGGGATGGATGGTGGCGCAGTGGTAGCACTCCATGAAGTTCTCGACGATGAGCTTCCAGTTGGCCCGCACGTCGTAGACGATCCTGCGGCCCACCGCCAGGTTGGCGATGTCGTAGCTCTCGATGGCCCGCTCGTCGCCCAGCCGGGCCGTCGCCTCACCGATCACATCCGCCTCGAACGACGGCGGCTCGTCGGCCAGGCAGACCCACACGTACCCACTCCACTCGCGCACGGCCACGTTGACCAGCCCGTACTCGACCCGGTCGAGGTCGGGCATCCTCGTCAGGTTCGGCGCGGCGATCAGCCTGCCCTCAAGATCGTAGGTCCAGGCGTGGTACGGGCACTGGAAGGCCCGCCTGACCTCGCCGGACTCCTCGGTACGTATCCGGGCGCCACGGTGGCGGCACACGTTGAGGAAGGCCCGGATCGAGTCGTCCCTGGCCCGGGTGACCAGGACGCTCTCCCGGCCCACCTGGACGGTCCGGAAAGCCCCCGGCTTTCCCAGATCGGAGGCCCGGACCACGCAGAACCACATCGACTCGAAGATGCGGGCCTGCTCCAGGGCGAAGACGTTCTCGTCAGTGTAGTAGCCGCCGGGCAGGGTGGCGATCACGCTGGGCGGCAGGCTTCTCGCGGTCACGATCGCTCCCTGGTCTGCCATGTCGACGGGTTGGGGCGGCCGTTGCCGGGGAGGGCGCGCGTCGGCGTCATGCGGTACTCGCGCGCACGCCGGGCGGCAGGTTCGGCGGCTCCTCGGAGGGCACCACGTAGACGGTGTCGTCGGAGACCACCACCCGGTGGGTGCGCAGCGGCAGCTTGGCAGGGGGGCTGCTCGGACGTCCCGTCCGCAGGTCGAAGCTGGAGGCGTGCAGGGGGCACTCGATCTCACACCCCTCCAGCCACCCGTCGGAGAGCGAGGCGTCCTGGTGGGTGCAGGTGTCGTCCACGGCGTAGATCTCGCCGTCCTCGGTGTGGAAGACAGCGATGGGCGGGTCGACGTCGAGCCGATGGGCCTCACCCGGAGGAAGGGCCGCGAGGGGGCAGACAGGGATCATCGCAACAAACCCCGGTTTCGTAAAGCAGAACAAGCAGCGCTATACGCAACAGCGTGACCTCCGGAAATCCCACTGTCAAGGGTCTTCCCCATGGTCACGCGAAGGCCGAGTGGCGCACCCGCCATCGCCGCTCAACCGATCCGCACGACGTTCCCCTGACACACCAAAGGCTCCGCACGTAGCCTGAGGTTGTAAGGACCGTTACAGATACGTGTGGGGCCTGCTCATGCGCGACGGCAGTACGAATGGCCCAGCCGCCGAAGAAGCTGTCGGGCGGCGGATCGCCCAGGCTCGCAAGCTGCGCGGTCTGACGCAGCAGCAACTCGCTGACCGAGTGCCCTGTTCCAAGAGCCTGATCGCCCAGGTCGAACGGGGGCACAAACCGGCCACGCAGGCCCTTATCACCGCTGTGGCGCGGACCCTGCGGATCGAGCTCGGTGAGCTGACCGGCCAGCCGTACCGTGACCCCGGCACGCGAGAGGACCGGATCCACGAGTGCGTCCCGCAGCTCCGACGAGCACTCCTGTCCTGGGACCTGCCCGACGAGGACGTCCCACCGCCGCCGACAGAGCAGCTCCGCGCGGACGTGCGGCGCGCGTCCGCACTGGGCAGGCAGGCCCGGTACATCCAGCTCGGGGAGATGCTTCCGGGCCTGCTGGAAGAGCTGACGCGAGCCGTTCACGCCAGCGAGGGAGCCCGACGTGACGAACTTTTCGGGCTGCTCTCCGAGGCGTACACCGGGGTGACGGCGATCGCCTACACGCTGGGCTACTTCGACCTGCGGGGCCTCGCCATGGATCGCGTGGCATGGGCGGCCCAGGCGTCACAGGACCCGCTGCGGGTCGCCCGCACGCAGTGGCAGCGTTCGACGCTGTTCCTGGCGACGGCCACCTACGACAAGGGGCTGATCCTCCTGGATCGGATACGGCGCGAGGTCGGCGAGGACCTCGGCCGGCTGACCGCCGCCGAACTGAGCGTGTACGGCGCGGCCCATCTCCGATCCGCGATCTTCGCTGCCCGTGCGGCTGACCGGCAGACCGCGTTCGACCACATCGAACACGCCCGCGAGGCCGCCCGCGTACTGGGCCAGGACGCGAACCACTACGGCCTGGAATTCGGCCCCTCCAACGTGATCATGCACGAGGTCGCAGCCGCGGTGGAGATGTACGACGGCGGCGAAGCAATCCGCCGCGCTCAGCACACAGCACTCTCTCCAGCGGTCGCACCTGTCCGGCTCGGCCACCACTACATCGACCTGGCGCGCGGCTGGCTCTACCACGGCAACCGCCAGAAGGCCCTGGAGACACTGCTCGCCGCCCGTCGGGCCGCCCCTCAACAGACCCGCAACCATCCGATGGTCCGCGAAACCGTCCGGATGCTCGTCAACCTCGAACGGCGACGTCCCCGAAGCCTCAGCGGCTTCGCGAGCTGGCTCGGCCTGCCGTAGCGAATTCGAGTTTCACGAACCTGTGATACTTCGCCGTCCCCCGCGACGGCCACGCTGTCCGCATGCACCACGCAGCGATGACCCCGTCTTCTTACCGGCCGCCCGGCCCGTACGACGCCCCCCTCCACACCCTCCTCACCTCACAAAACGGGCCTGTTCAACCATGCGAGCGACCGGACGGGCCCTTGATCGGATGGAGGTCCAATCAATGACCGATGCTGAATCCACCACCATTCCCGGTTGGCGGCTGATCCTCAGTGACGCCGGACGGCTGTGGGCCAGCCGGGAGAGGCCCTTCTGCGCCCTGGCGTTTCACGCCGAAGCCGAACGGACGGTCGGCGCCGACAGCCTTGAGGCCCTGCGCGCCGAGACCGACCGACAGGAGGCCATCGCACGACAGGCGCGGCAGCGGGCCGCCGGGCAGGTGATCTCGTGATCCGGCGACGCCTTGCCCGCCCTCGCGGTCGTCACCGCGACGGCGTGCCCCCCGGTTCGGTCCCGCACTACACCTGGGACCACGAAGCCCGCACCGAGGCCGCGATACTGCAGATCACCTGGCCCGGCTGGGCCGTGCTGTACGGCACCGGCAGCCGTCTCTTCCACGCCATCGCCACCTGGCCCACCCCCGAACCGCTGCTGCTCTGCGACCGCACCGTCGAGGGCCTCAAGGCGCAGATGCGCGAGGCGGAGATGACCGCGCTCACCGGAATTGACCACCCCTGAGCAGGCATGACGGCCTCTCCCTTCCCCGATTCAGGCCGCCATGCCGTTGACGACGTACCGTACGGGCGCGAAGAGGTGCCCGTACGGTACGTGAGACGGTCGGGCGTGCTCATCTGGTCGCCCACGTCATCCAGCCAGGAGTGCCCGCACCTCGGAGTTGGTCAGGGCGGTCAAGGTCCGCATCACTCCATGCCAAGGCCGCTCTGGGCCTCGTCCTCAGACTCACCAGCATGATCGTCCGGTCGGACTGGGTGAAAGGTGGATCCGGATATCCGGCCGGCCTGGATCACCAGACCGGACTGCACTTTTCCGCTGATGCTGTTGTACACGGTGCCCACGGGTGAGGTCGGAAGACTCCGCAGTTCCTCGATCAGGCCGGGGTCCGATCGCATCAGGTAGAGCAACCGGGATCGCCACTCGATCTCGATCTCGGCTGCTTTCTCGTCATCGCCGTGTGCGAGGGCGGCCATCAGTGTGGCCCGGGAAACCTCAAGGTCCCGCAGCAGGTCTTCCGAGTCCCCGGTACGACTGAATGCGCGCGCGAACCTTTCCTTCACCTGAGTCCAGGTATCCGAGACCATCAGTGCGATCAGCGTCGTGGCCCCAGAAGCCGCCAGCGCCGCCAGTTCGGCTTCCATGAGCGTGCTCAATCCTGTCCGGTCTCTTCGGGGACATCGTTCGGCCAGTCGGTCGGCGGATCCGGTAGGGGGCCGAAGGGAGAAGCCTCCGTGTCGAACCGGAGCATGATCTCATCAGCCACCTCCGGTCGGCCGTGCTTGCCGACCAGCGTGGCCACCTCGTGAGCGAAAAGTGTGCTCTGCGAGTCTTCCTCCTTGAAATCCAGTTTATGGAGGAAGGCGGTGAAGCAGTCGACCGCGGAGGCTCCGTTCCCGAAGGGGAGGCGGGATGCCTCGGGCAGGTCATCGGAGTCCGTGTCCGACTGGAGATGCCGGAAGCCCTCGGGTAGTTCCTTGTTGTTGGCCGCGAAGGACAGCCGGGTGAGAAGGCCGATGTCGTTCACCGCCTTTTCCACATGCTCGTCGTTTCTTGCCAGCCACCAGACCACGGCACTACCGGTGTCCTTGAGCACGTCCTCCCCCAGGTACTCGCGCTTGTTCTGTTCGTACTTCCGCTCGTGTTCCCAGACGGCTTCCTTCTTGCGTATCCTGGCGAGCTTCTCCAGTCTTTCCTGGTCATGGGCGGGAAGGGTGACCTCAACCGACTCGGCCATCGCCTGCACGCATCGGGTGTCATCGGCCTGCATTGTGCCCAGGATGCCCCCCAGTTCGTGTTGAACGAGCGAGGCCCGGCCCGGTTCTCGCTGCCTGGTGATCTCCTCTGCTCGTTTCAGTATCGCGTTGACCGCCAGGGCGGCCGCGTTGACCTTGTCCTCATCCGTCGTGAAGGCGAGCGGCGACCAGAGCACCGTCGCGGAGAACAGGAAGTCGTAGTCCTCCTCCTTGCTCGGTAGCGAAACTCGCTCCACTTTCTGTTCCCGGTGCTTCACAGGTGGCGGTGAAGGCGCGTAGCGGGGCGAGGGCTCCGGCGGAATATTCGATCGGCGCTGCCTGAAGGCTCTGATCAGAAGGAACGCCACGGCTATGAGCGCCAAGGCAAGGACCGGTCCCCATATCTGCCAGGGAGCGAAAAGGACGAGGCCGACCAGCAGGACCCCACCGATGGCGGCAAAGTAGATCACGACCGTGTCACGGCCCGTACTCATGGTGCCCTCCCCTGTTCCGTACTGGTGACGTGGTTGCTCATGCGATCCGGATGCCCTGGACGGCGCAGATTTTCCGCAGGACGATGTCGCGAAAGACGGTGTGACGCTCCTGATCGTCCGCTGCGGGCCGAGGCATATTGCGGACGGCGGCGTATAGAAGGCCCAGGATGTTGCCTCGCCCCTCACTGCTCTCGACGAGGATGTCGAGCAGCACCTCACGATTGCGCTCGTCGCCAAGAGCCACGTACAGCCACTGCCGTAGCGGTGCCCTCCACATCTCCTGAGTGCACCGCGTGAAAACGCGCCGCCAACCTTCGGCCAGCATGCCTCTCACGTCGGCGTCGGCGATGAATGGGTGGTTACGGCTTCCCCGATCGGTGAGTGCCGCCGGATCGGCGAACTCCAGGAAGAGGCCGGGGTCGACCTCCCATCTCCAGCCATCGGGAGAAAGAACAATGAGCCGGACAAGCATCTGCCGACGGAGCCGCGAATCACCGTTGACCAGTTGAACCAGTGCCTCACGGGCGATCGTGTTGCGCTCCTCCCTCCGCGCTCGATGATGAAGGCGGACCATGGCCTCGTCTGGGTGGTGGACAGCTATGACCTGGGCGCACATCACGGTGATCACCCGGGCGAGCCCCTCGGGTAGGTCTCTGTTGTGCGACCAGGAGTAGATCTGCTGACGGAAGAACCGGCCGTGCTTCTCTGCTGTGAGTCCACACCGCAGTGCGAGACCGGCAGCCCACAGCCGACGTTTGGTCGTGGATCCCCTGCTCCAGCGAAGCACCGAGCCCACCAATACTTGTCGGTACTCGTGGCGCAGGCACTGCTCGGCGAATCGGGTGACCAGCCTGCCGCAGTCTTCCTGCCCTAGGTCCGCGGAGTCGACGACCTTCTCCACCCACGTCTGAATGCCATCCCGTAGTTCCGGTATCTGGTTCCAGAAGTAGGCACGTACTCCCGAGTCGTATCCGAGTTTCCTGAACCGCACATGACGGTTGCCATTGATTTCAACGTCAATCTTCTGAAATTGCTCAACGAGATCGGGGCGTTCCAGCAGGGGGCACTCGTCCTCGGGATGTCCCAACGTGTTCAGCAGTGCTGTGGCTGCGCGATACACGTGATCCACATGGGCACCGTGCAGCATGGCCGCAGCCAGGAGCAGAGCACGTTGGGGACCCTCGGCCAATGTCGCTACGTCCTTGGCGACCTCCTGCTCCCTACCGGTCAGCGCCTCGTGCGCGATGGCGTACCAGTTGGCAAGGTCGCCCTCGGTGTTCGCCCATGCCTCAGCGACGAGTCCAGCGAATATGGCGATCTCTTGGATCGGCGGGTCGGCATCCAGATAGCCGGTCAGGAGCGGGGTCGTTGGACTGGTCACCGCACCCGGAACGGCCATCAACCGCAGATGGCGACGTAACACCTCCTCAGCCGGTGGGCGGTCGATCTTCGCGAGGTATGGGCCGAATTCTGGACGAAGCCTCTCACCTCTGTTACCCGGTAACACGACCACCAGATAGGCGCCGTGTTCGGCAACGGCGTTACGCACGGCGGACAGCTCGTTCTGAACGTCCCGCCAGATCTGCTCTTCAACGCCTGACAGGTCCAGCCACACACGATCGTCGTCACCAATGTGATCCGGATCCAGGCGGTGCTTGCCGTCACTCTCCTCCCACGACAGCTCACGAAACCGCTCATCGCCGGAGAACAGCTCATACAGGAGCGTCTTGGCAGCGGCAACCCTGCCGCTACCGGGTGCACCATCAAGGAGAACGATCCTGTACGTCTCCAGAAGCTCACGCGCACGGCCAAACCCCGAAGGGTAAACGAAACGCTGCCAGATTCTCTCCAGGTCATCGACAGCGTTCGCCCGAGGACTCCGTGTCGTTACGCCGGCCAGCACTGCGTTCTGGTAGTAATTTCCGATGTTAAGAGGAGCATTGCTCGTCTGAACAGGTCCGTTGACACCAGATATCTGAGTAAAAGAAAAATTGGTCAACGGTCGTCGTCCTCATCTCTGCGAGAGCCGCCGAAGTCGTGCCGGATTCCGCCCTGGTTATCGCCCGCGATATACGTCGCGCCGGGTCCCGAAGCATGCGGAGAATTATTGTTCAGGTCTCCGTTTCCGCTGTGAACCGGCCCCTGGTTGCCCTTGATGACGGTGCCCGCGTCACCGGTGAAATTACCGGTCTGCACGACGGTGCCGTGAGCTTCGTTCACCGAGTTGCTCACACTGTCGGCATCCTGCGGCTCACGAGTGGCCCGATCCACCTCCTTGAGTGACGGTAGTTTCCTGGCGAGTTGGTCGCCGATGCGCTTGAGCCCTGCCTCTTTCTCGTGCAGGTCCAGCCGGACCGACTGAACGTCGGCGAGCCTGACCAGTTCCTGAGGCAGGTCCGCGACGTTAAGGCGCTCGACCTTGCGACCGTCGAGAACAGGTATCACCTCTATGCCGCACTTGAATGCCTCCAGGATCTCCTTCCGCACCCAGTCGTCCTCGTCGTGTAGCCGGGAGTGTTGTGACCAGCCCTCACCGATCACTGCCAGCACGACACTGCTGCGACGTACCGCGCTGAGAAGTCTGTCCGGATAGGTCTCTCCGGGAGGGATGGACGCGCTGGCAAGAAAGGTCCGTTCACCCTCGAAACGCTTCGAGAGGTGCTCATGGAGCAAGGCCGCGATCTTCTCGCCGTCCCCGGTGCGATAGTTGATGAAGACCTCGTGTGCCATTGTGTTCCCCTTTCTCGGGGTTTACGGGATGACAGAGCGCAGGGTGTGGCTGAGTTCGGGGGTCAGCTCGCGCACCGCCGCATTTTTCGGATGACGACCCAGCGTCCGCGCCAAAGCCCGCATGTCCTCGGCGATGGTGGCCGAGCTCACCGTGACGGCGCTGCCGAGCAGTTGGCCCGTGAGGTGACAGGCATGGTCGATTTCGCCCGCCATGGCGTGCGCGAGTGCGCGTCGTACGCCATAGCGAACCAAGGTCCGCAGCGCCTGTGGCGGCACCTGAGCCATCTGCTTGCCGATGAGCTCGGCGGCTTCCCCTGGCCGACCCAGGTCGTACAGGCACCAGCCGGTGATCATCTCCACCGGGTCGGACAGGTTGGTGGTGCCGATGACGGGTGTGTCCGAGTCCAGAGCGCTGCTCGCAAGCAGCGCACGAGCCCGGTCAAGGCTGAACATGCAGGCGTTGTAATCGCCGGCGAGAGCGTGCCCCTGCGCCTCCCGCTGCGCCGCCAAGCCGCGAATTCGCGGTGGGAGCCCTCCTCCCTGCGCCTGCCTGGCCAGTTCGATCGTCTGCTCGGCGTCGTTTCGGTACAGCGTGACCAGCGCACGACGGACCAGCCCGTACGCGGCCAGATGATGATCGCCCCCCGAGGCCGCAAGGTCGACCGCTCGCTCTGTCCACCACAGGGCCGCCTGATCGTTCCCGGTCTCCTGCATCATCCAGCCGACGTACTCGGCGTACCGCGAGGCGAGGCGCAGCAGCCCCTGCCGGGTGCGCGGTCCCGCGTGTGCCGACAGCTCTTGCAGCGTGTGAGTCTGCGCGATCAGTGCGGGAAGCAGCAGGCCGGGGCCGGCCACCTGACCAAGCTGGCGATACTGGTCGAACAAGGACCGAGACATGCCGAGCAGCGTCGCGTCCTCGGTATGGGAACTGGTCCTCGGACTGCCGATGCTCATACCCGCCATCGACGTGGCGCCCGCCACCATCACCTGCCGCCGACTCACCGGCTGGAACCAGCTCTGCCCATCTCCGGACAAGTGCATCAGCCATACCTCCTCGTCTCCGCGGCTCGTCTTGGTGGCCCCTGTCGCCGCAGGCCGTGTGTCGACCAGGGCGGCGAGCACACCTCCGGCGTCGAGCGCGGTATCGCAGAGGCGCGCCAGCTCACGGCTGGGCGCTTTCAGACCTCTTTCGACCTTGCTCAACTGACCTTTGCTGTAATGCACCAGCCTGGACAGATCGGTGAGCGTGAGGCCGGCGGCGAGACGCCGCCTCCGTAGTTCTCTGCCGAAGGGGATCGGCTGCTGGACCACATGGGCCTCCCTTGCTGTCCGTTCGAACAGCTGAGAGCCATCGCTGACAAGCGTGCGGTAACCGGCGTCGAACGGACAAGAGCAGTTCTGGTGTTTCCCGTTTCCACCCTCGCAGAAAATAAGAAAAGATCACTCTTTTCGAGACCAAAAGCTCCAAATCCCCCTTTTGGGGTGCCCAAAACTGTTATCCGGTCAGGATTTCCAAAGCCCTATTAAGGACATTGGATACTCAATGGGAATCGAAAGCCTTTTGATGACTAGAGGTTTGATATATCGAAATTATGGGGTACTGGGAAGACGTCGTATTGACCGTCCAAGGTGACTGCTGCGCAAGGCGTGTGGTCGGTCACGTCCATGCATGTGGTGTACGAGCACCGGAGGGGCGCCAATGAGCACCTCTGTCTGCCCTCGGTGTGCTTTTCAGCACGTGCGGCACCGCACCCGAATACTGCCGGGTCACTCCCGGTGAAGCGGTACCGTCCTTGGGGAACCCGGCGTCGTCGATCACCCATGCCGCCGGTCCGGCTCGGCCACCACTACATCGACCTGGCGCGCGGCTGGCTCTACCATGGCAACCGCCAAAAGGCCCTGGAGACCCTGCTCGCCGCCCGCCGGGCCGCTACTCTCTGCGACCGGCCCATCGACGGCCTGAGAACTCAGGTGCGCGAGGTCGAGACGACCGCGCTCCTCCGCCTCGGCCGGTATCGGCCGCTTCCGAGCGGGCACGGCGGCCACGCCTTCCCCAGGCCGAGCCGCCGTGCCGCGGACGACATAGCCCCCAGATTCCCGGACCGCATGGCGCCCGATATGGCGGATCCCTAGCATGAGGCAGCATGGAGATCATCGCCTCGGCAGACGACGTGGAGGAACTTCACTCACTACGGGGGTGGCTCGACGAGGACCCGGGGTTGGCACGATCCGTACGGACGGTGCACGGGGAAGCGCCGTCCGGGACGCTGAGCGGTGGCCTGCCGGTCCTGCTGCAGCTGGCGTTGGCCCCCGGTATGGCGGCAGGCGTGGCGATGGTGATCACCACCTGGATCCGCAACCGCAAGCGGTCGGTGACGGTGTCCCTGAAGCGGGCCAACGGCGAGGAGTTCACACTCACCGCCGAGACCGTGCGGGGGATGGACGCCGCACGCCTGGAACAACTCGTCGGCGAACTGGCGGGGTGGATGGGGAGCCAGGACGCCACGCCCGCCGTCACTCAGGCGGATGACAGCGCCCCGCGTTGACCTCGCCCGCGCCCAGGTCCTGCTGATCGGCACCGGCACGCACCTGGCCGGTTCGGAGCTGCGTGACGAGCCGGCCGTGGAACGGACCCTGCGCGATCTGAGCGAGGTGCTGGTCAAGCGGTGCGGGGTGCGCGGCGATGCGCTGACCCTGTGCCTGGACCCGCCCTCGGTGGGAGCGTTCGGCGAGGCGCTACAGCAGGTGACGGAGCGCGCGAGCCCCGGGGACGCCCTGCTGATCTGCTACACCGGGCACGGCATCCTCGGGCAGAGCGGCGAGCTCTTCCTTGGGACGCAGGAGAGCGGAGCGGGAGGCAGGACCGAGCACACCGCCTGGCCGTACGCCTATCTGCGCAGCTACGTCCGTGACAGCGCGGCCATGACGAAGATCGTGATTCTGGACTGCTGCTTCTCCGGGCGCGCGGTGGGGGCGCTGTCGTCCGGCGGGAGCGACATCGCGGCGCTGGCGGAGATTCACCGCTCCTATGTGCTGACCGCGTCGGGCGCCTCGCAGTTCGCCCTGGCCCCCGAAGGCGAACCCCACACCGCCTTTCTCGGCACGCTGATCGATCTGCTGGAGCGGGGTGACTCCCAGGGCGAACGGGAGATCACCATCGAGTCCGCGACCGAGCACGCCCGCAGGGCGCTCGGCCGCAGGGGTTTCCCGCTCCCCACCCTGACCAGGCAGGGGCTCGGCGGCGGTGTCGTCCTGGCGGCCAACCGCGCGTGGCGGCCGACCACCACCGTGCCCGGACCCGCGTCCCCGCCGAGCGACACGGACCGCTGCCCCTATCCCGGTCTCGCCGCCTTCACCGACGCCGAGTTCTTCCACGGCCGCGAGCGGCTGACCGGCGAGGTGGTCAGGGAGCTGGCGCGATGCCATGAGGAGCGCTCGCCGCTGCTGGTGATGGGCGTGTCAGGGTCGGGCAAGTCCTCGCTTCTGCGCGCGGGCGTGCTCCCCGCGCTCGGCAGGGGCCACCTGGGAATCACGGGTTCGGCGACCTGGACGCACCAGATGATCACGCCGACCGCCCATCCGCCTCTCGTCACGGCCGGTCCCGGCACGGTGCTGGTCGTCGACCAGTTCGAGGAGCTGTTCACCCAGTGTGCGGACGCGCGAGAGCGAGCGCGCTTCGTCGGCGCGTTACAGGCCGCGTGGAGCGGCGGCGCGCTCACCGTGCTGGTGGTCCGCTCCGATCACTTCGGGGCGCTCGCCGACTTTCCCGAACTGCGGCGAGCCATCGGCCGCACCACGACCGTGGTCGGCGCGATGAGCGCCGAGGAGGTGCGTGAGGCCATCGAACGCCCCGCCGCCGCGGTGGACCTCGCGCTGGAGCCGGGACTGACCGATCTGCTCCTCGCCGACCTTGACGAGCGCGTCGCCCCCGAGCAGGCCTACGAGGCGGGACGGCTGCCGCTGCTCGCGCACGCCCTCCGCACGATCTGGCGGCTCAGAGAACCCGGCCTGCTGACCGTCGCCGGGTATCACGCCAGCGGCGGCATCAGGCGGGCGCTGGCCGACAGCGCGGACCGGGTGCTGGCCTCGCTGGACGCTCCCGGCGCGGCCATGGCGCGGCACGTACTGCTGCGGCTGGTGAACGTGGGCGAGAGCGACGACACCCGCGCTCGTACGCCGATCACCGACCTGGTCGAGCACGCCCCCGACCCGCGGGCCGCCCAGACCGCGCTGCTAGCGCTCTCCGCCGACGACACCAGGCTGGTCACCTTGGACAGGACCGACGCGCAACTCACCCACGAGGCGCTGGTGCGGGCCTGGCCGACACTGCGTGGCTGGATCGACGAGGACCGCGACGATCTGCGGGTACGGCAACGTCTCGAAGCCGAGGCCAGGACCTGGGATGACGGCGGCCGCAGGAGCGCCGACCTGGCGACCGGCACGTCGCTGGCGCTCGCGCGGGACTGGCGCTCCGACCCGGTACGGCTGCGCGAGCTGGACGGCCAGGCTCAGCACTTCGTCCGGGCCTCGATATTCCGCTCGACCATGCGCCGCCTGCTGGTGGGCGGGCTGGTGGTCCTGCTGCTCCTCCTGCTGGGCATCACGGGGTACTTCTGGCGGCGCGCCGAGGACGGGCAGCGGCTGGCCGTCGTGAAGCAGCTGGTCGCGGAGGCCTCGACGACCCGGGCGACCTCCCCGCGGTCCGCCCTGCTGCGGAACCTCGCGGCCGACGCCCTCTCGCCGAAGGACGATCCCGCCGCCGTGGAGGCCAGAACCGCGCTGACCGCCGCCGTACTGGACGGTGGCCTGCCGGACGCCCAGTCGCCGCCCGGCGGGGTACGGGACCTGACGGTGAGCGCCGACGGCGCCAGGCTGGCGACGGCGGGAGGGGACACCATCACCCTGTGGGATTTCCGCGACCCGGTCCGCCTGCACGTCCTCGCGACGCTCAAGGGACACGGGGCGGCGGTGACCTCGGTCGCTTTCAGCCCCGACGGCCGGACGCTGGCCAGCGCGGGCGAGGACGGGCAGATCATTCTGTGGTCCGGTCAGCGGCGGATGGGCACGGTGAAGGGCAAGGGCCCGCTCGCCTTCGGCGACGGTGTGGTCGCGGGCCAGGACGAGAAGGGCAGAGCGACCCTGTGGGATGTCCGTGACCGCGCCAGGCCCGCTGTCCTGTCGGCCCTCGAAGGGGACGGGGTACGGGCGGCGGCTTTCGCTCCCGACGGCAGAACTCTGGCGATCAGCGGGGTCAACGGCACGATCACGCTGTGGGACGCCGCGACCTGGCGCGCACTGTCGGTGCTGCGCACCGACGATGACGACCTCCGCTTCGACAGCCTCGACTTCGACGCCGACGGATCCACCCTGATCGCGGGGGCCAACGCGGCAGTGGTCGTACCGTACGGCGGGGTGGTGGCGTGGGACGTCTCCAAGCCGAGGGAGCCCGCGTTCGCGGGCGAGTTCATCAAGGACATCCCCCGGATGACCGCCGTCGCCGTCAACCCGGGGGGCACCAGGGTCATCGCGGGCACCTCGGACGGGACGAGCTTCGTGCTGGACGGTCAGGCCAACAGGCTGGACACACTGCCGATGCCGATGACGGACGCGGCCTTCTCATCCGACGGGCGGACCCTGGTCTACGGGGAACGGAACGGCCGGCTGAGGGTGCTGGTCCTGACGGGGGATCTGGTTCCCCGTTCGATCGCGTCCCTGCCCATGACAGACGACATGGCCGTGTCGGGAGACGGCTCGGTGCTCGCCGGCCTGTCAACGGGGTCGGACCGTATCACGCTGTGGGACGGGATGGGCAAACAGCTGACGGCTCTTCCCACCCCGGGACCCAGCGGTGACACGCTGGCGTTCAGCTCCGACGGCGGTCTGCTCGTGGCGGACGCGGCCGAGGACGACGTCGTGTTCTGGGATCTCCGCCACCTCGCCAAACCGGTACGCCACGAACTGGCGGATGCGGGACGGGTGGTGGCCCTCCATCCCAGGCGCCCGGTGCTGGCCGCGGTGAAATCGGAGAAGGTGACCTTGTGGGACTTGAGTGATCCTGCCGCACCGGTCAGAGGCGCCTCGGTGACAGGCGCCGGAGACATGGGCATCGCCGCCTTCAGCCGCGACGGCAGGTGGCTGGCCGTCGCGGTTGAAGGCGGTGTTCTGCTCTGGGACACGGAGAACGCCCCCTTCACCCGGCAGACAGACCGGGTCACCGCCCTGGCCTGGGGGTCGGGCGACATGCTGGCCGTCGGTCTGGTGGGCAGGACGGTCGAGCTGTGGAAGCCAAGAGCCAAGGTCACGTCCTTCGTCAGCCCCAGGAACGTCGATCGGCTGACGTTCCATCCGCGAGGCGATCTGCTGGTCGTCGGGACAGACGACCTGAGCGAAGACCGGTACGGCCCCGCCGTCGTCGACGAGGAACTCTGGGGCAGGGACGAGTCCGTCACGTTCTGGCTGATCCGTGGCTCCGCCGCGCCGTATCGGGTGCGTACGGTGAGCGGGCCGTTCTCTTCTCCGTACCTGTTCACGCTCGACGGCCGCACGCTGTTCAGCAAGGGGGCCCGGTGGGACGCCTCCGCCCTGAATGACGCGCTGGCCGATCCCGTGAAGCGGGCGTGCACGCTCACCGGCGGTTTCACCGAAGCGGACTGGGCCGAACTCGTGCCCAGCCTTCCCTACCGGCGCCTCTGCCCCTGAGCGTGAGCCCGCCCGAGAGGGAGTCCGTCGGGAGAAGAGAGAACGCGCGGAGCGTTTTCAATCCTCCGCCCCGTACGGCCCGGCGACCTCGCTCATTCCGCCCCCTCGCCCTCGGGGTCGCCGGCGAGTACGCGCGCGGCCGCCACATCGTTCTCGTCCCAGCCCCAGTGACCGTCGCGTTCCCCGGCCTGTTCGTCGATCCATCGGTTGTGGGCCTCCCATGCCGCCTGCTTACTGGTTCCCAGCGCGGCACCGATCTGCGACCACGAGGCGCCCGCTCGGCGGGCGGAGCGCACGGAGAGCTGGCGCCCGTAGCCCGCCTTCCGTGCGATCACCTCGCCCAGCGCGAGAAGCTCCAGCGCCTCGCCCCGGGTCAGGGGCTCGGTGTCGGGGTCGGGCTGCGCGAGCTCGGAGTCGTCCTCATCGGCCGGTGCGGCCAGGGCGTCACGGGTGCGTAGCGCGTCGTAGCGCGCGGCCGCGGCCAGCAGCGTGAACCGGCGTTCCAGCTCGTCAGGAGTAGACATGGGTCCAGTATTTCGTCAGGCCACCTTGACGTCAAGGTAGCCTGACATATCGGGCTTTCCCGCTCTGATCAGCTCCGGCGAGACCGCGGTCGGCGTCGGCCGGACGCTTCCAGCGGCATCGTGGCCGCCCACGGTGTTCTCGATCACTGAGCTTTCCTCATCATGCGTTTCCACAGCTCAGCAGAGCGACCCTGAAGCCCGCTCGTACCCGGGACCGTTCGGCGCCTCACGACGCATCGGAACACTCCCTGACCGGAATGAAAAAGGCTCCATGACACCCGCACTCCCCGCTGTGACACGGCTGCTCGTCGGCGACGCGGCCGGTGGAAATGAACGTGCTCTTCACAATGCCCGATCTTCCCGGTACGCGCCGGTTCCGAGCGGCACCGCGTCTTTCGACGGTGACCGGCTTCCAGGGCGGCTCCCGGACTCTGGACGCTCGTACGGCAGAGACGGCTCACGTATAGACGTCGACGCCGAGTTTGAGCGCGACGAGCAGGCCGCAGGTGGCGGTGCCGAGGCGGAGGGCGCGGCCGGGCAGGCGGCGGGCGATAACCGGGCCGAGCCGGCCGCCCAGCAGGAAGCCCAGGGCGAGGGGCACCGCCGCCGACCACTGCACCGGCCCGAAGAGGGCGAAGCCGATCGCCGCCACCCCGTTGGCCAGGGCGGAGACGACGTTCTTCAGAGCGTTGATCTTGACGGGTGGCTGGTCGAGCACGGCCGAGAGCACCGCGAACATGAGAACCCCGCCGGCGGCCCCGAAATAGCCGATGTAGATCGCGACGGCGAACATGGCGGCGCGCGCCTTCCACCCGTCCTCGCCGCCGTACCCCGTCATCGTGTTCGGCGGGCGGAGCAGCAGCAGCGAGGCGAAGGCGACCAGCCAGGGCGCGATCGCCTCGAACGTGGTGGACGGGGTCACCAGCAGCAGTCCGGCCCCCGCCGCCCCGCCGAGCAGGGTCATCGTGCCGAGTCGCAGGACCCTCGGCCCCTGTCCGGCCAGCTCCGGCCGCGAGCCGAACGCCGCCCCCACCCCGTTGAAGGTCAGCGCGACCGTGTTCGTCACGTTCGCGGTCACCGGCGGCAGGCCGAACGCCAGCAGCACCGGATAGGAGATGATCGAGGCCAGGCTCACCACCGTGCCGACCACCCCGGCCAGCATCCCGGCTCCGAACAGACCCAGCACCTCAGCGACGTCCACGGAGGGACAGCCAACCACACCGCACCGTCCCGACTCCAAACGCCTCCTCCCCGCGCATCGCCGCGTGATCGCCTCCATGCTGCCGGCATGGCGGAGGAGCACTTCAAGGACGGAACCCTGTCAGGCAGGGGCGACCACTCGGGCGGTCGGCGAAGTGGGCCGTGGACGTTCTACTTCCGGAACGGCCGGTCGTCTCGTCCAGCCTGCCGAGCCCTTTCCAGGTAGTCGACCAGGTCACGCATCCGGGCCGCGGGCCACGGCAGGCTCCGGCCGATCTCCTCGCTGTTTTCCCGCCACATCCCCCGCGCCGCGGCTCTGGTCTGCTCCCCGTCTCGCCCGTTGGCATGGAACCGGTTCGCCAGGGCGTCCCAGCGGCCGACCAGGACCCGCACTCTCGGGTCGTCGACGGAGGTGTCGTCCTGTACGTGCCGTAAAAGCTCCTCGACGAGCCCGGCCCATTCGGTTTTGGCCGCCTCGACGGCTTCCTGGCCGAGTTCGGCCCTGCGCCGGGCCAGTTGCTCTCGCTGTTCCGTCGTGAACGAGGTCTCGAACACAGAGATCATCTCCAAGGTCATCATGAACTGGTCCGAATCGGGCATCGACCCGCTGCCGATCTGCTCCAGCAGCCCGCCGAGTCGGTGCGTCAGCCGCTGGATCCGTGCGGCGTGTGCTTCCAGTTCGCGTAGCTGAGCCGTCAGTAGGTCACGCATCGCCGCCAGATCGTCCGTGGAGTTCGCGAGTACGCCCGCTATCTCCTCCAGCGACAACCCGAGCGCCCGCAGTGCCCGCACCCGGTACAGCCGCCGCACATCGCGCCTGGTGTAGCGGCGGTGTCCCGATGCGGTGCGTTCGCTCGCGCTCAGCAGGCCGATCTCGTCGTAGTGGTACAGCGTGCGCACGGTCACCCCGCTCGCCTGCGCCACCTCGCCGATGCTCCACCTACGTCCGGCGTCGTCTTTCCCGATCACGCCCGCAACGGTAGGACCTCTCGCCACGGCAGGTTCAATCCCCTGCGCCTTTGGAAGTCGCGGGCCCCCGGTTTTCAAAGGGAACCTGACCTCGTCCAGCCGATCGAATGACCGTTCATCGGGCACAGCCACCAGGTGAACAGCAGACGGGAGGAGCCCGGCGCGTTGCGGGTGTGGCCACCGCCGGTGGGTCCCGTGGCGACGCGCGCGTCGAGGACGATGGGCGCGCTGGGCGCGGTGTCGCTGGCCGCGATGGTGGTGGCACAGGTCGCCTCGGGGCTGCAGCCTCGGCCGATCGCGCTGACCGGTGTGGTCGTCCTGCTGCTGGTGACGAGCGCGCTGGCCTTCGCCTCGGTGACCCACTCCCCCGCCGGGGCCGTCGCGGCGTTCACCGCCGTGGTCGCGATCGGGTACGCCGCGGAGTGGGTCGGGACCAGGACGGGGCTGCCGTTCGGCGACTACCACTACACCGGCGTCCTCCAGCCGGTGCTCGGCGGGGTACCGGTGATCGTGGCGCTGGCCTGGGGTGGCATGGGACTGGCGGCCCACGCGGTGGCCGCCGCGATCGCACCCGGCAGCCGGGCCGCACGGGTCGTGCTGGGAGCGCTCGCGCTCACCGCCTGGGACGTGTTCCTGGACCCGCAGATGACCCGGCTGGGCCTGTGGATCTGGCAGGCCCCCGGCCCCTACCGGGGCGTCCCCCTCGGTAACTTCGCCGGCTGGCTCGTCGTCTCGCTGCTGGTCATGGTCCTGATCGAGCGCCTGGTGCCCGAGCCCGCGGCGTGGAGCGCCGGACTGGTGTCGATATACACGGCGATGGCGGTCATGGAGACCGTCGGTTTCGCGGCGGTCTTCGACCCGCCGGATCCGCTGGTCGCCGTCGCGGGAGGGACGTGCATGGGCCTGTTCGTCCTGCTCACCTGGGGACGCGGATGCCGGAGGTGACGGTGATCGGGGGCGGCGTCGGGGGCATGGTCTGCGCCCTGCTGCTGGCCCGGGAGGGGCACCGGGTGCGCCTGTACGAGCGGCTCCCCCGCCTCGGCGGCAAGCTCGCCGAGCACACCAGGGACGGCTTCACCTTCTCCCTCGGCCCCTCCCTGCTGACCCTGCCCGGCCTCTTCGCCGATCTCGGGCTGGAGCTCGACCTCGTCGAGCTCGACGAGCTGTGCCGCTACCTCTTCGCCGACGGCTCGACGCTGGCGGCGTACCGTGACCCGGCCAGGATGGCCGCCGAGGTCGACCGGCTCGCTCCCGGCGAGGGCCGAAACTGGCTGGCCTTCCACGACTGGGCACGGGGCTGCTTCGAGGCGTCGCGCCGTACCTTCTTCACCGGACCGCTCATCCGCCCACCCACCGAGGCCCGCCTGCCGGACCTGCTGGCGGTCGCCCCCGGCAGGACCCTGCACGGCCTGGCCCGCCGTTTCTTCACCGATCCGCGGCTGTGGCAGTACGTCGACCGCTACGCGACGTACGCGGGTTCCAGCCCGTACCTGGCCCCGGCCGCGCTGGGGTGCATCCCGGCGATCGAGCACGGCGAGGGCGGCTGGTACGTCCCCGGAGGGCTGCCCCGCATCGCCGACGCCCTTGCCCTGATGCTGGAGAAGGCCGGGGTGGAGATCGTCCTGGGCGCCGAGGTGGCGCGGGTGCTCGCCGACGGCGAACGGGTCAGGGGGGTGCGGCTCGCCTCCGGAGAGCGCGAGCGCGCCGACATCGTGGTCGCCAACACCGACGCGGCCGCGCTGTACGGGCGGCTGCTTCCCGACCGGCGGCGGCTGCGGCGCATCGCCGAACTCGGCACCTCCTCCTCGGTGTTCCTGCTGCTGGCCGGGGTGGACGGCAGGACCGAGGGGCTGGCGCACCACTCGATCGTCTTCTCCGCCGACTACGCGCGGGAGTTCTCCGACATCTTCCGGCGGCGCAGGCCACCCGAGGATCCCACCGTCTACATCGGCTGCTCGGCCGTGGACGATCCATCACAGGCTCCGCGGGGCGCGGAGAACCAGGTGATGCTGGTCAACGTCCCGGCCCGCGACCCCGACCGGTGGCCGATGTCACCCGAGGCGTACCGGGACCTGGTGCTGGAGCGGCTGGCCCGCCGGGGACACGACCTGTCCGGGCGGCTGCGCTTCGTCGACCTGTTCACCCCCGCCGACCTGCGCGACCGCTACGGCGCGTGGGGCGGCTCGATCTACGGCGCCGCCTGCTCGGGCCGGTTCGCGCCGCTGCGCCGCCCCGGCAACCGGGGGCCTCGGCGCGGTCTGTACCTGGTGGGCGGCTCGGCGCATCCCGGCGGCGGGCTGCCGCTGGTCACGATGGGCGCCCGCATCGTCGCCTCGCTCGTCGAGCAGGACTTCCCCACCGGTTCCCTCCGCCTGACCACCACCGGAGGCCACGGACCCGAAACCGCCCGGTGAACCATCCGCCCGAGACTGTGGAGGTGTCGCGATGAGAGCGCTGACCGTGCTGCAGGCCGCCGCCGCGCTGGCGGTGGCGGTGCGCCTGGCCCGGGGACGGCACCGCCTGCCCGCGTTGAACCCCGTGCCGGCCGACGCGCCGGCCCACGCGCCGACCTCGACGAGGACGGCGCCGCCGCGCGTCTCGGTGGTGATCCCCGCCCGCGACGAGGAGGCCCGCCTCGGCCCCTGTCTGTCGGCGCTGCTCGCCGATCCGGCCGTCGCGGAGGTCGTCGTCGTCGACGACGAGTCACACGACGGCACGGCGGACCTGGCCGCCCGGCTCGGCGCGAAGGTCCTCATCGGAGCGCCGCTTCCCGAGGGCTGGGTGGGCAAGCAGTGGGCCCTGAAGCAGGGGGTCGAGGCGGCGATGGGCGAGGTCGTGGTGACCCTGGACGCGGACGCCCGGCCCGCGCCGGGACTGATCGGCGCGCTCGCGACGGTGCTGGACGGCTACGACCTGGTGAGCGTGGGCCCCAGGTACATGTGCGAGGGGACAGCCGAGCAGGCGCTGCACGCCTCGTTCCTGGCGACGCTGGTCTACCGCTTCGGCCCGATCGGGCCGCCCACTCCCCCGGCTCCGCACCGTGCGGTGGCCAACGGCCAGTGCATGGCCTTCCGCCGTACGGCGATGCTGAACGTCGACGGGTTCGCGCGGGTCCGCGGGCACCTGGCCGACGACGTGGCGCTGGCCAGGACGCTGGCGGCCCGGGGCTGGGCGGTGGGATTCCTGGAGGCCGGGAACCTGCTGGAGGTCGACATGCACGATTCGGCCGCCGGGGTGTGGCGGGATTGGGGGCGGTCGCTGTCGCTGCGCGACGTCACAGGGCCCGGCTGGCAGGCCGCCGACCTGGCCGTGGTCTGGCTGGCCACCGCGCTGCCCGTGCTGCGGCTGGCGAGCGGCAGGACCACCCGGCTCGACCTGGGCCTGCTGGCCGTACGGCTGCTGCTGGCCGGCGCGCTGCGCGGCAGCTACACGCGGCCGGGTCCCGGTGTGCTGCTCTCCCCGCTGCTGGACCCGCTGGCGGCGCTGCGGCTGACGCAGACCACGTTGCGCCCGGCACGCGGCTGGCGGGGCCGGGTCTACCCGGCTGCCACGACGGGCGTCCGCCTCGGCCGGGTCACGACGGGCGGACGATCGGCCCGAGCGACGGCGGACGGGCGAACGGGCCGGGTCACGACGGGCGGGAGGCCCATGCCGCCTGGCCGAACCGCAGCCCGACGAGGCACATGAGCAGGCCGGTCCCGATCACGTGCGTGACCGGCGCGAAGAACAGCTGGAACAGCGGGATGCCGAAGACACCGACCCGCGCCCCGATCGCGAAGGACCGGGTCACCACGGCGGCCGTGACCAGGGTGGCGACACCGAGCAGGAAACCGGGTGGGCAGATGACGGCGAAGCCTCCGGCGAGGGCCAGGATCGACCGTCCGCCCCTGAAGGCGGCGAAGAGCGGCCAGGCGTGCCCGACCATGGCGGCGGCCACCGCCAGGTACACGGCCGGCACGCTGTCGCCACGCACCCCGCCGGGCCAGGCGGGGGGCGTGCCACAGGCCACCAGGGCGAGCAGTCCGGCGAGGGTGCCCTTGAGCGTGTCACCCGCGAAGACCGGCACGGCGGCCCGCCAGCCGATCCGCTCCCTGACGTTCCAGAAGCCGGGATTGCGGTCACCGACCTCGCGGGGGTCGAACCCGTGCGCGCGGGCCACCAGCACGGCGACCGGCACGGACCCGAGAAGGTAGCCGCCGATGACCGAGACGAGCAACGGGCCCATCGTTTCCTTCCATCTCACGAGATACCCGGATCTGGGTGCCATGCGGCACATGGCGTTCGACCGGCCGGTGCTGGGGCGCACGCCGGGGCTGGTGTTCTGGCGGCTGCTCGGCTCCGGCCGCGGGGCGTCGACGAGCGCGGGGGCGGACCTGCGCCGCTGGGCACTGCTGGCGGTGTGGCGCGAGGAGCATGCCCTGGACGGCTTCCTGAGCGACTCCCCGGTGGCGGCGCGCTGGCGACGCGAGGCACGGGAGTCCTGGCAGGTGCGGCTGGCTCCGCTGACCTCGCGCGGCAGGTGGAACGGGGTGGACCCGTTCGGCCCCCTCCTGCGGAACACCCGGGAACGCGACCCCTGCGGCCCGGTCGCCGTGCTGACCCGCGCGTCGATCCGGCCCCGTCGCCTGGTGGCGTTCTACCGCTCGGTCCCCGGCGTGGACCGCCTCCTGGCCGAGCAGGACGGCTGCCTGGCCTCGGTCGGCGTCGGCGAGTGGCCGCTGGCCCGCCAGGGCACGTTCTCGCTCTGGCGTGACGCCGCCGCGGTACGGGACTTCGCCCACCGGGGCCGGGCGCACCGGCAGGTGATCGGCAGGACGCGCGCGCAGGGCTGGTACTCCGAGGAGCTGTTCGCCCGTTTCTCCCCCTACGCGAGCGAGGGCACCTGGGACGGCGCCGACCCGCTGGCCTGACCTCGGCGCCGGGCCCACACCGGTTCGGCTCCGTCGCCCCGCCGCGACGAGACTCCGCCGCGCCGCTCAACGGGCGGCCTCCGGGGTGAGCCGGTCCGCGAACCGGGTGACGACCCCGCCCTCGGCGAGATCGTGCGCCACCGCGCAGGCGCGCGCGATCGTCGCCGCCCGCGAGGAACCGTGTGCGACGACGACGGTGCCGATCAGACCGAGCAGCGCCGCCCCGCCGTGGGCCTCCGGGGCGTAGCGGCGGGCCACCGCCCGTAACTCCTCGGCTCCGGCGGCCCCGGAACGCGCCACCAGGGTCAGCGCGGCCCGCACCGAACCCTCGACGTTCTTGAGCACCACGTTCCCGGTGAAACCGTCGGTGACGATCACGTCGACGGTGCCCGCGAGCACGTCGTGTCCCTCCACGTTGCCGCAGAAGCGCAACGGCAGCCCGGCGAGCAGCTCACCGGCCCTGCGGGTCAGCCGGTTGCCCTTGCCGGGTTCCGAGCCGATCGACAACAGGCCCACCGACGGATCGGCGACCTCCAGCACGAGCTGGGCGTAGGAGGCGCCGAGCAGCGCGAACTGGGCGATCATCTCCGGGATGGGGTCGGAGGTCGCCCCGACGTCGATCAGCACGGTCGCGCCGCCGGTGACCGAGGGCAGCGCGATGGCCAGGGCGGGCCGCAGGACGCCCGGGGCGCGCCCGATGCCGTGGATGGCGCACGAGACGACCGCGCCCGTGGAACCGGCCGACACGAACGCCGACGCCTCCTTCCGCCGTACGAGGTCGCAGCCGACCGTCAGGCTGGTCGTGGTGGAGAAGACCGCTCCCGCGCCCCGCTCGGTCATCGGGACGACGTCCTCGGCGTGCACCACGCCGATCTCGCCGACGGCGCCGTGGCGGGTGAGCTCGGCGCGGACGGCGCCGGAGTGGCCCACGAGCACCACGGGGATTCCGAGCTCGCGCCGGGCCACGACCGCCCCGGCGACCGTCTCGCCCGGTCCGTGGTCTCCGCCCATCGCGTCGACGGCCACAGGCTCCGACATCACACCCTCCCGACGACAGCATTGGACGACCTCGTGCCGGCCCCGCCCGGCCGGTTCACGGCACCTCGGCGATCAGCCGGCGTTCGGCGCGGCCGGCCGCGGACGCCGCGAGCAGGTGCCGCGCGAAGATCGCCAGTCTCCTCCGCCCGGGTACGGCCGCCCTGCCGCCGAGGACGTCGTGGCCCGCGGCCTCGATCCGGTCGAGGATGCCGCCGTACAGCTGGAAGGCCGCGCGGATGCACGGCCGGGAGGAGGGGGTCAGCATGCCGATCCCCTCGCCGGCCCGCGCGTAGTGACCCCTGGCCCGCCGGATCTGGAAGGCCAGCAGCTCGCGCAGGGCCGGGGTGGGAGCACCGCGCCCCAGGTCGGCCACCTCCACCCCGAACCTGTCCAGGTCCTCCAGCGGGAGGTAGACCCGGCCGCGTTCCAGGTCCTCGGCCACGTCGCGCAGGAAGTTGGTCAGCTGGAAGGCCAGCCCCAGCTGGCGGGCCGGCTCACAGGCCTTGTCCCGCATGCCCGGCAGCGGTTCGAGGACGGGCAGCATCATCGTGCCGATCACCGCGGCCGAGCCCTCCATGTAGGCGAGCAGGTCGTCGTAGGTTTCGTAGCGGGCCACGGTCAGGTCGGCCCGCATCGAGCGCAGGAACGCCGCCACGTCGCCGTGATCGATGCCGAAGGAGCGCATGGTCTGCGTGAACGCGGGGAGCACCGGGTCGTCGGTGGTGCCACCCTCCAGCGTGACGGCCAGTCGCGCGGCCAGGCCGTCGAGTGCCCTTGCCCTGTCGCCGGTCATCGTGAAGGAGTCCACGATCTCGTCGGCGTAGCGGGCGAAGCCGTACAGGGCGTGCACGTGCGGCCGTTTCCAGGCGGGCAGCAGCAGGGTGGCCAGGTAGTAGGAGCGACCGTGACGGGCGTTGAGCCTGCGGCAGAGTTCGTAACTCGCGGTCAGGGTCATCGGGAGGTCTCCAGTACGCGTTCCGCGGCGAGCCTGCCGGAGATCAGCACCGGGGGCACCCCCACCCCCGGCGCGGTGTACATACCGGCGAAGTGCAGTCCCGGGACACGCCGGGACACTCCCGCCGGCCGGAACCAGGCGGTCTGGGTGAAACGGTGGTCCAGAGCGAACGGGGTACCGGCCGAGTGGCCGAGCCGCGCCCAGGCGGGCGGGTCGAGGGTGAGCCTCGGCGCGCGGGACAGGTCGCCGTAGCCGAGGTCGGCGAGCCTCGCCAGCAGCCGGCCCTCCAACTCCGGGGTGAGCCGGTCCCAGTCGGCGCCGCCGCGCAGGTTGGCGGTCGGCTCCAGCACGGTGAGGGTGGCGTGGCCGGTCGGAGCGGCGTCGGTGTCGGACTCCGGATAGGTGACCAGCAGGTTCGGATCGGGCTGTGGCCGTCCGGCCCGCAGCGCGGCGAAGGTGGCGTCCCATTCCCTGCCGAAGTGCAGGGTGTGGTGCGCCTGCCCGGTGAGCCTCCGGTCCAGGCCGAGGTGCAGGACCAGGCAGGAGGGCGAGTAGCGGGGACGGCGGAGCCGCCAGTCACCCGCCTCCTCGGGGAGCAGCCCGGTATGGGCCCGGGGCAGGTCGCAGGCGACCACGACGTTCTCCGCCGCCAGGCGCTCCCCGGTGTCGAGCCGTACCCCGCGGACACCCGAGGACCCGGTCTCGACCCTGATGGCGCGCACCCCGTACCTGATCCGCGCGCCCGCCCTCTCGGCCAGCGCGGCCAGGGCCCGCGGGATGGCCCGCATGCCGCCGTGTCGTGGGAAGAAGACGCCGCCGACGGTGTCCATGTGGGCGATGACCGCGTAGATCCCCAGCGCCCTGCGCGGCGGCAGGCCCACGTACAGGGCTTGGAAGGTGTGCGCCTTGACCAGCCGGTGGTCGGTGAGGTGGCTTCTGACCAGGGAGTCCAGGCTGCGGAAGCCGCCCAGGGCCGCCAGGCGGGCCAGGACGCGCGGCCGGGCGAGGTCGCGCAGCCGCGTCATGTCGCGGTCTATGAACGCGGGCCACTCGGCGTCGAAGAGTTCGCCGAGCCGGATACGGAAGCGCCGGTACCTGTCGGCCTCCGCGGTTCCGCACAGCGCGCGCACCTGCTCGACCATGGCGTCCTCGCCCGCCACCACGTCCAGGTGGGAGCCGTCGTGGTAACGCAGCCGGTAGTACGGGTCCAGCCGCCGCAGCGGGAGCAGGCTCTCCATGTCCTGCCCGGCCGCGGTGAAGACGTCGGCGAGGACCTCGGGCATGGTCAGCACGGAGGGGCCGGTGTCGAAACGGTACTCGCCGACGGCGGCCGTACCGCAGCAGCCGCCGGGTGCCTGGCCGGCTTCCACGATCGTGACGTCCCGCCCCGCGGCGGCCAACCGGACCGCGGCGGCCAGGCCGCCGAGACCCGCGCCGATCACCACGACATGGCGCACGCGCTCCTCCTCGTCACCAGGTCCGCGGGGTCCGCGCGCAGGCGTTCGGATGCGTTCGTCCGGCGGCGGGCGCACGGCCCATGATCAATGGTGTCGGACGACCCATCCCCGGGCCGGGCTGCGGATAAATCAACCCGTCGCGCAAGAAGGCGTAAAGACGGCGTCGGCTCTCCCGCCCTTTCGGGACCGGGGAGCCGAGGCGCGGTGAGCTGCCGCCGGTCGTCCCGCGGGAGCGCGGACGAAGGTCAGAGGTCGAGCAGCCGCATCGCCTGCTCGCGCATCTCGACCTTGCGGATCTTGCCCGTCACCGTCATGGGGAACCCGTCGACCAGATGGACGTAGCGGGGCACCTTGTAGTGGGCGAGCCGCCCGGCGCAGAAGTCCCTGACCGCCTCGGCCGTCAGCGGGACGGCCCCCGGCCGCATGACGATCCAGGCCATCAGCTCCTCTCCGTACTTGGGGTCGGGGACGCCGATCACCTGGACGTCGTCGATGTCCGGATGACCGTGCAGGAACTCCTCCAGCTCGCGGGGATAGACGTTCTCACCACCCCGGATCACCATGTCCTTGATGCGTCCGACCACGTTGACGTAGCCGTCGTCGTCCATGGTGGCCAGGTCGCCGGTGTGCATCCAGCGGGCTGCGTCGATCGCCTCGGCGGTCCTGGCGGGCTCGTCCCAGTAGCCGAGCATCACCGAGTAGCCGCGGGTGCACAGCTCGCCGGGCTCACCGCGCGGGACGGTCAGGCCGCTCTCCGGGTGGACGATCTTGACTTCGATGTGCGGCATCGCCCGGCCGACCGTCTCGGTGCGGCGGGCCAGGTCGTCGTCGGCCCTCGTCATCGTGGACACCGGCGAGGTCTCCGTCATCCCGTAGCAGATCGCCACCTCGCGCATGTTCATCTCGGTGACCACCCGCTTCATGATCTCCACCGGGCAGGGCGAGCCCGCCATGATCCCGGTACGCAGGCTCGACAGGTCGTACTCGGCGCGGCCGAGCTCGCCGAGCTCGGCGATGAACATGGTCGGCACCCCGTACAGGGAGGTGCAGCGCTCCCGCTCCACGGCCCGCAGGGTGGCGGCGGGGTCGAAGCCCGGCGCGGGGATGACGACGCAGGCCCCGTGGGAGGTCGCCCCGAGGTTGCCCATGACCATTCCGAAGCAGTGGTAGAAGGGCACCGGCAGGCAGACCCTGTCGGTCTCGTCGTAGCCGACCAGCTCACCGACGAAGTAGCCGTTGTTGAGGATGTTGTGGTGCGACAGGGTCGCGCCCTTGGGGAAGCCGGTGGTACCCGAGGTGTACTGGATGTTGATCGGGTCGTCGAAGGTCAGCGAGGCCATGCGCTCGCGCAGGCTCTCGGGACCGACGCCCGTGGCCCCGGCCAGCAGGCGGTGCCAGCTCTCCTCGCCGATGTAGGCGACATCGGCGAACCCGATCCCGGCGACCATCGCGCGGTAGTCGCTCGTCTTGTGGCTCACCGCGCTGATCAGCAGCCGCATGCCGGACTGGCGGACGACGTAGTCGAGTTCGTGCCCGCGGTAGGCGGGGTTGACGTTGACCAGAATCGCGCCGACCTTCGCGGTGGCGTACTGGACGATCACCCATTCGGCGCAGTTGGGCGACCAGATCCCGACCCGGTCCCCCTTGGCGACGCCCCGGGCGATCAGGGCTCTGGCCAGCCGGTCGACGTCGGCGTTCAGCTCGGCGTAGGTCCAGCGGCGCTCGCCCGGCAGGTCGACCAGGGCCTCCCGGTCACCGAAGCGGGCCACGATCCGCTCGAAGTTCTCCCCGATGGTCTCGCCGAGGAGGGGGGCGCCCGAGACGGCGCATGAGTAGGACAGCATGTGGGAAACCTCCGGTCGCTGAGTAACAAGGTGCACGCCGCTCACGGCTCCCGCAAGAGGTGCCGCCGCGGTCGCAGCGGATCGTCGGCGACCTCCGACTCGGTATCGAAGATCATTACTTGCCTGCGGGAGCGGTCGAGCCGGGCCATCCCCGCGCGCAGCGCGTCCAGCGGTGCGGGGGGCACCAGGTCGCCGTCCACGACGGGCTGGATCGGTACCGCCCCGCTCATCTGAAGCTCCATCCCTCGGTGCCCTCGACGATGCGGATCGCCGCGCGGGTCAGCGGCACCAGGCTCGCCTCGTCGACCTTGTCGAGGGTGTCGGCGGAATCGAACAGGTACATGGGGGCCGCGAGAAAGTGCACCAGCGGCACCCCCTCCGGGTGGAAGAACGCACCATCGGTCGGCGGCATCGGCGAGAACACGTCGGGCGGCAGCACGAACGACCTGCGCAGGTCCTCGGCGACCAGCGCCCGCTCGACGAGCCGCTCCAGCTCGGGGCGCCGGGTGGTGAACCACCAGCGCGGTTCGGGGGCACCGGTGGGCACCAGCGTCCCGCCCTCCGCGCGGCACTCGCGGGCCGCGTGCTCCAGGTGGACCTGGAGCACGACCCGGTCCAGCAGAGCACGGTTCTCCTCGATGAACGCCCGGGTGCCCGCCGCGTGCGCCATGTGCCCGGCGGTCAGCAGGAAGAGCAGGTTGTGCGGCCTGTCCTCCTCCGGCACCCGCGACCAGTGCCTGGCGGCGGCCAGCACCAGCGCGACGCCGGAGGCGTCCTCCACCGCGGAGGCCCAGGGGGCGTCGTGGTGCGAGGCGACGATCACCCAGCCGTCGCCCCGCCCGGGCAGGGTGGCGATCACGTTGTGCGAGGTCGCGGTCGCGGTCTCCGACTCCACGGACAGCGTGCCGGCGCAGGGCCCCTCGTCCATCAGCGCCAGCACCCGCCGCGAGTCGGCCGCCGACAACCAGACCGCGGGTACGGACCGGTGCACCGCGTCGTAGGGCACGTAGTAGTCGCGTGTCTCCCACGGGACGCCGGTCAGCGCCCCGACGTACCCGGCCGCCCCCGAGGTGACCGCCCCGTCGAGGTCCTCCAGGTAGCCGGGCGCGAACGGCAGCGTCTGCACCAGGCCGTCGAAGTCGCCGTCGGGGTCGTGCACGGCGGTGGCGATCTCCCGTACCAGGGCCTGGGGCAGCTCGGCGAAGGTGTGCTCGCGCACCGCGATGCGACCGGGGGCCGCCGACCGGGTGAGCGGCGCGGTCACCGTCGCCTTCGGGGTGGTGTACGGCAGGGCGAACGCCTCCACCTCGACGGCGCGGGACGGATCGGCGTCCAGGTGGGCGCGGAGCGTGGCGGTGACAGGGTGCCAGGTGGGCACCTCGACCGGCGCGAGGCGCACGTCGAGCCCGAAGCCCGCCAGCAGCCCGGCCGCCCACCTCTCCGTCCACGCGTCGGCGGGGTATCCGGGACGCCGGATCCCGCTGGCCGTGATCGTCTCGATCCACGCCATGATCTCTGCGGTGTCCGGGACCGTCACTTGACCCCTCCGAAGGTGAGCCCCGCCACGTAGTAGCGCTGCAGCCCGGCCAGCAGCAGGAACGGCGGCACGGCGGTGGCCAGGGCGGCGGCGGTCATGAGGTGGTAGTTGAAACCGTGCTCGCTCTGGAAGTTGGCCAGTCCCACGGGCAGCGACCACAGTGCGGGGTCGTTGGCGACGATGAGCGGCCAGAGCAGGTTGTCCCACTGGGCGAGGAAGTGGATGAGGAAGAGCGTCACCAGTGCCGGCCGCAGCAGCGGGAGCGCCACCCGGAGGAAGATGCGCAGCTCCCCCGCCCCGTCGACGCGCGCCGCGAAGATCAGCTCTTTGGGGATGCCGAGGGCGAACTGGCGGACCAGGAAGACGCCGAAGGCACTGATCATGCCGGGGACGATCACTCCCTGGAAGGTGTTCACCCAGCCCAGCTCCTTGACGATCAGGAACACCGGAATGATCATGACCATCGGGGCGAGCGCGAGCGTACCGACCACGAGCGCGAACAGCACGCGCCTGCCGGGAAAGGACAGCTGGGCCAGGGCGTAGCCCGCGGCCGAGGAGAAGAGCACGTCCATCGCCCCGCTGCCGACGCAGTAGATCACACTGTTGCGGAAGTAGACGGGGAAACCCTCGCCCGCGAACAACTCGGCGAGGTTCTCCGGCAGGTGGAAGCCGTTGAAGACCAGCCCGCCGAGATCGGTGTCGTCGGGAGCGGAGGCGACCACGAGCATCACGTAGATCGGCAGCAGCATCGCGCCCACGGCGCTCAGCAGCCAGACGGTCCGAAGCACCCTCATTCGTCCCCACCCCGCAGGAAGCCGAACTGGACGATCGAGACGACCAGCATCGCGACCAGCAGCATCATGGCCAGCGCGGAGGCGTAGCCCATGTGCTCGTAGGGGAAGGCGTTGGCCCAGATGTAGTAGGGCAGTACCTGGGTGGCGTCGGCCGGACCGCCGCCGGTGAGCAGGAAGGCGGGCACGAAGGCCTGCATCGATCCGGCGACGGAGATGACCAGCACGAACAGCAGGGTCCTGCGGAGCAGCGGGACGGTGATCCTGCGGAACGTGGTGACGGGCCCGGCACCGTCGATCGCCGCGGCCTCGTAGACCTCCCGGGGCAGCGCCTGCAACCCGGCCGTCAGGATGATGACGAACAACCCCAGGCTCTTCCAGACGACCATGACGACCAGCGCCCAGATCGCCAGATCCGAGCTGGTCAGCCACGACTGCGGCTCGATGCCGACGGCGCCGAGCAGCGTGTTCGCCAGACCCCGGTCGGAGTAGATGATGACCCACACCATCGACGTCGCGGCCAGCGGCATCACCGCGGGCACCAGGACCAGCGAGCGGAGCACGCGGTTGAGGCGGCCGGGCCCGCTGAGCGGCACCGCGACGAGCAGCGCGAGCAGGATGGTCGGCAGGACCGTGAAGACCGTGTAGACGACGGTGATCCACGCCGAGTTCCAGACCCCGGGGTCCTGGAGCATCCGCGCGTAGTTGTCCAGCCCGATCCAGCTTGGGGCGCCGGCCATCTCGTAGTCGGTGAAGCTGAGGTACACGGCACCGCAGAACGGCACGAGCCAGAAGACGACGAAGAAGACGGCCACCGGGATCGTCAGCACGATCCCGGCCCCCGCCTCCCGGCGCGACCTGCCGCGCCCGCCCTTCCCCGGCCTCGGCGAGGGTGCGGGCACGGCCGCCTCGGCGGTCTTTGCGGCCAGGGTCATCGGGTGCTCACCACGTCACTTCGGCCCGTGTGCCGCCGGCCCGGACGGTCCGGGCGCTCGGTGTCCACGTTCACAGCGCGAGCCGTACGGTGGCGTCGAAGTCCTTGGCCGCCTGGGTGGGCGTGGAGCGGCCGTGGGCCACGGCGTCGCAGGCGCTGGAGGCCGCCTTGGCCAGCTCCAGCGCGGCGGGGACGGCCGGGCCGAAGTCGGCGTCGGGGATGCCGGAGGCCGCGATCCCCATCAGTTCGGAGGTGCCGCGCGGTCCGGCGTCCCGCCAGCCGGTGGCCGGGATGACGATCCCGTTCTCCAGGTTGGCCGTGACCGACTCCCGCCCCTGGAGGTAGTTGATCAGGTGCCAGGCGGTGAAGCCGTTCTTCGACGCGGCGGCGACGCCCCAGCCCCACGTGTAGGCGGGCACGACGGCCCTGCCGCCCGCCCAGCGGGGCATGGGCGCCACGCCGTAGTCCTTGCCCGGCTTGAGGGTGTCCTCGCCGAGCCGCTCCAGCGCGGGACCGAGGAAGGTCCCGCTGACGACCATGGCGGCCTCACCCGAGTAGAACAGCCCGAGCGCGCCGAGCGGGTTGGAGAGCCGGGGATTGCCGATCCCGGCGAAGTACTCCAGGGCCCGGATGCCGTGCTCGGTGTCGAGGGAGGCACGGGTGCCGTCGGCGCTGACCAGCTCGCCGCCGCCGCCCTTGATGAGCGCGGTCAGCGTCATCAGCGCCCACTGCGGGTCGCCGTAGAGCCACTGCAGGCCCACCCGCCTGCCGTCGGCCGAGGTGAGTCTCCTGCTGTGGTCGGCGACCTCCTCCCAGGTCGTGGGAGGTTTGTCCGGGTCGAGACCGGCCTCCTCGAAGCGGTCCCTGCGGTAGTACAGCATGGCGGGGTTGAGGTCGATCGGCACGCCGTACGCCTGGCCGCGGTAACTCAGCGGGGCGACCGTCCCCGGCTCGTACCGTCCCAGGACGGCCGCCACGTCCGGCGCGCCGAACGCCCGGGGGTCGATGGGCGCCAGCCGTTTCTTCCCCGCGTGGGAGGGGAAGCTCCAGTTCCCGATCTTGAAGACGTCGGGTGGGGTGCCGCCGCCGAAGGCGGTCAGCAACTTGGCGTCCAGCTGGGCGACAGGCAGGTAGAGGAGCTTGACGTCCACACCGAACTCGTCGATGTAGCGGTGCACCAGCTTCTCGAACTGCGGGCCCGTCTCCTGCGAGCCGTGCAGCCAGACGCTGACCTCGCCATGCGGCCTGCCGTCCTGGACCTGCCGCTCGGGCCGGTCGTCGCCGCAGGCCGCCAGCACACTGGGCGCGGCCAGGGAGAGCGCGCCGGCCGCGAGCAGCCGGCGCCGTGTCAGATCCGCCATGGCGGTTCTCCTGGGGGGTGATCCCGCACGGCGGGCACCGCGCGGGATGAGGTGGTCACGGGGGTGCTTGGCGGCCTCGCACCGGCGGGCCGCGTCGGCGTGGTGGTCACGGGAGGTTCTTGGCGGCCTGGTTCTGCCAGGCGGTGTTGGCGGTGAACTCGGGGGCGCTCCCGGCGAAGGCGCCTCGGGCGTAGTCGTCGTCCTGGAGGCGGTACATCAGCCAGGCCGTCAGGTAGCCGAGGAAGCCGCCGCCGGTGCCCTGGATGTCGTTGTGACCCGCGCCCTTCAGCAGCGCCATGGCCGCCGCCCCGGGCACCTGGTCGTAGTAGCCCCGCAGTGCCGAGGCCGGTGAGATCAGCCAGTCGTTGCTCCCGCTCAGGAACAGGACGGGGCAGGCCAGCTGGGAGACCTGAAACCGGTCGCCGGCCCCCACCCAGAGCTGCGCGGGCAACGCGATCGGCACGGCCGTGGTGACGAGCCCCGCGGAGAGGTTGGCCGCGTTGACCGTGCCACCCGCGCCCTGGGAGTGCCCGGCGGCGCCGACCCTGGTCGCGTCGAGCCTCTGATGGAACGGGCTCGCGGGGTCGGCGTTCCTCGCCACCAGGTACTGCGCGGCGGCGAGCATCTCGGTGCCCGTCCCGGTGGTCGTGTCGGTGGAGGCGATCACGGCGAAGCCCCAGGAGGCGAGCTGGTCGAGCACGCCGGGGTAGAGGGCGGGGGTGGCGTGGGAGCCGTTCCCCCAGGTGACGATCGGGTGCCGGAAGCCACCGGCGCCGAGGTCTGCCGGATGGTGCAGCCGGTAGGTTCCCGAGGCGTCGCCCGCGTCGGAGGCGGTGACCGCCCAGGGGCCCCGGACCGCGTAGTGCGACTCGATCGTGCCGGCCGCCACCGCCTGGGTGGTCCGCGACACGAGGCCCGCCGACAGCAGCCCGACCGCCGCCACGCGCAGCATCCGCCGCCGGGACATGCCCTTGTCTTCCATGGTCACCTCACCGATTCTTTGGAGACGTGAACGTCTCCTAACAGAGGGAAGTACGATCTGTGATTGATGTCAAGACAGGATCGGAAGAAAATTCCGGAGGGTGAGCCCCTCCCCCGCGGCCGTCACGGGCTGCCCCCAGAAGTGGTCCGCACCTCGCAGCGCGACCGCCTGATCCAGGCGATGCTGCTGCTGGTCGCGGCCCGGGGGTACGCCGCCACGACCGTGCCCGATGTGATCGCCGCCGCGCGGGTCTCGCGCAACGCCTTCTACGCCAACTTCCACGACAAGGAGGACTGCTTCCTCGCCCTGTGCGAACGGGACCTGCCCGGCGTGGTCGAGACGATCCTGTCCGCGGCCGAGGGCACCGGCCACGACTGGGTCGCCGCCGTCCGCCGGGGCCTGCACGCCTACCTGCGGTGGTGGCAGGACCGTCCCGAGTACGCCCGCGCCTACTTCGTCGAACTCCCCGCGGCGGGCCGGCGGGCGATGGAACAGCGCGACCGCGCCTACCTGCCCTTCCTGGAGATGCTGCGCGCCCTCGCCGCGCGGGCCAGGGCGGAGACCCCCTCCCTGGGGCCGGTCAGGGAGAGGGTGCCCTCCCTGATCGTCTTCGGCGTCACCGAGTTCATCGCCGCCGAGGTGCGCGCGGGGAACGCGCAGCGCCTGTCCGCACTGGAGGAGGACGTGCTGCACTACACGGTCACACTGCTCGCCGACCACGCGACGGCCGACCGGGCACTCGGCTGACCTCCGGCCCCCGCGCCGCGAGGGCGCGGGGGCCGCGTCCGGGTCAGGGCATCGCCCGCACCCCCTCCACCTGGACGTTCCAGCCCTCGGGGAAGCCGGGCGCGCACCTGCCGGGGCCGCCGTCCCAGCCCGCCGCCATCAGCGCGACGGCCGCCAGCAGGCCACCGTTGCCCGGCAGGTAGAGCGGCAGGATCCCGGGCCACTGCCGGTTGTGGCCCGAGACCAGATGCGCGTTCTTGGGCGTGTCCATCAACAACGCGTCGACCGCCTTGCCCGGCTCGCCCAGCCTGGCCGCGCACATGGCGAGCATCGGGTAGTCCCAGCCCCAGGTACTCGGCAGATCCCAGGTCTCCAGCACGTCGTCGAGGGTGGCCCGCATGGTCTCCGGATCGATCAGCGGCGTCGCCGGAACGAGGCCCAGGGCCCCGGTCATCGAGGGATGGTCCGTCCTGAGCGTGTACGGCTCCACCGCGACGGCCGCGTAGACGCCGTCCCTGACGCACGGCGCGGCCAGCCCGTCCCGTACCCTCTCCCACTCCGGGTCCCGGGCGAGACCGAGGCGCTCACGCCACCGCTGCGCGGTCTCCAGCCCCCACCACCAGTAGGCCAGCTCGAACGTGGGATTCCTGACCGTCGTCCTGATCTCCGCGTACGACTCCTGTGCCGGGATCAGCGGCGGCCCCAGCACATGGCGGCCGTCCTGCTCGACGGGAAAGGACGCCATGAACTCCGCGGTCTCGAAGACCAGGTCCCGGTAGTCGTGCAGCGCCTCCGGCCGGACCCGGTAGAGCAGTTCGGCGAAGTAGATCGGGTGCGGCTGCTGCCAGATCAGGAACGGCCCGATCGTGCTGGGGCTCTCCCTGCCCTCGGGGCCGACCTGCTTGGGCCAGCGGGCCCCGCGATACCCCTGCCCGGCGGCCGTGGCCCGTGCCGCGGGAAGGATGCTCCGGTACCACGGCAGGCTGCGCTCCAGCAGTTCCGGCCTTCCCCACAGCGGGAAGTGCGCCGCGTGCCACCAGTGCATCTCCAGGTGGAACTTGCCGCTCCAGGAGTTGCAGACCAGGCCGGTCTCCTGCGGCGGCAGCGAGCCCGCGCAGTTGACCGCGGTCAGGTACTGCGAGAGGATCACGCGCCGTTCCAGCTCGGGCGCGCGTGGATCCGAGCTGCCCTCGAAGCTCACCGCGCCGCCATCGGTCCAGAAGCGGGCCCAGTGCCGGGCGGCGGCCGCGCGGACCTCCGCGAATCCGGGAAGGCCGGGCCCCGCGGGGTCGAGCCCGAAGGCCACGACGAACTCGGTGGCGCCCTCCAGCCGGTAGCGGTGCTCGGCGATGGGCGTGAGCCGGGCCGGCCCCTGCCAGGCGAGGGCGACGTGGTGGCGGTCGCCGTCCAGTACCCGGGTGAAGTCGCAGCGCGAGGCGCCGACGACGTGGCCGGTGACGTGCCGCTCCGGGCCGTCCCAGTCGGCGGCCACGTTCCAGGCCGCGCAGGCGTACGGGAAGGCGATCGTCACCGCCGCCCCGCCGGTGACGCGCACCGCCAGCAGGTCGCGCCCGGGGTGGCAGACCGTCTCCACCTCGTACGGCACGCCGTCGAGTGTGAACGCGCTGTGCAGCAGCCCGCTCCACAGGTCGAGCCGCTGGTGGACGCCGACGAGGTCGGTGATCTCCACGTTCTCGCCGAGGTCGAGCCCGATCCTGCCCAGGTCGAGCCGCTGGGGATTGCCGTGCAGCCACGCACCGGCCTCGAACTCCGGCGCCACCGGACCGCCGAAGGTCATCCGGTGCCGGTCGGGATAGCGGGCCCGGCCGTAGCCGGTCATCGTGTCCTCCAGGACGAAGCCCCGGGGGTTGGGCATCGTGTGCCAGCCCCACTGCGACTGGGTGCCCAGCGGCATGCTCGCGGCGTGGAAGGCGGGGAAGGTCTGCAACCCGGTGACATCGGCGGTGAAGGCGAACTCGCCGTTGCCGACGGTCAGCGGGGACTCCGCGTCCGGTTCGGTCAGCACCACGGCGTGCCGCCCTACCAGGGACTCGCGGTCGATGCTCACGAGCACCCCGGCGTGCCCGAGGCACGCTGGGCGCGCATGAACGTGACGTCGCCCGCGACGTCCGCCTGTGACATGGTGCCGAGGTCGAGCACGACGTCGGTGAAGGCCAGCGACGCCCGGCGCATCGCCGCCACATCGATCGCCTCGGCCCCGAAACGCGGTGAGAAGAGCGTCTTGGGGGCCGCGATCGGCGCGATGGTCGGCAGCAGGTGCTGGTTGTACGGCGTGCCCTCGCCCCCGAAGCCGCAGTGGTGCGGCACGGTGCCCAGGTCGGCCGCCGACAGCCCCTTCAGCACGGCCGTGCGCCGCACGTCCCAGTACTGGACATGGCCCTTGACCAGCTCGCGCAGGGGCGTGCTCTCACTGACCGGGACCCAGAGCAGCTCGGTGAGCGAGGGATCGGCCACGAGCTCCAGCCCGGGCAGTCCTCCGGCGCGGGTGACCGCGTCGTAGCGCCGGGCGCCCAGGTGTTCCAGGACGACGACCGAGGAGACCTTGCCCTGGTCGTACTCGGCGTCCAGCATGGCCGCCAGTTGCCCCGCGCCTCCCTCACGGACGCCGGGTCCGGTGAGGTGCTGGTAGAGGTGGCCGGTGACGAAGGCGAACTGGACCGTACGCGGACGGCAGCTCACCGGCAGCGACGCCAGGTAGCGGGCCATCTCCACCATCGTGAGCGGGCCGTTGTCCCACACCGGGCTCATGCCGTCCGTGTGGCTCTCCACGACGATCTTCTGTTCGCTCACCCCGGGCAGGGTGGCGAGGACGGTGCGGGTCGTCTTCGGCGTCCACGCCGCGTCGACGGTCAGCACGGCCTCGACCGGCTGCCCGGCGGCGAGCGCCTGCTTGATCCGCTCACCCTGGTCGACGCCGAGATAGGCGCCGGGAACCTGGTAGGGCAGCCCCTCGTAGGGCGCGTACATCCCCTCGATCTGGGCGTGCGGCAGGCGGCTCACCTCCAGCACCCCCGCCGCGCCCGCCGCGGCGGCGGCTTTGAGGTCGGCGTCGGCCCCGGCGGGAGCCTCCATGGAGTCGGAGCCGAGCAGGTTGATCGTGAGGCCGGGGTCGTACATGTGGTAGCCCAGCAGGGGCGGATAGAAGAGCAGGTTGGGCACCGTCGACCAGGGCAGATCCCTGACGACGATCTTCCCCGCGGCGTTCGACGCGGTGATGGCGGTGCCCGCGGGCAGGTAGGTGAGCGGGGCGGTCACCCCGCCCGGCCCGGTGGAGGAGGAGAAGGGCACCGGCGCGGCGACCGCCACATCCTGGCCGTCGACGGTCAGCCCGGTGGCGAGGTCGTCCCAGCGGTCGATCTCGTAGGGCAGCGAGGAGAGCTGGACGCCGGGGACCGCGCCGATCTCGTCCTCCAGCCAGTCGATGTAGTCGTCGTGGGCGGCCGAACCGGTCGGCCGGGGACCGAAGTCCTCCTGCCGCTCGGCGAGTTCGAGCAGGCGGGCCTCTCCGGCGAAGCTCGCCGGGTCCACTCTCACCGGGCAGGTCGTCGCCTGGGCGGCGAGCGCGGCTCCCGGCAGGGAGACGGGGAAGGTGAGGGCGAGAAGCATCGGTCCGATGAGGATGAGACGTTTCACGGGGGGTCCTTCGCGTCGGAACACGGTGACATGGCGGTCCCTCGCGGGGACCGCTCAACGGGATGCTCGTGCCGGGGCGGGGTGCTTCGGGAGATCTCGGTCAACGGCGGGTCGACGCCGTCCGGTCACTCCCGTCCGGCCGGTGGGCCGGTGGTGCCGCGGACGACGAGGGTGGGTGAGACGGAGGACAGGACGGACCGCCCGCGGCCCTCGATGCGCTCGACGAGCAGGCGCGCCGCAGTGGCCCCGATGACGTGTCCGTCCTGGTCGACGCTGGTCAGGGAGATGGGATTGAGGGAGGCGATGCCGATGTTGTCGTATCCGGCGACCGACAGGTCACCGGGGACCGACAACCCGGCCTCGTAGGCCGCGCGCAGCACCCCGAGGGCCGCGACGTCCGCGCCGGCGAAGATCGCGGTGGGCCTGGCCGGCCGGGCGAGCAGCTGCCGCGCCCCCTCGTAGCCGCCCTCCTCGGTGAAGGAGGTGGCCACCACGTCGACCCCCTCCGCCAGGCCCCTGGCGCGCATGGCCTGGCGGTAGCCCTCGGCGCGGACGGCCTGCGGGGAGTCGGCACCGGAGGCGCGGCCCCGGTCGAGATGGGTGATGTGGGCGATCCGCCGGTGGCCGAGATCGGCCAGGTGGTCGACCACCAGGCGGGCACCGACGACGTCGTCGTCGACCACGGAGTCGTACTCGGCGGCACTTCCGTGACGGCCGATCACCACGATCGGCGTCGTGGTGGCGATGGCGGCGAGTTCCGTACTCGACATGACCGGAGATATCAGGATGATTCCATCCATGCTCCGGTCGATCATCGCGTCGGTCATCCTCGCCTGGCTCCTGGGCTCGTCCCCGCCCGGACCGAGCAGCACCTGGTACTCGGTGCCGACCAGCTGGCCGGTGACGCCCTCGATGATGTCGGGGAAGAACGGGTTCCTGGTGTCGGACAGCATCACACCGAGGGTGTAGGTACGGCCCCGCATGGCCCTGGCCGCGGCGTGCGGCCGGTAGCCGAGCTCGTCCATGGCCTCACGGACCTTGGCCCGCATGCCGGGACTGACCCCGTAGGCCCCGCGCAGCACCTTGGACACGGCGGCCGTGGAAACGCCGGCCCGGCCTGCCACATCGGCGATGGTCACCCGGCGCGGTGCTGATCCTGTGGTCACACGAGTCCTTCGGTAGGCGAAAGGCGGGAACGGCGCCGCGGCGAGCCTCGGGGAAAAGCGGGGCAAATCGCCGGATGGGCGCGGCGCTCGAGTGTAGAACGAAATACATTCTGGCAACGCAGAGGTGACGGTACCTGGTCGAGGCCATCCCCGCCAGACCCGAGTTTTACCACTTATTAACGAGTTGGTCACCTGGAACGTGGCCCTTGACGCCGCAAACGCCTCTGGTCTAACAATGGAGAACGTTCTACGAAACATGACGGAAACCCGCATGTCTTGTGGCCCGGAGGCGTGCAGGCGTCCGCCCGGAGGCCGGCTATCACCAACCCCGTGACGAACAGGAATAACGAGCATGAGGGTATCGAAACGACTGCTGGGAGCCGCGGCCTGTGCCGCCCTCACCCTCACCGCGGCGGGCTGTGGCGGCGCCGCCGAACCAGGCGGAACCGACGGCGGGAAGGTCACGCTGACGCTCTGGCACAACACCGCCGACCCCGCCCCGCTGGTGGAGATGTACAAGCGGTTCGAGCGGGAGTCGGGCCACACGATCGAGCTGGTCCCGATCCCCTCCGACGGGTTCGAGGACAGCACCCAGACCAAGTGGGCCACCGGCGAGCGGCCGGACATCCTCGAATACCACGCCACGGTGAGCAACCTGCTCGCCCTGAACCCGTCGGAGAACCTCAGGGACCTGTCCGGCGAGGCGTACGTCGCCAGGTCCGGCGACCTCTACAGCAGCGCGGGCGCCACGGGAGGGAAGGTCTACGCGGCCATCACCGGCTTCCCCCAGGTCTTCGGCCTCTACTACAACAAGAAGGTCCTCGCCGACGCGGGTGTCAAGCCCCCGGGAACGTTCGACGAGCTCTCGGCGGCCTGCCGCGCGCTCTCGGCCAAGGGCGTGACGCCCGTGTTCGAGTCGGGCGGGTCCATCTGGCCGGTGCAGATCCTGCCGCTGCTGTACGTCAGCGCCAGCAACGAGGCCAACGCCTACGGCAAGGCCATCGCGGGCCACACCGCCACGCTGGCCGACCCCGGCTCACCGTTCGTGGCGGGGCTGAGCGCCTACAGGAAGCTGCAGGACGACGGCTGCTTCAACAGGGACATCACCACCGCCACGTTCGAGAACTCGATGAAGGCCCTGGTGACCGGCAAGGCCGCCATGGTCGCCCAGCACTCCGACATGCTGCCGGCCATGCTCGCCGCCGCGGGCGGCGACCAGCGGAAGGTGGACGACACCGTCGGGTTCACCGGCCTGTCGAGCACCAAGGCCGTGGTGACGTACGCGCCGGGGCCGATCGGCACCTTCTACCTACCCAAGACGGGCGACGCCGGGCGGGAGAAGGCCGCGCTGGACTTCGTCCGGTTCATGACCGGCCCCGCCTACGCCGACTACGTGAAGTCCGCGAAGACCTTCCCCGTGCTCCAGGGCGTGGACGGTCCGCAGGACGTCTCCCCCGTGCTCCAGGACGTCAAGAAGGCATACGACAACGGCGCCGTCATCGCCTTCAACTCCGACATCCCCGGCATGGCGGGGCTGGCGCCACTGATGTCGGAGCTGATCGCCGGGCAGAAGGATCCGCAGAAGGCCGCCACCCAGCTGCAGGGCCAGGTCGAGCAGGCGGCCAAGGCCGCCGGGCTGCCCGGATGGTGACCTCGCTACCCCCGCGCGAGCACCCCCCGGGCAGCGAGGCCACCGGGGCCGCACCGGCCGCACCGCACCCCGCGAGCGTGGGCGGCGGCGAGACCGGGGACCCCGGCCGGCGGGGCTGGCTGCCCTGGGCGCTGCCCGCCGTGCTGCTGGTGGCGTTGTTCTTCGTGCTGCCGTTCGTGCTCAACGCCCGCTTCGCCTTCTCCGCCTGGACGGGATTCCGCTCGGAGATCACCTGGAACGGCCTGGACAACTTCCGCACACTCGTCGAGCAGGACCTCCTGACGAACGCCGTCACGGTGACCGTGCTCTACGCGATCCTGTGCATGGCCATCCAGAACACCGTCAGCCTGAGCCTCGCACTCGCCCTGCAGCGGACGGACCGGGTCAACACCGTGTTCAGGTCGGTGTTCTTCCTGCCGACCCTCGTCTCGCCGCTGGCCGCCGGTTACATCTGGCGGGGCATCCTCGATCCGGCGGGCCCGGTCAACTCCTTTCTCGGCGTCGACTGGGCCTGGCTGGGCGAGCCCGCGACCGCGCTGCTCACGGTCGCGTTCGTGGACGCCTGGAAGTGGAGCGGGCTGATCACCCTCGTCTACATCGCGGGCCTGAACTCGGTGCCCAGGGAGCTCATCGAGTCGGCCAGGGTCGACGGCGCGGGCCCCTGGACCCGCTTCGCCCGGGTGCGGTTCCCGCTGCTGGCCCCCGCGATCACCTTCAACGTCGCGGTCACCCTGGTCGGCGCGCTCAGCGCCTACGACGTGATCGCCGCCACCACCGGTGGCGGCCCCGGCGACCACACCAGGGCACTGAACGTCGTCATGCGCCAGCAGTGGGGCCAGGGGTTCTTCGGCTCCGCCAGCGCGCTCAGCCTCACGGTGACGCTGCTCGTGATCGCGACGGCGGTACCCCTCGTCTGGTGGCTGCGCCGCCGGGAGGTCACGGGATGAGAGTCGTCAAGTACACGCTGCTGTCGCTGTTCGCGATCCCCTGGGTGGTCGTGCCGTTCTGGCTGGTCGTGGTGAACTCCTTCAAGCCCGCCGGCGAGGCGGCCGAGCTCGGCCTCGGCCTGCCCCGTCAGTGGGCGATCGTCGAGAACTACACGACCGTCGTCGACACCGGCGACTACCTGGGCGGACTCGCCAACAGCCTCATGATCGCGGTACCCGTCGTGCTGGCCGTGCTGCTGCTCGGCGCGGCGGCGGCGTGGGCCTACGGCCGAGGCGACTCGCGATGGCTGCGCGCGACCTACTTCGTGCTCAGCCTGTCGATCCTCATCCCGCCGTCGATCATCCCGACCGTCCACGTGCTGCGCGGGCTCGGCCTGGACGGCACCCCGTTCGGCTACGCGCTGGTCCTGATCGGCACCCGGCTGGGCATCGTGGTCTTCCTGGCCACCGGGTTCGTCCGGGCCTTCCCGCCCGACCTGGAGGACGCCGCCGCCATCGACGGGGCGTCCCGGCCGCAGATCTTCGCGCGCATCCTGCTGCCGCTGCTGCGCCCGGTGCTCTTCGTCGGGAGCGTCATCCTGGTCATCAACGTCTGGAACGACTTCTTCTTCGGGCTGTTCCTCCTCAAGGGGCAGGACAACGCGACCCTGCCCCTCACCCTCTTCCAGTTCGCCTCCGGCACGCTGCAGACCCTGCAGTGGAACCTCGTCTTCGCCCACGTCCTGCTGACCACGCTGCCGCTGGTGGCGGTGTACGTGTTCGCGCAGAAGCACGTCCTCGCCGGACTCACAGAAGGAGCACTCAAAGGATGACCGACCAACCGTTCGCGCTCGCCGTCGAGTGGGTGAGGCGCATGGTCCGCGAGGGGAGACTCCCGTGCGCGGTGCTCGGGGCGGCCACCTCGCAGGGCACGGTGCTGCTGGAGTCCTTCGGAGAGCACGACGGACGCGCGACCCGCGCCGACGACCACTTCGCGCTGTTCTCGGTGACCAAGCCGCTGGTCGGCCTGCTGGCCATGCGCCAGGTGGAGCGGGGACTGCTCTCGCTGCGCCGCCCGCTCCGTGACGCGGTGCCCGGCTTCGGCGGGCTGCGCTCCGACGAGGTCACGCTCTGGCACCTGCTGACCCACACCAGCGGCATCGCCGAGCAGACGCTCACCCCGGACGACCTGGTGGAACATCTGATCGCCGCCCCCGCGCTGTTCGAGGCGGGCACGCTCAGCCAGTACTGCAACATCGGCTTCGCCGGCATCGCCGAGATGATCAGGGATGTCACCGGCAGGGATCTGGCCGACGTGATCGACACCGACCTGAACGCGCTGGTGCCCGGCGGCGGGCAGATCACCTTCGACCCGGCCTGCGACCCTGCCGAGGTCAGGGCCGTCGAACTGCTCGGCGTCGACTACGACAGGTTCGTCCGGCTCCGGCATCCGGCCGGGGGCCTGTTCTCCCGTGCCGAGGACCTGCTCGCGCTGGGCGGCGCCCTGCTCCGCGGCGACCGGGCGCCGGTCCACCCGATCACCCTGGCCGCCATGACGGAACCCCAGACCACGGGCCTGGTCAAGCTGCAGCCCGACCCGGTCAACGCCGGCCAGGACTGGGGGCTGACCTGGAACCTGCGCCACTCCGCGCCCGGCCTGCTGGAGCGGCGGCTCTACGGGCACGGCGGCGCCTCCGGGTGCCAGTGGTGGATGTATCCCGACCACGACGCCTGCTTCGTACTGCTGATCAACGTGATGGCGCCCAGCCTGCACGGGGTCGACATCGACGGACTGCACAACGCCTTCACGACGGGTCTCGGCGCATGATCCGCGTCCCGGGAACCCCCGGCATGGCACGGGCCGTCTCGGGCGGCCAGGTGCCGGTCGGTTCCTCCCCGCCCGCCGAGGCGGTCGCCTGCCACACCTGCGGGCTCGTCGACCCGGTCGGCGTCGACGACCCCTCCCCGCGCCTGTCCTGGGCGGCCAGGCTGCTCCGTTCCGAGCGGCTGACGGTGTCCACCGGCGGGCGCGAGGTGTGGGCACGGGACCTCCCGCCGGGTACCGGCTGGGCCGATGTGCCCCAAGAGGCGCTGGAGCCGCTCACCCCGTACACCTGGTCGGTCGCCGGGCACCTCGGCGGCACCTTCGTGACCGGGCTGCGCGCGGGCGGTGCCTGGAACGCCCCCTGGGTCGAGGACGGCGGGAACGAGAGCGGCGAGGGCGCCGTCCGCCTCGGCGGGACGTTCGGCTGGGAGCCTCGGCCGGGGCGGGTCTGGCTGGCGACCACCGCGCTGGGCGTCTACCGGGCGGTGCTGAACGGCGAGCGGCTCGGTGACGAGGAACTCGCCCCCGGCTGGACCGACTACGGCCGCCGGGTCCGCTACCGGCTGGCCGACGTCACCGCGCTGCTGCGTACCGGGGAGAACCTGCTGGAGGTCTGGCTCGCCCCCGGCTGGTACGCCGGCCACGTCGCGGCGGGCGGGCCGCGCCGATACGGCGACCGTCCCGCCGCCAGCGCGCGGCTGCTCCTGCGCGATTCGGAGGGCGTCCATCCGCTCGCGGCCACCGGCCCCGGCTGGACGGCCGAAGACCTGGGCATACCCCGCGCCGACCTGGTGATGGGCGAGACCGTCCGCTGCGAACCCCCGCCCGGCCGGGAACGGGCCGTGGCACTGCTGGAGCCGCCACCCGGCCTGCTGGTGGAGGCCGATCCCGCTCCCCCTGTGCGGGAGATCGGCACCCTGGCCGCGGTGTCGGTCACCGAACCCGTCCCCGGCGTTCAGGTGCTCGACTTCGGCCGCAACGTCGTGGGACGGCTCCGGCTGCGGATCGACACGCCGTACCCGGTCCATCTGGTGGTCCGTCACGGCGAGGAGCTCAGCGCGACCGGCCGCCTCTACGACGCCAACCTGCGCACGGCCGAGCAGCGCGACGAGTTCCTCCTCCCCGCCGGGCAGCACGTCGCGGAGCCCGCGTTCACCTTCCACGGGTTCCGCTACGTCGAGATCACCGGATGGCCCGGCGGCATGTCCGCCGGCGACGCCGAGGCGGTGCTCCTGTCCTCGGCGCTGCCCGTCACCGGCACCCTGACCGTCTCCGATCCCGCCGTCAGGCAACTGGTCTCCAACATCGTCGCCTCCGCCGAGGGCAACCTGCTCAGCGTGCCCATGGACTGCCCGCAGCGTGACGAGCGGGCCGGCTGGACCGCCGACATCTCGGTGTTCGCCTCGACGCTGAGCTTCCTCCGGCACACCCAGGCGTTCCTCTCCGGCTGGGTGACGACGCTGATCGACGGCCAGCGGCGGGACGGGGCTGTCCCGCACGTGGCTCCGGTACTGCCCGAGTACGGGTTCGACTCGCCGGTCTGGTCCGACGCGATCGTGGAGGTGCCCTGGCTGCTGTGGCGGCGCTACGGCGACGACCGTACCCTGCGCCGGGCGTACGGGCCGATGCGGCGCTGGGCCGACTACTGCCTGGCACAGTGCGACGACGGGGTCCGCCCCGGCCGGGCGCTGGGCGACTGGCTGGCCCCTGGAACCGTGGAGACGTCCAAGAGCCTGATCGCCACCGCCGCCCTCGCGCGGAGCCTGCGCCTGATCGCCGACGTCGCCGGCGTGCTCGGCGAGCCGCACGCCAGGGAGTACGGCGAGGCCTCGACCATGGTCTCGGGCGCCTTCCAGCGGGCCTTCCTCACCGAGCACCGGCTGCGCACCGAGACCCAGACGGGGTACGCCCTCGCCCTGGCCTGGGACCTCGTCCCGCCCGAGAACCGTGCCCGGACCGCGGCGGCGCTCGCGGAGCTGGTCAGGGCGGACGGCCACCGGCTCATGACCGGTTTCGTCGGCACGCCGCTGCTGCTGCCGACGCTCTCGGAGACCGGCCACCACGACGTCGCCTGCCGGGTCTTCAACCAGGAGGGGCACCCTTCCTGGCGCTACCAGCTGCGGGCGGGCGCGACCAGCATGTGGGAGCGGTGGGACGCCTGGCACCACCGGCGGGGCATGCACACCCCGACGATGAACTCCTTCAACCACTACGCCTACGGCTGCGTCGGCGACTGGCTCTTCCGCCACGTCGCCGGTGTCGGCGACGACCCGCGCGGGGTGAACGGCGGGTTCACCGAGCCGCTGCTGCGCCCGGGACCCGTCCCGCTGCTGCGGCAGGCGCACGCCAGGTACGACAGCCCCGCGGGCACCGTCGAGTCGGGATGGCGCGCCGGCCCTGACGGCCTGCAGTTCGTCTTCCGGGTCCCGCCCGGCGTGACCGCCCGCGCGGTGCTCCCCGTCCACGGCACTTGGGACGGCATGACCGTCAACGGCACCTTCCTGATGGGGCTGGCTGAGCGGCTCCCCACCAGGCGGCTGGCCGATGGCTCGTGCTCACTGGACCTGCCGCCGGGCCGCTGGTCGATCACGGCCCCGGCCGCCGCCGCGGATCCGCTGCTCTCCGCCTGGGACGAGTTGTGACGGCCTCCCCTTCCGTACGCCGAGAGCGCTCCGGCCGCCGCCGTGGCGGCGGCCGGACAGCCGGCCCGGGTCAGCGCACCGCCCGCAGGGCGTCGACGATCCCGTAGCCGTAGAAGCCGTTACCCGGACCGCCGCCCTCGCACGTGTGCGTCGTGGTCGCCGTGCCGCCGCCCGGCAGGTGCCTGGTGTAGGTGTGGGTGGCCGGGACCGGGCAGGCCGTCCTGGTCGCGGTGCCCTTGAGGACCATCTCCACCACGGCGGGGTGGAGTGTCTTGCCGCCGTGCACCCGGTCGGGCCGGCCGAACCTGGCGACGATCAGCGCGGCCACTCCTGCGGCGCGCGGCGAGGCCATCGAGGTGCCCTGAAGGTACTGGTAGTAGGCGCAGACCTGGCCCCGGCAGCTGCGGACCACGCTGGTCACGTTGGGCGTGCCGTCGGGGTTGAGCTGACCGCGTTCCTCGGCCAGCGCCTTGGGGTAGGCCGCCAGCGTCGCCCTGGTGACGTCGCGGGTGCCGTCCCCGGTGTCGTAGACGTCGCCGCCCGGGGCCGCCACGTCGACGTGACCGTCGCCGTAGTCGGAGTAGTACGACTTGCGCCTGCTGACGCCGGTCGAGGATACCGAGATCACGTGCCTGCCCTCGCTGGGCATGGAGACGCAGCTCGGGGGGATCGTGCGCGGGCGGGGCAGCTCGCCGGGGACGCCGGCGAAGTCGGGGCTGGAGCCGTCGGCGAGCTCCCTGGTGTAGTCGGTGGCGCCGTTGCCCGCCGCGGACACCAGGGTCACACCCCTGTTGTAGGCGTAGGTGAGCGCCCGTTGGGCGGCCTTGATGATCGTGGCCTGCTCCAGCCTCTCGGCCGGGGAGTCCGCCGGGTTGTCGACGCAGTTGAACAGCCACGGGTCGATGTAGTAGCTCATGTTGACCACGTCGACGCCGATGTCGGCGGCGTAGGTCAGCGCGTCGACGCTGGGCTGCAGGAAGAAGTAGCCGGAGTCCTGCCCGGCCCGCAGGTTCACGATCGAGACCCTGGGCGCCACGCCCGACATGCCGAGCCCGTTGACGGGCGAGGCGATCGACGACGCCACGTGCGTGCCGTGGTCGTTCTCGTCGACGTCCGCCGGGTCGTTACAGGAATGGTCCGGTTCGGCCTGGCAGGGGCCGTCGGCCTTGTTGCCGTCGGCGTCGACGGGGATGTCGACGGTGAAGTTGCGGCTCAGCTCGCGGTTGAAGTTCGGCGCGATGTCGGGGTGGGACCCGTCCACGCCGGTGTCGATGACACCGACCAGCACGCCCGGGTCACCCTGTTGATGACGGTAGGAGCCCCGCACCGTCGCGTGGATCTGCTTCATGTCCCACTGGAGCTCCGACAGCGGCTCCGCGCTGGGGGCGGCCCCGCCGAAGGTGGAGGCGGCGGGGGCGCCGTCACCGGCCTTCTCCACCGCCCTGGCCTGGACCGTCGCGCGGCCCGCGACTCCCCCGGCGGCCGTGGGCACGCTGCCGATGGACCGGTTGTGGGCGATGTCGTCGATCGAGTCGGCGTCGCGCACCGCCTCGGCGAAGCGGGCGTTCCTCGTCGTGACGGTGGCGACGCCGACCGCGGCGTTCTCCTTGAGGATGCTCCCGCCCGCCGCCCTGATGGCCTGCTGGGCGTCGGCGGGACGCGCGCCCTCGGTGTACAGGACGACGTACTCGACCTCCGCGCCCGGTTCGGCGGTCACCTGCCGGGCCCGCGCCGAGGGCATCGGCGCGGCTGCCGCGAGGGCGGTGACGGCCACGGCGACGATGACCCGTTTCACGCTTACCTCCAACATGGTCAAAAGCCCCCTCGCAACCCTGATTTCCCCCGCACCGGCAATCCGGGCATATAGCTGTTTGCCACCAGGATGTAATCTATCCAGCAAACACTAGAAATCCTGCTGGCCCTGTGACCTGCACACATTGGCGAATTATGCCATCACCGAATCCGCACATGAGGATTCCCACTCCAAAACCAACGAGGGCACGGAATTTCGCACTGCGAAATCCTCCCTAAAAGGGGACGAGGCGTCACCGGTACCGAAATTCGGCGCGGGATCCGCGACGAAGACCCTCACGAGCGCGGGGAGGAACATCGACAACCCGCGCATTCTGCGAGCGGGGTCAGCCGGGCGGGCCGATCCGCTCCTGCCTGCCGGGCAGCGAGGTCACGTACGAGATGAGCGCGCGGAGCGGGCCGGAGAGGTCACCCTCGCCGACGCGCACCGTGTGCGCCCGGCCGCCGTCCTCGACGGTCAGCTCGTAGTCGAAGCGGTCGGGCTGCCCGGCGGAGGCGCCGGAGCGTTCCGGCGCATCGGACAGCCCGGCCCGCTCCACCCTGGAGCGCAGCTCGGCGACCTCCTGCGACGCCAGCGCCGCGGAGTCGACCGTGGTGACCGTGACCAGACCGGCGATGCCGCCACCCCGGACGATCGACACCTTCATGAGCACGATCCTAAACCGGCCCCGCCTGGAGAACCCCGACCTGTTGCCAGGCGGCGCGTACCTTGCGCTGCTCGTCGCCGTCCGCGCCGAACAGTTCCCCGGCCACCTGCACCGTCGCCGCCGCGGCCTGCCGGAAGTCGGAGCGCGGCCGGAGTCGCTCGGTGAGGGCGACGTACCAGATCCGGCCGGCGCGCTCCCAGGCGTTGCCGCCGATGGCGGTGGCGGCGAGGTAGAAGGCGTGGTTGGGGATGCCGGAGTTGAGGTGGACGCCTCCGTGGTCGTTGGAGGGGTTGCCGTCGTCGGGCAGGTCCAGGTAGTCGCGCATGTGCGCGGGCTGGCGGTCGCGGCCACCCGTGGGGGTCGACCAGGCGGTCCCCGGCGCCTTCAGCGACCGCAGGGCCGTCCCGCGCAGGGCGCTGCCCAGGATGCCCTCGCCGATCAGCCAGTCGGCCTGCTCCGCGCTCTGCCCGAGGCCGTACTGCTTGACGAGGGACCCGAAGACGTCGGAGAACGACTCGTTGAGCGCCCCGGACTGCTTGCTGTAGACCAGGTGCGCGGTGAACTGGGTGATGCCGTGGGTCAGCTCGTGGGCGACGATGTCGACGGCCTTGGTGAGAGACCCCTTGTTGAAGATCTGCCCGCTGCCGTCACCGTAGATCATCTGGAAGCCGATCCAGGCGGCGTTGTCGTAGTCGTTCCCGTAGTGGACCGAGGAGACGATCTCCAGTCCCCGCCCGTCGATGCTGTCGCGCCCGAAGACGGTCCGGTAGAAGTCGTAGGTGGCCCCCGCCCCGTCGTACGCCTCGTCGACCGCCGCGTCACCGAACGGCGGATCGCCCTCCCCTCGCCGTTTCCTGCCGGGAAGGTCGAAGTCACCGCCGTTCTCCGCGTCGTAGACGGTGCGCACCATGCCGGGGGCCGGCGCCACGTCGGCGATGGTGAGGGTGAGCCGGCTCAGCGCGCCGGTGACCGAGGCGCGCTGCGCCCGGGAGTTCTCCGAGGTGGCCAGGGTACGGAGCGCGGCCTCCCGCTCCTCGGGGGTGCCCTGCTCGGCGACCGCCTCGAGCAGGTCGGGGGGCGCGATGCAGCACGCGGGCATGCTGTCGAAGGTAGTCATACGCCAAGAATCGTCGCTGTCTTCGGCAACCGCATGAGTATCGCGGTACTCATGCGGAATGCCCGGTTCCGAAGGTCTGGTCCGGTGTGCACGGCGAATTTGAAGCACTCCCCACGGACGAATCCGGGGGATTCCAGCCGTCCCAAACATGCGGCTCTGCGCATGGGCGCGACGCTGTTCGCGCGTCGTCGACCGATCAGGAAATGCGCCTGCCGGCACCGGCGCTTCGCTGAAAAAGTGCTGAGGCGATGGTCAGGAAACGGACGCTCTGGGCGATCCGTGGCTTCAAACGCCAAACCAGGGGTACGGCGTACTGCTATCGCCGGGCGCCGGTGGCCGGAACCCGTGCCACCGACGCGTCGGCTTCGTCATGTCCGAAATCAGTTCTCGAAGACGGTGGAGAGCCACTGCTGCCACGTCTCAAGGGGGGAATAATGGAAAAGTCTCGTCCAGCAAAGGGAACGGTTGACAAGATCGTCGACAAGGTGGTCGATGCCGTGTCCGACGGCGGGCCGTCCAACGAGATCCCCGGCAGGCCCGGCAGGGAACCTGCCCCGCTGGAGGAGCCGACCGAACCCCGGGCACCGCTCCCGCCCAAGCCCGACCAGGCCGGCCCGGAGGTCTTCACCGCCACGGGCCGGCTCACCGACGTGCCACCGACCGCATGGGCCCAGGGCGGCGAGTACCTGACGACGGCCCAGGGACTGCGGCTGACCGACACCGATCACTCGCTCAAGGCCGGTCCGCGGGGGCCGGTGCTGCTGCAGGACCACCACCTGCGCGAGAAGATCATGCATTTCGACCACGAGCGCATCCCCGAGCGCGTCGTACACGCCCGCGGGGCCGCCGCGCACGGCGTCTTTCGCGCGTACGGCACGGCCACGACGGTGACCAGGGCGGCGTTCCTCGCCAAGAACGTCGAGACGCCGGTCTTCGTGCGTTTCTCGACGGTGCTGGGGTCACGGGGATCGGCCGACACGGTACGTGACACGCGTGGTTTCGCGACGAAGTTCTACACCGGTGAGGGTGTCTTCGACCTGGTGGGCAACAACATCCCGGTCTTCTTCATCCAGGACGCGATCAAGTTCCCCGACGTCATCCACGCCGGCAAGCCGCATCCGGACCGGGAGATCCCCCAGGCCCAGAGCGCGCACGACACGTTCTGGGACTTCGTCTCCCTGCACACCGAGGCCACCCACCACACGCTGTGGAACATGTCCGACCGCGGCATCGCCCGCTCTTTCCGGATGATGGAGGGCTTCGGCGTTCACACCTTCCGGCTGGTGGACGCCAAGGGCGCGACGACGCTGGTGAAGTTCCACTGGAAGCCCAAGGCAGGTGTGCACTCGCTGACGTGGGAGGAGGCACAACTGATCAACGGGATGGACCCCGACTTCCATCGGCGCGACCTCGCCGACGCGATCGAGGCCGGCGCCTACCCGCAGTGGGAACTGGGCATCCAGACCTTCCCCGACACCCCCGAGCAGACCTTCCAGGGCATCGACCTGCTGGACCCGACGAAGATCGTGCCTGAGGAACTGGCGCCGGTCCAGCCGATCGGCCTGCTCACCCTCAACGCCAACCCGGTCAACTTCTTCGCCGAGACCGAGCAGGTCGCCTTCCACCCGGGACACCTGGTGCCGGGCATCGACATCACCGACGACCCGTTGCTGGCCGGGCGTCTGTTCTCCTACCTGGACACCCAGATCACCCGTCTGGGCGGCCCCAACTTCGCGCAGATCCCGATCAACCGTCCCCACGCCCCGATCAACGACATGCTGCGTGACGGCTTCCACCAAGACGCGGTGCACTCGGGGGTGGCGCCCTACAAGCCCAACTCGCTGGACGGCGGCTGCCCCTTCTTCGCCGGGCAGTCCGAGGGCGGCTACCGGGAGACGCCCGTGCGGGTGCCCGCGGCGGAGAAGGTCCGCGAGGCTCCGGCGTCCTACGCCGACCACTTCAGCCAGCCGCGCCTGTTCTGGCTGAGCCTGACCCCGGTGGAGCGCGAGCATGTCATCGCCGCCTACACCTTCGAACTCGGCAAGGTCTACGAGCAGGCGATCAAGGAACGCGCCCTGAGGACGCTCGCCGAGATCGACTCGTACCTGTGCGAGCAGGTGGCCCAGGGTCTGGGACTGCCGGCCCCGAAGCCGGTGAACTCGCTGCCGTCCGTCGAGCCCAGCCCCGCGCTCTCCCAGCTCGGGCGGACCTGGCCGACCACCGGCCGGATCATCGGCATCGTCGCCGACGACGGCAGCGACCTGGAGACGGTCCGTACCCTCCGCCAGGCGATCCTGGACGGCGGCATGGTGCCGCTGGTCATCGCCCCGGCGGGCGGCATGCTCGGAGCCGACGGCGGTGACCCCGTCACCGTGCAGCGCACGTTCGCCACGGCCAGGTCCGTCGAGTTCGACGCCCTGCTGCTGGCCGGCACGCCCGCGCCGGGCAAGGACGCCTACGGCGCCCGGGACACCAAGGCCGGCAACGGCGTCACCGGAACGCCCACCGACCCGAGGGTGCTGCTGATGCTCGCCGAGGCGTTCCGCCACGCCAAGCCGCTCGGTGGCTGGGCGGACGCCGAACAGGCGCTCACCGCCGCGGGGATCGACACCGCGGCGCCCGGCGTGCTCGTCGCGGAGAGCGGCGACGCGGCGCTGGAGGAGATCGTCCGGCTACTGGGACGGCACCGGGTCTGGGACCGCTTCCCCCCCGCGGTCGGCATCGCCTGACCCACGCTGAACTGCGTCAGATCGGCGGGGAGGACGCAGGCCGCGACCGGGTGGCCCGGCCGATGCGCGGCCGGGCCCCGGGATCTTTCCGCTTCATCCGTGCAGGTTGCGAAGTTGGTAAGGCTCCGGGCAAGCGCGCGTGGTCCCGATCACCGAGGGTAGGCATCGGCCTACCTGAAGGGAGAGTGGCATGGCCAAGCACGACACGATGCCCGAGACGATGAGCGAGAACGACGTCGTCGATTTGCTGCTGGCTCAGCACGCGCGGATCCAGAAGCTTTTCGACGAGGTGGAGCGAGCCTCCGGTGAACAGCTGGCGGAGTCCTTCACCCACCTGGTCCGGCTGCTGGCCGTCCACGAGACCGCCGAGGAGGAGATCGTTCATCCCTACGCCCGCCTTAGACTCGACGGCGGGGACGCGGTCGTGGACGACCGCCTGCAGGAGGAGAACCGGGCCAAGCAACTGCTCATGAAGATGGATCGGGCCGGCGTCGAAGCCACCGACTTCATGGAGAACCTGGCCGCGCTCCGGGCCATGGTGACCGCACACGCCCACAACGAGGAACGCCACGAGTTCACACAGCTGCGCGCCCACACCAGCCAGATCGAGCGACGCGGCCTGGCGGTCGGTGTCAAGGCGGCCGAGGCCCTGGCTCCCACCCATCCCCACCCGGGTACGGAAGGTGCTGTCAAGAACGTGCTCGTCGGCACTCCGATCGCGATGATGGACCGGGCCCGCGACGTGATCCGCCAGGCCATGGGCAAGCAACCCTGAGCCAGGACCACGATCTCCAGCTGTGGAGGGAGTCCATACCCTCGTCTCGTCTCGCAGTGCGGCGCTCCGGGCGGGACCATCACCGCCACCTCCTCCACCCGCGTCTCCGCCCTGGCCGACGCCCTTGAGGCGTTCGTCGCCGATCCCGAACAGGCGGTACGGGCCGGCCGGGCGGCCCGCGTCTCCGCCCTGACCCGCTACGGTCTCGGCCGCTTCCCGGCGGACCGGGACCCCCTGATCGCCGGGATCAGCGGATGCGCCCGGAGCGTTTCGCGGAGAACGCGATAGTCCCGATCACGCGGGGTAGACGGGGCAGATGAAGGTTCGGAGCACGATGACGGTCGTGCCGACACTGGTGGCATGCCTGACCGGCTGCGCGGCGACGGCCACCGCGCCCGCCGAGCAGGCCGCCCGGCATTTCTACCTCGCAGTGGAGAGCGGTCAGGGGCAGCGGGCGTGCTCACTGCTGACACCGGAGGCGGCGGAGAGCCTGAGCACCGGCGGCCAGACCTGCGCCACGGCCGTCCTCGGCCTCGACCTGCCCGGTGGCCGGGCGCGCGACGCCCAGATCTGGGGTGACGAGGCTCAGGTCCGGCTCACCGGGGACACGGTCTTCCTGCACCACTTCCCCCAGGGGTGGCTGGTACGCGGTGCGGGCTGCCGTCCCCGCGGCGAACGGCCCTACAGGTGCGAAGTGGAGTCCTGAGGTGCGCGCCATGTTCGTCACGACCGTCGCCGTCATCACGGTCGGCCTGATCTGTTTCCTCGTCATCGGCCTGCTGCACCGCTAGGGGGAAGGCGCATGAGACGTTTCGTCAGGGACAACTCGCTGAGTCTGTTCTTCCTGATCGCATTCCTGCTGGCGCTGGCCGGGCAGTCCGTCGCGGGCAACGCGGACGCCAACGCCCGGCGGCTCAGCGAGGGGAGCGCGCCGATCTCCTGGCCGGCCTACGTCACCTCCTCCGACTTCGCCGTAGACGTCGCCGAGAACTGGCAGTCCGAGTACCTGCAGTTCCTGCTGTTCATCCTCGTCACGGTCTGGCTGGTGCAACGAGGCTCGCCGGAGTCGAAGAAGCCCGGCGAGGAGGGCCGGGAAGGCGACGCCGAGCAGAGGATCGGACGACACGCCCTGCCCGGCAGTCCCGGCTGGGCCAAGGCGACCGGACTGCGGCAGACGCTGTACGGCAACTCCCTCGGCCTGCTGATGGGGGTGATCTTCGTACTGTCCTGGCTGGGCCAGTCCGCCGCGGGCAACGCCGCCTACAACGAGCGGCAACTCGCCCAGTTGCAGGATCCGGTGAGCTGGGCGGGCTACGTGGTCTCAGCCGACTTCTGGAACCGCAGTCTGCAGAACTGGCAGTCGGAGTTGCTCGCCGTGCTGTCGATGGTCGTGTTCTCGGTCTATCTGCGCCAGCGCGGATCACCTGAGTCGAAACCCGTCGGCGCCTCGCACGACACGACCGGCACGGGGGGCTGAAAGCCCGCCCCAGCGCATGTCACCGCCCGCCGCTCCGGCTCCGGAACGGACCTGTCGCGCGAATCCCTGTCCTCGCCCACCCCGGCGACGGCGACATCGCCGGGGCGGCGGCCAGAAAGATCCGGTTCAGGCAGCTCGGAGCCGTCGCCGGGTTCAGCGTCTTCACTCCCGTTGACGGTTGATGATGAGACCCGTGCCGCCTTACCCGCCCCTTCGTAGGACGAAAGACATCAAATAATGACATTCAATAATAAAAAGGAAAAGATTACCGGTAAACGGCATGGTCCGTCGTGGTAGGGCGGAGTGCGCGTCCGGGGGCGATCGTGAGAAGGTTCCCTTGCTCGGCGATCACAGATTCGTGACCGCGCCCGGGGAACGGGCGGGACGGAGGCGGCGGTGTTTGTGAACGGGGAAACGCGGGAGTCGCTCCCAGGGCCGGTGCGCGGCCGGTGCGCGGCGGTCACCGGTCCGTTTTCGACAGGCCCGGTGCCGGGATGCGCCGGTCCGCGAAGGACGGGCCAGGCATGACATCACTGCTGGCCATCAGCGACCTGCACATCGGTTACCAGGAGAACCGGCGCATCGTCGAGGAATTGCGGCCCACCTCCGACTCTGACTGGCTGCTGGTCGCCGGGGACGTCTCGGAGAAGGTCTCCGACGTCGCGTGGGCCCTGGGACTGCTCGCCGACCGGTTCGAGAAGGTGGTCTGGGCGCCCGGCAACCACGAGCTGTGGACCCATCCCAGCGACCCCGTCCAGCTGCGTGGCGAGGAGCGCTACCGGCACCTGGTCGAGGTGTGCCGGAACCTGGGGGTGGCCACGCCCGAGGACCCGTACCCGATCTGGAACGGCCCCGACGGCCCGATCGCCGTCGCCCCGCTGTTCGTGCTGTACGACTACACCTTCCGGATGCCCGGCTTGGCGACGAAGGAGGAGGCGCTGGCCCGCGCGTACGACAAGGGCGTGGTCTGCACCGACGAGATGCTGCTCCACCCCGACCCGTACCCGACCAGGGACGCGTGGTGCGAGGCCAGGATCGCCGAGACCGAGCGGCGCCTTTCCGCCAGGCCGCCCGGCGTGCCGACGGTGCTGGTCAACCACTATCCACTGGTGCGCGAGCCCACCCTGATCCTGCGCCACCCGGAGTTCGCGATCTGGTGCGGCACCGAGCGCACCGCCGACTGGCACCTGCGCTTCGACGCCGCCACCGTCGTCTACGGTCACCTGCACATCCCCCGGACCACCTGGCACGACGGGGTCCGCTTCGAGGAGGTCTCGTTGGGCTATCCACGCGAATGGCGTCCCCGCTCCGCCAAGCCCGGCCAGCTGCGGCGCATCCTGCCCGGCCGGCAGCCCGTCGCATGATCGAGAAGATCCTGCCGCCGTGGGTGGCGAGCGCGGAGTCCTTCGACGATCCGCCGGGGGTGACGCTGTTCCCCGAGGAGGAGGCGGTCATCGCCCGTGCGGTGGACAAGCGGCGGCGCGAGTTCGCCACCGCGCGCCACTGCGCCCGCCAGGCCCTGGCCCACCTCGGGCTGCCGCCGACGCCGATCCTGCCCGGCGAGCGCGGTGCCCCCGGCTGGCCCGGCGGGGTGGTGGGCGCCATCACCCACTGCGCCGGGTACCGCGCCGCGGCCGTCTCCCGTGACGCGCTGACCGTCGGCATCGACGCCGAGCCGCACGAGCCGCTGCCAGACGGCGTCCTGGACGCGGTCTCCCTGGAGGCCGAACGGGCGGCGATCGCGCGGCTCGACGGCGGCGTGCACTGGGACCGGCTGCTGTTCAGCGCCAAGGAGAGCGTCTACAAGGCGTGGTTCCCGCTGGCCAGGCGCTGGCTCGGCTTCGAGGAGGCCCACCTTGTCTTCGACCCGTCCGGTACGTTCACCGCCCGCCTGCTCGTCCCCGGCCCCTCGGTGGCGGGCAGGGAACTGACCGGCTTCACCGGCCGCTGGCTGGTGGCCGACGGCCTGGTGGTGACCTCCATCGCCGTACCGGAAAGGCCACGCCCTGACCATGCCGCATGATCCGACGGTCCCGCCCTCCAGCCTGGAGAACACCGCGTTGTACTTCGCGATGCGACACCGCAACGAGGCCGTGGATCGCCTGGAAAGCACCGGTCGGCAGAGGCCGATCGTCACCGGAGAGCGGCTTGCGGAAGTCCGGGCGGAGGCGGGCCTGCCCGGCTCGCGTCCATCGGCCCGTCGAGGGCGACCGAGCGCTGCCGTGAGTTGAACGCCCTTCAGAGGGGCGCGCCGGCCCAGCGCCGACAGATCGTCAGCGTCTGCTGCTCGGCGGGCCTCTCCACCAGCGGCGTCCTGCCCGGCGAAGCGCGCAGCCCGTCGAGCATGACCTGCAGATAGCGGCGGTACAGACTCGGGTGGACCTGGACGGAATGCTGCGCCAGGTCGGTCACCAGCCACAGGATCATCGTCACGTCGTCACCGACGACACCGTCACGCAGATCTCCCTCGGCCCGCGCCCGGTCGAGCAGGTGCTTCATCACCTCGGCGACGAGCTCGACGGTGGGCCTGCCAAGCCGCCATCCACCACCGCCCAGCGCGACGTCCCGCAGTCCGAGGTTGTCCACCAGGAGCCCGGTGATGCTCTCCAGGAGAAGTTCGAGGCCGTCCCAGGCCCGCTCGGCCTGACCCGCTCGCTGCGCGACCTCCGCCAGCTCGCCCAGCGGCTCCGCCAGCGCCGCGTGCATGAGCTCCTCCTTGTCGGCGAAGCGCCTGTACACGGTGCCGACGCCGACGCCGGCGTGGTGGGCGACCTCGTTGAAGCCGACGGCTAGGCCACGCTCGGCGAAGAGTTCCCGGGCGGCGCGCACTATGCGGTCCCGGTTGCGCTCCGCGTCCCGGCGCAGGGCCCCACGCGACGCCGGCTCATGGGCGGCAACGGGTCGCGGCATCACGCCTCAAGCGTACCCCTAAGCGGATAGGTGGGATCAACATCACAGCCCATGCCCCCGATGAACCGGATGATCGCTATCCGCTTCTCGCTAGACTCCGGAATCGGATATGTCTTATCCGCTTAATCGATCCCCATCTCAGCCCCCCTATCACAACCAGAAGGCGAGTCCACGATGGCCGAACTGCTCTACCGACTGGGCCGGTTCACCGCCCGGCGGGCCTGGTGGGTGATCACGGCCTGGGTCGCCGTGCTCGCCCTGGCAGTCGGAGCCTTCCTGGCCTTCGGCGGGACCATGAGCTCGACGATGACCATCCCCGGCACGCCCACGGCGCAGGTGACCGACCGGCTCAAGACCGAACTGCCCGTGGCCAGCGGCGGCACCGGGCAGGTCGTCATCCACTCCAGGAACGGTGCGGAACTCACGGACGCGCAGCGCGAGGGCATCAGCGCCGCGCTGCGCAAGGTCGCCGACCTCGACGGCGTCGACCAGGTCGCCGACCCGTTCACCTCCGCCGAGGCGCGCGCGGACCAGGCGAAGAAGATCACGAACGGCCTGGCTCAGGTCGAGGACGGTCGCGACCGGCTCGCCAAGGGCCAGAAGCAACTCGACCAGGCCCGTTCACAAACCGAGGCGGCCATCGAGCAGGCCGGCTCCAACCCGCGACTCAAGGCGACCCTCGCCCAGCTCGACGCGCAGCAGGCCGAGCTCGACAGGCAGAGCACCACCCTGGAGAAGTCCGAAAAGCAGTTGCTCGTCGGACGCGACCTGCTGACCATGGCGGAGGACATCCGTACGGTCTCCTCCGACGGCTCGACCGCGACCGCGACCGTCGTCTTCGACCTGCCGCAGCAGGAGATCACCCCGGAGACCAAGGAAGCCGTCACCGAGACCATCGACACGGCTCTCCCCGAGAGCGTCACCGCCGACTACTCCGCCGAGATCGCGCAGGGCGAGATCCAGCTGGGCGGCGTCGGCGAGGCGGTCGGCCTGGTCGTCGCGGCGATCGTGCTCATCATCATGACCGGCACCCTCGTGGCCGCCGGGCTGCCGATCCTCAACGCGCTCTTCGGCGTGGGCGTGGCCGTCGCGGGAGCCATGGCCCTGTCCGGCACCATCGAGATGACGTCGGTGACGCCCATCCTGGGCGCCATGCTCGGCCTGGCCGTCGGCATCGACTACTCGCTGTTCATCCTGCACCGCCACCGCCGCCAGTTGAAGGCGGGCATGGCCGTAGAGGAGTCCATCGGGCTGGCCAACGGCACCAGCGGCAACGCGGTGGTCTTCGCGGGCAGTACCGTGCTCATCGCACTGCTGGCCCTCAACGTCACGGGCATCCCGTTCCTCGCGCTGATGGGAACCGTCGGCGCCGTCGCCATCGCCGTCGCGGTGCTGCTCACCGTGACCATGACCCCGGCACTGCTCGGCCTGCTCGGGCACCGGCTGCTCCCGCGGCGTGACAGGAACTCCGCCGCGAAAGCCGCAGGGAACGCCGCGACCCCGGCGGCGCCCAAGCAGGTGCGGCCGACGACCACCGGCCGTGCCGTACTGCGCATCGTGATCGGCGTCGGCGCGCTGGCCCTCATCGCGCTGCCCGCCGCCTCGATGCGCCTCGGCCTGCCCACCGGCGCGTCCGAGGCCGCCGACTCCACGCAGTACCGCGCCTACAGCGCCATCACCGAGAGGTTCGGTGCCGGCGCCAACGGGCCCCTGATCGTCGTCGCCGACCTCGGCCACGGCGTGACCGGGGACGGCCTCGCGCCGGCGCAGGCCGGCCTCGGCAAGCAGCTCATGGACGTCGACGGTGTGACCGCGGTCGCCCCCATCGGCGCCAACGACAAGGGCACCGTCCTCGTCTTCCAGGTCGTCCCGACCGGCGGACCGACCTCGGAGTCCACCGAGGGCCTCGTCCACGACCTGCGCGGTCGTACCCTTGACCTCGACTCCGACGACGTCTCCCTGTCCGTCGCGGGCAGCGCCAGCGCCAACATCGACATCTCCGAGAAGCTCGCCGACGCCCTGCCGACCTACCTCGTGCTCGTCGTCGGCCTGTCGCTGCTCATCCTGATCGTCGTGTTCCGCTCGATCCTGGTGCCTCTCATCGCCACGGGCGGCTTCGTCCTGTCGCTGTTCGCGGCGCTCGGCGGCGTCACGGCCGTTTATCAGTGGGGCTGGCTCGGCAGCGTCTTCGGCGTCACCGATCCCGCGCCGATTCTCAACTTCCTGCCGACCCTGCTGGTGGGCATCCTGTTCGGGCTGGCCATGGACTACCAGCTCTTCCTCACCTCAGGGATGCGTGAGGCCTACGCGCACGGTGCTCCCGCCCGGCAGGCGGTTACCGAGGGCGTGCGTGCGGGCAGGGCTGTGGTCACCGCCGCCGCGGTCATCATGATCTCGGTCTTCGGCGGGTTCATGTTCTCCCACATGACGATGATCCGGCCGGTCGGATTCGCCCTGGCCTTCGGCGTGCTCGTCGACGCCTTCGTCGTGCGCATGCTGATCATTCCGGCGGTCATGCACCTGGCGGGTGACAAGGCGTGGTGGCTTCCGCGGTGGCTCGACCGCGTCCTGCCTGACGTGGACGTCGAGGGCGCCAAACTGGAGCGCCACCACCAGGCTGCGCCGGTACGGATCCCTGAGACCGCTGTGCGCTGACGGCAGCCGCCCGACCGCGCGGTCGGGCCATCCGCCCCGTGCCCGGCGCGGCGGGCGGGTCACACGACTCCTGCCTTGTGCGCGAAGACGGCCATCTGCAGGCGGTCGCGGAGGTTGAGCTTGCACAGCAGGTTGGAGACGTGGAACTTGACGGTCGCCTGGCTCACGTACAGCCTGCTCGCGATCTCGGTGTTGTTCAGCCCGTCGGCGACCAGGACCAGCACCTCGTGCTCGCGCTCGGTGAGCGACTTGACGGCCTCGGGCGGGCGGTAGGGCAGCCCGTTCTCGAACCGTCGCAGGAAGCTGCTGGCGACCTGCGGCGCGAAGAACGCCTCACCCCGGGCGATCGCCCTGATCGCCCCCACCAGCTCGTCCTGGTCGCTGGAGCGCAGCAGGAAGCCACGGGCTCCGGCGCGTACCGCGTCGAACATGGTCTCCGGCTGCTCGGTCAGGATGACGCTTCGCACCGGACCGGCCAGCGAGTCGGCGCGGAGCCGCTCGGTGACCTGGATGCCGTCGAGTCCGGTGAGCCGCTCGTCGACGAGTGCCACGTCGGGCCGCAGGCCGCGGGCCTTGGAGACCGCCTCGAATCCGTCGCCGGCGTCCCCCACGACGCGCAGCCCCGGTTCGGCCGCGAGGATCGAGCACAGCGCCGTACGCAGCAGCCTCTCCGAATAGCAGATCAGAACCCGGATATCCGTGGTCGAGCTGTTCGTCACCGTCTCACCTCAGACGCGCGAGGGTGAGGTGCCTGGACGGGGCGAGCCCCACGAGCGGTTCCCTGCCGGTGACGACGACGGCGGTGAAGCCGAGCGTCAGCAGCGGCGGCAGGCGGTCGGCGTCCCGCGCGCCGTCGGCGTCGTCGACCAGCAGCAGGCACCGCCCGCCCGAGGCCGGGGAGGTCATGCGATCGATGCGCGCCAGCCGCACGGCGGCGCGCAGCCCGCCGGGGTCGCGCCGGTCCCGGCCGAGGTCGAGGAAGAGCACGTCCAGCGCCATCCGCTGGCGCAGCACGTGGGCGCACTGGACGGCGAGGGTCGTCTTGCCGACTCCGGCCGGGCCCGTGACGGTCACCAGCGCGGGTTCCCCGCCACCTGAGGCGACCGACACCACCTCCTCGACCTCCCGCAGCAGCGGGAGCCGGCTCAGCGCGACGGTGCCGCTCACCGAGGGCAGGCCCCACTCCGGAGGCGGTGCCACGGCGGGGGCGCCGAGCGAGCGGGGCGGCGCCGCCTCGAAGGTCACCCGGTCCTCACCGGTCAGTTCAAGGGCGGCGGCCAGGCGGCGCACCGAGGTACGGTGCGGGTAGCGGGTGCGGCCCCGCTCAAGGTCGCGCAGCGTGCGCACGCTCAGGCGGGCGCGTTCGGCCAGCTCCTCCTGGGTCAGCCGCGCCTTGTCGCGATGGGTGCGCAGTAGCTGAGCGAATCCCAGGCTGTCGGACAACAGTGCAGACCTCACGTGAATCCTCCCGGTGACGACCAGATGCCGTCAACGTAGGAAATGCCGACTATCGTCGGATATCGCCCCGATATCGCCGGTCATTCCTCCTGGTCACCCCCCATACGCGCTGGCAGCGTGAGATGCATGCTTCCGACAGGACGGATACGACGGGGCCCGGCGCCGCTACTGGACGACGCGGTCCTGACCCAGCGGTTCGACTGGGAGACGCGCACCCTGCTGCGGCACTACCGCTGGATCGAGCTGACCCACACCGGTGAGTACGCCCGCATGGGACTGCTCGACCGGGACGCGGCCGAGCGGATCCGCCGGGCGGTACTGGACCTGACGCCCGAGCAGGTCGGCGCCGAGCGTGCGGCGGCCATGTCGGATCCGCTGTTCGCCCTGGAGCGGTGCGTCCAGGCGCACGTACCCGAGCGCGCGCACGCCTGGCACGTCGACCGCAGCCGCAACGACATCCAGGCGTGCGCCCAGCTCATGCTCGGCAGGGAACGTCTGCTGGAGACCGTGGCCGCGGTGAGCCGGCTGGCCCGCGCCGCGCTGGAGACCGCGGCCGGGCACACCGAGTCGGTCATGCCGGGATACACCCAGCACCAGACCGCGCAGACCATGACCTTCGGCTTCTACCTGGCCGCGCTCGCCGAGGCGGTTACCGGTGCCGCCGAGTCACTGCAGGCGCTGTTCGACGCGGTCAACCTCTGCCCGCTGGGCGCCGGGGCGATGGCCGGTCTGGAGCTGCCGTGGGACCGGGGGCGAATCGCGGTCGCACTGGGTTTCGACGGCCCGCAGCCGCACGCGTTGACCTCGGTCGCCTCCCGCGCCTGGGTGCTGCGCACGGCCGGGGAGCTGTCGGTGCTCGGCACCACGCTGAGCCGCTTCCTGACCGACCTGATCTGGTGGAGCGGGTCGAGCTGCCGCTTCATCGACCTGCCGGACGAGCTCGCCGGCATCTCCTCGGCGATGCCGCACAAGCGCAACTTCCCGATCCTGGAACGGGTCCGCGGGATGAGCGGCCACCTGGTCGGGCTCTCGTACGACCTCATGATCGGCCAGCGCAACACCGGCTACACCAACCTCGTGGAGGTCTCCAAGGAGAGCACCCGCTTCCTGGAGGACCTCTTCGCGACCTGCCACACGATGCTGGCGCTGTTCGAACGGGTGGTCACGGACGTGCGGTTCCACCCGGAGCGGGCCCGCCGGGTGGTGCGGGACGAGCTGATGGCCGCCTCGACCGTCGCCAACCACCTCACCCTGGAGCACCGCGTGCCGGCCAGGGACGCGCAGGTGCTCGTCGGTGCGTGGATCTCAGCCGCCCTGGAGCGGCTCGGCCCCTCAGGCACCCTCACCCCCGACCTGCTCTCGGCGGCGGACCTGGCCGCCGCGGGCGAACGACTCGGCTTCACCCTGGCCCTCACCGAGGACGAGGTACGCGAGCTGCTGGATCCGGAGGCGGGCGTGTGGCGCAGGCAGACCGCCGGCTCGACCCGCCCCGAGCAGGTCCTTCTCCTCCTGGAGCAGGTCGGCGACCGGCTGGCCGCCGTCGACCAGGGAGCCGCAGAGCGGTCCCGATGGCTGCGAGACGCCTGGGAGCACACCACCGGCACGAAGGCGGGCGAGCTGACATGACCATCCAGATGCCGATCCGGGAGAGCGACGGCCGCAGCGGAGGGGTCGGCCGGGGACGCGCCCCCGGCACCTTCGGCGAACTGCTGCAGGGGATCCTGGGATCCGGTACGGACTTCCTGGTGACCTTCCCCGTCGACCTGTACGTGGAGGCCGCCTTCGAACCCGACCCCCAGCTGGACCAGGTGATCGTCTCACCGCCGCACAAGAACAAGGCACGGCGCCTCGCCACCGGGATCATGTCCCACTACGGGGTGCACACCGGCGGCTGGCTGATGCTCAACAGCGCGCTCCCCGAGGGCAAGGGCATGGCCAGCTCCACCGCCGACCTGGTCGCCACCGCGCGCGCGGTGGACTCGGCCTTCCGCCTCAAGCTCCCCAACCGGCTGCTGAAACAGATGATGGCCGAGATCGAGCCGTCCGACGGGGTCATGCATCCGGGAATCACCGCGTTCTTCCACCGGCAGGTGCGGTTGCACCGGCGGATGGGCACGCTCCCCCAGCTGACCATCGCCGGAATCGACGACGGGGAGAGCGTCGACACCGTCGCCTTCAACCGGTCGAGAAAGCCGATCCCCGCTCACTGGGCGGTGCGCTACGGCGAGCTGCTCGACCAGCTCACCCGCGCCGTACGTGACCACGACCTGACCGCCGTGGGCCAGGTCGCCACCGCCAGCGCACGGCTGTTCCAGACCTTCAACCCCAAACCCCACCTGGCGGCGGTGGAGGAGATCTGCCACGACGTCGGCGGGCTCGGCACGGTCGTCGGTCACAGCGGTACCTGCCTGGGCATCCTGCTGGCCCGGCACGATCCCGAGCACGGTCCCCGGCTGGCCCGCGCCCTCACGGAACTGGAGCGGCTGGGGCGGCCCCTCATCGTCTGTAGGAGCACAAGCCGGACATGACACTCAGAACTGATGCCATCGACGCCATCGGCCGTACTCCGCTGATGCGCCTGCGCGCGACCGGCGGGGCGACCGTCCACGCGAAGCTGGAGCTGGCCAACCCGTACGGAATGAAGGACCGCGTCGCCCGGCAGGCGATCCTGACCGCCAGGGCCGAGGGGGTGCTGGCCGACGGCGGCCTGATCGTGGAGAGCTCCTCGGGCACCCTGGCCATGGGGGTCGCGCTGGTCGGCACGTACCTCGGCCACCAGGTGCACATCGTCACCGACCCACGGATCGACCCGATCACCATGGCCAAACTGGAGGCGCTGGGCGCCACCCTGGACATCGTGCCCGCCATGACCGGCAACGGCTGGCAGAGTGCCAGGCTGGAGCGGCTGCGAGCCGTGCTGGCCGCCAACCCCGGCGCGTTCTGGCCCAGGCAGTACGACAACCCGGCCAACCCCGCCGCCTACGACCGCCTCGCCGAGGAGGTGATCTCGGAGATCGGCCGGGTCGACGTGCTGGTGGGCGCGGTGGGCAGCGGCGGCTCGCTGTGCGGGACGGCGCGGGCGCTGCGCCGGACCAACCCCGCGCTGCGGGTGGTCGCCGTGGACGCCGTCGGCAGCGCCATCTTCGGCCAGCCCGACGTGCCGAAGCGGTTGCAGAGCGGACTGGGCAACAGCCTGGTCCCGGCCAACGTCGACTTCTCGGTCATCGACGAGGTCCACTGGCTGTCGGACCGGGAGGCCTTCGCCGCCACCCTGGAGCTCGCCTCGCACGAGAAGGTCTTCGCGGGCAACAGCTCCGGCTCCGCCTACCAGGTGGCGCGCTGGCTCGGCTCGCGGCTCGACCCGGACGTGTCGGTGGTGGTGATCTTCCCCGACCGGGGCGACCGGTACGTCAACACCATCTACAGCGCCGAGTACCGGGCTGCGCACGGCCTGACCGACCTTCGCCCGCCGCTCGCCCCCGAACCGATCCAGCTCACCGACACCGCCGTGAGCTGGTCCTACGCGACGCTCCACCCGGCCTGGGAGTACGCATGAACCCCGTCCTCGTCTTCGTCGAGTCCAACACCACCGGCTCCGGGATGCTGGCCTTCGCCAGGGCCGCCGCGCTGGGGTTCACCCCGGTACTGGCCACCGCCGACCCGTCCCGCTACACCGGGCTGGCGGCCACCGGAGTGCGGGTCGTCACCTGCGACACGGACTCTCCCGCCACCCTGGCGACAGAGCTGCGCCGCGCCCTGGGAAAGATCGCCGGGGTCACCACGACCAGTGAGTTCTACACCGTCGCGGTCGCCCGGCTGGCCGCCGACCTCGGGCTGCCCGGCAGCCCGCCGGAGGCCGTGGCCGCCTGCCGGGACAAGGGGCGGACCCGCCGGATCCTGGCCGCGGCCCGGCTGCCCTCCCCCGCCTTCGAACTGGTCGGCCCCCACGACGACATCGACGCCCGGGTCGTGGTCGCGCTGTCGCGGATCGCGCTGCCCTGCGTCGTCAAGCCCGTCGACGACACCGGCTCGCTGAGCGTGGTGCTCTGTCACACGCCCGGGGAGGTGGCGGCCCACTGCCGCCGGATCACCTCGGCCGCCGTCAACGTACGGGGCCAGGCCACCGCGAGGACCGCGCTGATCGAGGGCTATCTGGCAGGCCCCGAGTACAGCGTCGAGACGGTCGGCTCCGGCGGGTCGCACCGCTGTGTCGGCGTCACCGCCAAACGGGTGACGGCGCCGCCGCACTTCGTGGAGCGCGGGCACGTCTTCCCCGCGCCGCTTCCGGCGGACGAGACCCGAATCCTCGTCGAGACCGCGTTTCGCGCGCTGGCCGCCGTCGGTGTCACCCACGGTGCCGCCCACATCGAGATGAAACTCATCGACGGCCACGCGTACGTGGTGGAGATCAACGCCCGCCCCGCGGGGGGCATGATCCCCGAGGTCATCGCGCGGGCGGGTGGCTTCGACCTGCTCGACGCCCACCTGCGGGCCGCGGTCGGCCTGGACCAGTTGCCGCTGCCCGAGCGGTTCGCCCCGGCGGGGATCGCCTTCCTGCTGCCCCCCGACCACGCCGTGGCCGGGCGGGGGAGGACCGTCCTGCGGGAGGTGGCCGGGATGCGGGAGGCCGGTGCCGTGCCGGGTGTCGACACGGTGGCCGTCACCGCGCCGCGGGGTTCCGAGGTGCGGCCGGCCCGCAGCAGCTACGACCGGCTGGGCTATGTGATCGCGCACGCGCCCGGCCATCGCGAGCTGGACGAGACGCTGAAGACCGCGCTCGGCCACCTGCGGCCGGTGCTGTTCCACGAGTTTCCGCCGATCGAGATCCCCCGCCAGGAGTACCGGACCTCGTTCTCCTGAACGTCCGCCCCCGGTCGTCCCTGGCTGTCCCTGTCCGTCCTCGGCTTCCGGGCGTTCACCGGCTTTCCCGAGCGGCCCCTGCCTCCGTACCCGGAACTCCCCCGATTGGAAATCCCATGACGAGCGTGCTGGACACCCCCCACCTGGTCGCCGGAGAGAACGACGGCGGCGAGATCGAGCTACGCAGCGACACCTTCACGCTGCCCACCCCCGCGATGCTGGAGGCCGCCGCGAACGCGCCGCTGGGCGACGACGTCTACGGCGAGGACCCGACGGTGGCCAAGCTGGAACGGCTGGCGGCCAACCTGCTCGGCAAGGCCGCGGGCTGCCTGATGCCGAGCGGTACCATGGCCAACCTCGCCGCGCTGCTCGCGCACTGCCCGCGCGGCGGCAAGGCGATCGTCGGCCACGAGTCCGACCTGTACGTCTACGAGGCCGGGGGTGCCTCGATGTGCGGCGGCATCGTCTACGAGCCGCTCGCCAACCTGCCCGACGGGACGATCAGCCTGGAGGACATCGCCGAGGCGTGCACCGTCGACCGCACCGACCCGCAGATCGCCCCTCCGGCGCTGGTCAGCCTGGAGACGCCGCAGAACCGGTGCGGCGGCCTGCCGCTCCAGCTCGACTACCTCGCCGAGGTGGCCCAGCTGACCCGCTCGCACGGTGTGGCGCTGCATCTGGACGGGGCGCGCATCTTCAACGCCTCGGTCGCGCTGGGCATCACCCCCGCGGAGATCGCCTTCTACGCCGACACCGTGCAGATCTGCCTGTCCAAGGGCCTGTGCGCGCCGATCGGATCGGTGCTGGTGGGCGATCGGGCGATCATCGCCCAGGCCAGGCGGATGCGGAAGATGCTCGGCGGTGGCATGCGGCAGGCGGGCATGATCGCGGCCTGCGGCATCATCGCCCTCACCGAGATGACCGGCAGGCTGGCCGAGGACCACGAGAAGGCCGCCCGCCTCGCCCGCGGACTGGCACGGCTGCCCGGCGTACGGCTGAACCCCGGCCCGCCGATCACGAACATGGTGTTCTTCCGGATCCGTGACGAGCGCTACACCACCCGGTCGTTCATCGCCGCCGCCTGGCGCAGAGGCGTCCGGGTGGAGGAGCTGGGGCACGGGCGGATCCGGGCGGTGACCCACGCGGGGGTCAGCACCGACGCCGTCGACCGGGCGATCGGGGTCTTCGCCGATCTGCTCGCCCCCACCGGCCGATGAGAACCAACCGGGGCGGGGAGACCATGCGAACGGACGGGAACAGCACGTCGGCACAGCGGGCGGCGGCCACCGCCGAGGACGAGCCGACGGAACGACGAGGAGCGACGGACCTCTCTGACCGGGACCGGCCCGCGGAACGACAGGCGACGAGCAGCACGGCGGACGAAGCGCCGAAACAGCGGGCCGGGGGAAACACGGGCCGTCCGGGGCTGGGGCGCCCGTTTCATCACCTGTGGGCGGCGTCCGGCCTGTCGAACCTGGCCGACGGCGTCCTGCTCGTCGGCGTCCCCCTGCTCGCGGTCTCCCTCACTCGCTCACCGGCGCAGGTGGCGCTGGTCAGCGCCGCGACGACGCTGCCCTGGCTGCTGCTGGCCCTGCACGCGGGCGCGATCGCCGACCGCCTGGACCGGCGCCGGATCATGGTCCTGGCGGGCTGGTCCCGCGCCGCCGTACTGGCCGCGACGGCCGTCGCCGCCTGGCTGGACCTGCTGAGCCTGCCGGTGCTGGTGGCGGCGGTGCTGCTGGCCGGCGCCGCCGAGGTGTTCGCCGACACCTCGGCCCAGTCGGCGCTGCCGATGACCGTGGCCGGCGACCGGCTGGGCGCGGCCAACGGGCGGCTCGTCGCCACCCAGACCCTCGGCAACCACTTCCTCGGCGCCCCGCTCGCGGGCCTGCTGGTCGGCGTCGCCACCACCGCCGTGTTCGGCACGGCCGCCCTGCTGTACGCGGCCGGCGCGCTGCTGCTGCTCGGCATGCGCGGCCGGTTCCGCCCGGAGGCCGCCCCCGCCCAGGCGCTGCGCGCCGACATCGCCGACGGCATGCGCCACCTGTGGGGACACCGCGCTCTGCGTGCCCTGGCCGCCTACTCCGGCGTGCTCAACCTCGCCTACGGCGCCTACTTCGCGGTCTTCGTGCTCTGGGTGACCGGCGACGGCTCCCGGGTGGGTCTCACCCCCGCCCAGTACGGCCTGCTGGCGGCGACCCTGGCCGCCGGCGCGCTGGCCGGTTCGGTGCTCTCCGGCTCACTCACCCGCCTGACCGGCGAGAACGGCGCCCTGGTGGGCGTCACACTGCTCAACGCGCTGCTGCTGGTGGTGCCCCTTCTCCTGCCCTCTCCCCTGGCGGTCTTCCCCGCCGCGGCGGGCATCGGCGCGGCCAACGCCGTCACCAACGTCGTCTCCGTCTCGCTGCGCCAGCGGCTCATCCCCGAGGGGCTGCTCGGCCGGGTGAACGCCACCTGCCGCCTGATCGGCATGGGCGCCATGCCCCTGGGCGCCGCCACCGCCGGCCTGCTCGCCACCCTGGCCGGCCTGCCCGCCGTCTTCTGGTCCGCCTGCGTGCTCTCCCTGCTCGCGGCGGCTCTCATCCTGCGTGACGGGCAGGCCAGAGGCCCGGCACGAGGCCACCGCGGGGCCGAGAGCCACGAATGAGGCGGCGGTCCGACACCGTGGCCGGCGGCCGGGAGCCCCTGATCCAGAAGAGGCTTTTAACCAGGCTCTGGTCGCCCTCACGATGAACAGGCCCATGCGCCAGGGGTGCGGATCAGACGCGGGTCCAGCGCTGGTTGAGGGCGCCGCTGCAGGACCAGATCTGGAGTTTGACACCGTTGGCGGTGGAGTAGCTGGGTGCGTCCAGGCACTTGCCTGCGCCGAGCGCGGTGATGCTTCCGTCACTGTTGAAGCGCCACTTCTGGTTGCTTTGGCCGTTGCAGTCCCAGATCTGCACCTGGGTGCCGTCGGCGGTGCCCAGGTTGGACACGTCCAGGCACTTGTTACCGTACACTCGCAGCTCACCCGCGTCGGTCTGCGTCCAGCGCTGGTTGACCTGCCCGTTGCAGTCCCAGATCTGCACCGGGGTGCCGTTGGCCTGCGAGACGTTGGCGACGTCCAGGCATCTGCCAGAACCCGCGCCGCGGATCGCGCTCATCGGCGCGGACGAGGGCGTCGGGCTGGGGACGCCGGGCTGGCCGATGCTGCCGGAGACCGACTGGAGTGCCGCGTACCAGGCGGCGGCCATCTTGTCGTAGCCGCCGGCGGTGGGGTGGATGCCGTCGATCAGGTCGGACGTGGTCAGCTTGCTGTGCATGTCGACCAGATGGACGCGCTTGCCGCTGTTCACCTTGTTCTGCACGATGCCGGGGATGGCCGCGTTGAAGGTGCGGGCGGCGGCCTCCTGGCTCGCCGACGACAGCGGGATGATGGTGGCGACGAACACGTCCGCGTCCGGCACGGTCGCGGTTATGCGGTCGATCAGGGTGGACAACCGCTGGGGCGCGCCGGCCACGTTGTAGTTCTGCAGTATGTCGTTGGTGCCGATGTGCAGCAGCACCGTGCGCGGATTGTAGGTCCGCGCCCAGCCGGCGATGTTCGCGTCGATCTGGTCGATGCGCCAGCCGGGGTGCCCCTGGTGGTCGTGGTCACCCAGGGCGGCCGGCCCGTTGAACTGCGACCCGACGAAATCCACCGTGTACCGGCCGGAGGCCAGCCGCTGCCACAGGCCGATGCGGTATCCGCCCGGCACCTGGGTGCCCTCGGTGATCGAGTCGCCCAGCGGCATGACCCGCACGCCGCCGTTGGACTCCGCGCCGGCGACGCTCGTCCGCGTCACCGCGCCCAGCGCGACCATGGTCACAGCCAGGAACGCCGCGGTGAACCACCGTCTCCACCTACGCATGCTCAACCTCTTTCCGGAAGCTGAGAGCAGTTACTGCTGACAGCTCGTGTAGCGCTGACGGTCTGTAAACGAATGTCATGTGGCGGCGGAAGCGGCGGCTCGGGCACATCGCGGGTGCTCGCCGGTCACAGGGCTGCGAGGTCCGATGTATCAGGCTGATCTGAAGTTCTCGCCGTGCGGAGAATCCTCCTGTCAAGAGGTCGTCGACCGTGAGGGTGAATCGCGGATGTGGTGTCTGTCCGGGATTCACGGTCGCCGAGCATGTCTTTTCGAGAGGCAGAGAGATGTGAGCGTTAACATTTTCTGCCGGTTGCGGCTTCTTGCCGCGCCGAACGATTGTGGTGGTGGAGCGGAGCAAACACGAGGCGGGGAGAGGCTGTCAAGAGCCTGAAACACGACAAGGCGGGCAGGGGTGGGAGCCGGAGACGGCTCATCTGGTGTTTCACGGGTCGCCGCACCGAGCGTGCCGGGGCGATGTGATGAAAATTTCACGGCCGACATTTCATCCCGGATGGCGAAACCACGACTTTCAAGGACCCGGCAGACGTTGAAGCAGGCGTGCAACATGTGCATCAAGCGATGAGACAGAACCTTCCTGAATGAGCTTGACACATTTTGTAATAGTTTCCACACTGAGTCCCCGAGACGGCCCCTATGCCAAGTCGGTGGTGCGCGGCAGGGGCCGTCGACCACGACGCCCGAGTGGTGTGTGTTCCCGATGACGGGACGCGGCGTCGATCCCGCGAGGTGTCGTCCCCCGCGATCATCCGGATCTCCAGGTGGCTCGTGAGAACACGGACCGCTCCCCCACGCCGAATCCACCTGTTGACATCGGGAGCCTGCGTGCTTGGAGGCTTCCGGCAATCGAAAGGACACGACATGAGACGAAGGCTCAGGGCCATACTGGCGGTCGCCGCGTTACCCCTGATGATCGCGAGCCTGCTCCTGGCGGTCCGGCCCGCCGCGGCCGCGTCGCTGACCCAGGTGACCGGCTTCGGCAACAACCCGACGAACCTGAACATGTACATCTACGTGCCGGACAGGGTCGCGGCACGGCCGGCGATGCTGGTCATGGTCCACTACTGCACCGGCACGGCCGGCGGGGTCTTCAACGGCGTCGGGCGTGACTACGTGACCGCGGCGGACCGGTACGGGTACATCATCGTGGTTCCCGAGGCCACCCGCGAGGGGCGCTGCTTCGACGTCTCCACCCCCGCCGCGCTCAGACGCGACGGCGGCGGCGACTCCACCGGAATCATGTCCATGGCCGCGTGGGCCCGGCAGCGCTACAACGTCGACCCCGCCCGCATCGTGGTCAGCGGCTTCTCCTCCGGTGCGATGATGACCAACGTGCTCGCCGCACAGTACCCGGACGTGTTCACGGCCGCCGCGGCGTTCTCCGGCGTCCCCGCCGGGTGCTTCGCCACCACCAACGGGTCGCTGTGGAACAGCCAGTGCTCCGGCGGGAACCTCATCAAGTCCGCGCAGCAGTGGGGTGACCAGGCACGGGCGATGTATCCCGGATACACCGGCCGCTATCCCCGGATGCAACTGTGGCACGGCGGCACCGACACCACACTCGCCTACCCCAACTTCGGCGAAGCGATCAAGCAGTGGACCAACCTGCACGGATTGGGCCAGACCGCGACGTTCACCGACAGCCCCCGATCGGGTGTGACCCGGACCCGGTACGGCGCCACCACGCCCCAGGCTCCCGTCGAGGCGTTCAGCTTCGCGGGCTACGGTCACTCCCTGCCGCTGGACGGCATGTTCCCCCACGCCATCACGTTCCTCGGCCTCGACGGCGGCGGGAACCCGTCCCCGTCCCCCACGCCTCCTGCCGGGAGCGCGATCAGGGGGGTCGGCTCGGGCAGGTGTCTCGACGTGAGCGGCGTCTCACAGGCCAACGGCGCCCAGGTGCAGCTCTGGGACTGCAACGGGCAGATCAACCAGCAGTGGACGCCGACCGGCACGGGTGAGCTGCGGGTGTACGGCAACAAGTGCCTGGACGTGTACCAGAGCCCGGCCGGCCTCACCAGTGTGGTGATCTGGGACTGCAACGGGCAGGCCAACCAGAAGTGGAGGTTCAACCCCGACGGCACCATCACCGCCCTCGGTATGAACAGATGCCTGGATGTACCCAACAACGCCACGGCCAACGGCACCAGACTCTCCACCTGGTCCTGCAACGGCGGCGCCAACCAACGCTGGACCCGAACCTGACCTCACCTGGAATGCCCGGTGAGGTCACGGGCGGAGCGGCTCGAGGTTCAGGGCTCCGGAGCGGAAGACCGCCACCTCCACCTGGGCACCGGGGAAGCCGGCCTCGCGTCCGGCCGGCACCAGGCCCGGCAGTCCGGCGGCCCGGGGCATCAGGCCGGCGTCCGGCCCCACTCGCACCCGGTCGCCGATCGCGTACCTGTAGGTCGGTGACCGGCAGACCGGCCCTGGCCGGCAGGCGGCGCACCGCCACACCCCCTACCGATTGGAACGACCATGTCCGAGCACCCCCTGACACGAAGGCGACTGATGCAGATCGGAACGGTCGGAGCCGGCGCTCTGCTGTTACCGATGCAATGGACGGCGGCCGCCCGAGCCGCCTCGGCGCCGCCCGCGGCGGTGCTCGCCGCCAACGACCTCGCGCTCTGGTACGACGAGAGCGCCGGCACCGACTGGCTCCGCGCGCTTCCGATCGGCAACGGCCGCCTGGGCGCCATGGTGTTCGGCAACATCGACGTCGAGCGTCTGCAGCTCAACGAGGACACCATCTGGGCCGGTGGCCCTTACGACCAGAGCAACACGAGAGGCGCTGCGGCACTGGGGCAGATCAGGCAGCTGGTCTTCCAGAACCAGTGGAGCCAGGCCCAGACCCTGATCGACCAGAACATGCTCGGAAGCCCCGCGGGCCAGCTGGCCTACCAGCTCGCCGGCAATCTGCGGCTCACCTTCGGCAGCGCGACCGGGGTCTCGGAGTACAACCGCTACCTGGACCTGACCACGGCCACCACCATGGTGTCGTACCTGCGGAACGGCGTACGGTACCAGCGCGAGACGTTCGCGAGCGCACCCGACCAGGTCATCGCCCTGCGCCTGACCGCCGACAGGCCCGGCTCGATCACGTTCTCCGCGACGTTCGACAGCCCTCAGCGCACGACGCGCACCAGCCCCGACAGCACGTCCGTGGCGCTCGACGGCGTCTCGGGCGACATGGAGGGCAAGACCGGCGCGGTCCGGTTCCTCGGGCTGGCCCGCGCCGTCGCCGAAGGCGGCACCGTCACCAGCAGCGGCGGCACCCTGCAGGTGACCGGGGCCAACAGCGTGACGGTGCTGATCTCCATCGGCACCGGCCACGTCAACTACCAGAACGTCGGCGGCGACTACCAGGGCATCGCACGGCGGCACCTCGACGCGGCCGTCCCCAGGACCTACAGCGATCTGCGCGGCCGGCACGTCGCCGACTACCAGCGGCTGTTCGCACGCACGACGCTCGACCTCGGCCGCACCTCGGCGGCCGACCAGCCGACCGACGTGCGGATCGCACAGCACGCGAACACCAACGACCCGCAGCTGTCGGCGTTGCTGTTCCAGTTCGGCCGATACCTGCTGATCTCCTCCTCGCGTCCGGGCACCCAGCCGGCCAACCTGCAGGGCATCTGGAACGACTCGCTGAGCCCGTCATGGGATTCCAAGTACACCGTCAACGCCAACCTGCCGATGAACTACTGGCCGGCCGACACGACGAACCTGTCGGAGTGCTACGAGCCGGTGTTCAAGATGATCAACGAGCTCGCGGTAAGCGGCGCCCGCACGGCCCGGGTGCAGTACAACGCCGGCGGCTGGGTGACCCACCACAACACCGACGGGTGGCGAGGCACGTCGGTGGTCGACGGCGCGTTCTGGGGCATGTGGCAGACCGGTGGCGCGTGGCTGGCCACCATGATCTGGGACCACTACGACTTCACCGGTGACGTCGACTTCCTACGGGAGTACTACCCGGCGATGAAGGGGGCCGCGCAGTTCTTCCTCGACACCCTCGTGGAGGAGCCGGCCCTCAGATATCTGGTGACCAACCCGTCGAACTCCCCGGAACTGTCCCACCACTCGGGCGCCAGTGTGTGCGCGGGCCCCACGATGGACAACCAGATCCTGCGTGACCTGTTCGACGGCTGCGCCAAGGCGAGCCAGGTGCTGGGCGTCGACGCCGACTTCCGCACGCGGGTCCTGGCGACCAGGGACCGGCTCCCGCCGATGAAGGTCGGCTCGCGCGGCAACATCCAGGAGTGGCTGTACGACTGGGTCGAGACCGAACCGTCCCACCGGCACATCTCCCACCTCTACGGCCTGCACCCCAGCAACCAGATCACCAAACGCGGCACCCCCGCCCTGTACACCGCCGCGCGGCGGACCCTCGAACTGCGCGGTGACGACGGGACCGGCTGGTCGCTCGCCTGGAAGATCAACTACTGGGCGCGGATGGAGGAGGGCGACCGGGCGCAGAACCTGATCCGCCTGCTGGTGACGCCGGCCCGGCTCGCGCCGAACATGTTCGACCTGCACCCGCCGTTCCAGATCGACGGCAACTTCGGCGCCACCTCCGGCATCGCCGAGATGCTGCTGCAGAGCCACAACGGCGAGCTGCACGTGCTGCCGGCGCTGCCCTCGGCCTGGCCGAGCGGGAAGGTGCAGGGACTTCGGGGGCGCGGCGGCTACACCGTGGACACGACGTGGAGCTCCGGCGTGGCCGGCGAGATCCTCATCAAGTTCGACCGCGCCGGCACGGTGAACGTGCGCAGCCAGGCGTTCAACGGAACCTACCAGGTGGTCGACACCGCGACCGGCGGCACCGTGACCGTCACCAGGCCCGAGGCCGGTGTCATCGGGCTGACCGGCCAAGCCGGCCGTACGTACCGCGTGACGGCGTCCGGCGGGCCGCAGCCGACGGGCTACGTGCGGATCGCCAACGTCACCACCGGCCTGGTGCTGGACAGCGGCGGCAACGTCGCCTCAGGGTCGAACCTCAAACAGTGGAACTACGACGGCAGCGCCAACCTGCAGTGGCAGCTCGTCGACCTGGGCGGCGGCTGGTACCGCGTCGTCAACCGCACCAACGGCATGGTCATCGACAGCTGGGGCAACACCGCCAACGGCGCCAACGCCAGGCAGGCGGCCTGGAACGGCGGCGACAACCAGCAGTGGCGCCTCAACAGCGTGGGCAACGGCCGCTACCAGATCATCAACCGCGGCACCAACACCGCCCTCGACGGCATGGGCAGCAGCACCGCCGGCTCCACCGTGTCCATGTGGGCGCCCAACGGCAACACCAATAACCACTGGACCGTCACGAGCGTGTGACGGCCGGCGACCTGTCGCCGGCCTGACCCGTACGCGCTTCGCCGTGACCGGCCACCGGTCGCGGCGAAGCCCATCCCGGTGTGCACGTCGTTGCCGGGGAGCCGACGATCCCATTGCTCACCTCGGCGAACCTGAAAAGGCAACGCTGATCACAGCGGAGCCCTGTCGTCCCGTGCGCACGATCGCGCTGTCGCGCCGCGACCACCACGGCGTCTTCGTGAAGGCGATGTCACGAACGTAGTGCTCGCGGTTTGCCACTCTTCAGTGTGGGCCGGTCCGGCCAGGTGGCCGGTAGGTCTGTGGCTGGAGGCAAGCGCGTACGGCACGCAGGAACGGGGCGGGGCGGACTTCGGGTCAGCCGGTGCGGCGGGAGCGGGCCAGCGCCAGCCCGCCGAGGGCCATGGCGATCAGCCCGACCGCCAGGGCCACGAAGCCCCCGACTATTCCGTAGCCGGTGCCGGGACCGCCGTCGGCGGCGGCCACGACCAGCCCGCCGCCGACCGCGCCGGCCAGCCCCGCCGCCAGGGCCACGATGGCTCCCCTCCGCCCGGTGCCGGTGCCGATACGACCGGCGGAGCGGGCCAGGGCCAACCCGCCGATGACCACGCCGGCCAGCCCCAGCAACGCGGCCACCAAGGACCAGAAACGCCCGGCGGTCAAGGTGTAAGCACTGGCGGGATCCGGCTGTGCGGCAAGCTCGACACCTTCGACCAGGGCGGCTTCGGCCACGGCGATCACGAATCGGACTGACATGCGGTGCTCCTTCTCTTCCTGCGAGTGGACATCGCCTGATCATGTCCGCCGGGCCCACCGCCGGTCGTCCGGCGGACGCAGACAATTCGCACTACCGCGGACGCCGCAGCGGCCGCGAAGATACCGCGTGTGCGGTAGCCGGCCGATCATCCGTGCGCAGGAGTCGCCCACGCGGACATCCGGCTAGGGTGCGCGCATGAGTACAGGACGGGCCGGTGTCCGGGCCGGTGTCACAGACTGGGCGATCGCCGTCTGCGTGGCGGCGACGCTGCTGGTCACCGGGCTGTCCGGGCAGAACTCCGGCACGAACATCGACCTGTTCGGCTACGCGCTGCTGGCGGCCGGCGGCCTGGTGCTGGCAGCGCGCCGCCGGGCCCCGGTTCCCGTCCTGGCCGTCACCGGGCTGTGCGCGGTGGGTTACCAGGCGGCCGGTTTCGACGTGCCCGCCGTCGCCTACCTGTGCGCGGTTTACGCGGCCGTACGGGCGGGACACCGCACCGTCACGGTGGCGGTGAGCGTGATCATGCTGGCCGCTCTCCCCTTCGCGGCCCTGGCCTCGGGTCTGCACGACACGGGCGAGGCGCTCGCGCAGGCCCGAGGCGCCCTCGAACTGGCCTGGCTGGTCGCGGCCGGTGCCGCGGGTGAGGCGCTGCGGCAGGCCGAGCGGCGGGCGGAGGAAGCCGAGCACACCCGGGAGGAGACCGCGCGGCGCCGCGCCAACGAGGAGCGGCTGCGCATCGCACGGGAGTTGCACGATTCGCTCACCCACCAGATCTCGGTCATCAAGGTGCAGGCCGAAGTCGCCGTCCACGTGGCCCGCAAGCGCGGTGAACAGGTGCCGGAGGCCCTGCTGGTGATCCAGGAGGCCGGTCGTGAGGCGACCCGGGAGCTGCGCGCGACCCTGCAGGCGCTGCGCGACGACGACACGACCCCGCCTCGTGGGCTCGACCACGTCCCGGAACTGGTGGAACGGGCCCGCACCATCGGCCTGGACGCGACGCTGACGGTCGAAGGACAACGACACGACGTGCCGGCCGCGGTGAGCCGGACCGTCTACCGGATCGTTCAGGAATCGCTCACCAACATCGCCCGTCACGCCTCCGCCGCGACGGCGTCGGTCCGGATCGACTACCGTCCCGACGCCCTCGCGATACGCGTCGATGACGACGGCAAGGCCACGCCGGACACCGTCCCGGTGCCCGGCGTCGGACTGCTCGGGATGCGCGAACGAGTCACCGCCCTCGGCGGGCGCCTGCGGGCGGCACCACGCGGTGAGGGAGGCTTCACCGTCCACGCCGAACTTCCCGTGGACCGAACGTCATGATCCGTGTCCTGCTGGTCGACGACCAGCCGCTCATCCGCAGCGGATTCCGCGCGCTCCTCGACCTCGAAGACGACATCGAGGTGGTGGCCGAGGCCGCCGACGGGAAGGAGGGCCTGGCCCTGGCCAAGGAACACCTGCCCGACATCGCGCTCGTCGACATCCAGATGCCGGTCGTCGACGGCATCGAGGCGACCCGGCGCATCGCCGCGGACCCGGCCCTGGCCGGGGTGCACGTCGTCATCCTGACCAACTACGGCCTGGACGAGTACGTCTTCAACGCGCTGCGCGCCGGTGCGGCCGGATTCCTCGTCAAGGACATCCAGCCGGAGGACTTCCTGCACGCCGTGCGCGTCGCCGCGCGCGGCGACGCGCTGCTCGCCCCGTCGATCACCCGCAAGCTCATCGACAGGTACATCACCCAGCCGCTCAACCCCGGCACCGACACGGGGCTGAAAGAACTGACCAACCGCGAACGCGAGACCGTCGCCCTGGTCGCGCAGGGCCTGTCCAACGACCAGATCGCCGACCGCATGGTGATCAGCCCGCTGACCGCGAAAACCCACGTCAACCGGGCCATGGTCAAGCTCCATGCCCGTGACCGCGCCCAGCTCGTGGTCCTCGCCTACGAATCCGGCCTGGTGACCCCGCGCAACTTCTGAGATCCACGGTCCGGGTGCGGGTCCGCCCGCCGATTAGTCGGCTTCTCACCCCTGAACCCTTTTCATCCTCGGGCGGGCTCGTAGTCCTTTAGGACGGCGATGGTCTTGCAGAGGTACCCGGCCTTATGTGGGCAGCCCGTCCGGTGATTGAAGGCGTACGGGTTATGTGGTGAGAGAGGGCACTGGGGTCTCGGTTGTGGTGGTGAGGTGATCGCGGAGGACGGCGTGACGGAACTGGTAGAACGGGCCGACCGCGCGCAGGACTCCGAGGCGGTGCATGTCGCCCAGGAACCGCATGAGCCGCAGGGGCAGGCGACCCGACAGGGCGGTGGGTAGCAGGCCGATCGTGGCCAGCAGCCAGGCCTGGCGGGTCTGCTGCACCACGCCGAGGGCGGCTCCGGTCAGCAGACCCCAGCCAAGGTCCCGCCAGAATTCCGTCTGCGATGGGCCGAGGTAGGAGGTGACGTAGTCGCCGGTCAACGCGATGACAGCCCCCACCAGCAGCCCGTTGACGAGCCGGAGCCCGAGCAAGAACCGATTGACCTTCCATGAGGTCAGTGGCGTGAGCGCGGCGGTGAAAGGCAGGAGCGTGTCCGTGGGCTCAGGTTTCCGTTTGGCGGAGGGCATCCGGTCGTTCATCACGATCACCATCCACATGACCAGCACGAGCACCAGCCCACTCGCTAGCGCCGCCTTGAAACCGACGGTCGTCGACAGACCAAGGACGACGAAGGTCGGCGGCCCCAGCAGGATGAGGAAAAGCCGGTGGCCGTGGTGGCTGATCGTGGCGGTGATCCGCCGGGCGACCGGGAGCTGGGTGAAGTCGAGAGCGTTCAGCGCCCTGCTCTGGCAGGCGAACCCGAACACCAGCCCCGCCGTCACGCCCAGAACGGGCCCGTCACCCAACCCGGCGGCCAAGCCGACGGGAAGGCCGTAAAGCAGCGCTGCGCAGAACTTCACCACCCACAGGCGGCCTCGCGTGGTCAGCTCCCACCAGGCCAGGTCCGGGGATCCTTCCCTGGACAGGGTGACCAGCCACCGCCGCACCCGCTCGGGGCGGGTGGTCCGCTGGTGGGCCTGGAGCAGCGCGGGGACGAGACCGTCCAGGAGATGCGTCTGCAGCGAGGCGGCGTCCGTGTAGGTCGTGACCAGCGCCGTCGGATCCTGGGCTCGGTCGAGGTAGGTGGCCCTGAGCAGCCAGAGCCCCAGCGCCGTCGACGTCACAGCAGCGAGCGCGGGAGCACGCCCCGACTCCAGCATCTCCAGCACCGCCCCCCAGGCGGGCGAGGGACGCGGGCCGAGACAGCCGGACAGATACGCATGAGCGTCCCGAGCGGTCAACTCTCTGGGCACGATGACGGCCGCCGCCTTGAGCGCCCGGCGTGCCTCCTGCAACGCCCCGCCGTACTCCGTCGTCCGTGAGGTGACGATGACCTGGTCGCGGTCGGTGAGGGTCTTGCTCAGCGCGGCGATGACGCCCGCGCGGGCGGCCGGGGGCAGCTCGTCGAGCCCGTCGAGGATGGCCAGGACATGCCCGCCCGAAGCCAGCATCTCCGCCGTGTCCGGACCTCTCCTGGCGCGCATAGCCAGGTAGTCGGTGCGCAGGCGTTCGGCCACCCAGCCCGCCAGGCGGGGGTGGGTCTCGGTGTTCCAGTCCGCGACGGACAGCAGCACCGGGACGGGCTCGTCGTTGGCGCGGTTCCTGGTCAGTTCGAGCAGCAGTTGTACGGCCAGCGTCGTCTTCCCGGTGCCGGGGCCGCCGGTGATGACCAGGCGGCGACGCCGTAGCCGACGGAACTCGCCCGCCAGGGCAGCGATCTGGTCCGACCGGCCGGTGAAGGAGAGCTCACCGTCGGTGATGAGGTGCGGATGGTCCATGAACCTGGTGCGGCGCGTCACCTGCCACGAGACCGGGATCGGTGGATCGCCGAGTGAACGCCTTGACAGCTCCTGGTGCCAGAAGGTGTCCACCAGGTCGGTCAACCGCTCCTTCGTCTCGGCGAGGGTACCCATGGGCTGAGGGGCATATTTCGCTTGCTGGCGGACCGCCCCCGCGGCGGCCAGCGTCAGGACCACGGTGCCAATGGTCCAGGGTTTGCTCCACTGGCCGTCGACCAGCACCTGGTTGACAGCGACGGCGACCACGGAAGGCCCCAGAATCGCGGCGAGGCTCCAGGCCCAGAAGCGGAACGTCATGCGGAGATTTTGATATTTCACCCCCAGACAACAGGGTGGAATTGTGCAAATCGTAATCAATCGATGAGGGGGCGGAGTTGAACTGTCCACTCTCACACCACCGGACATTCGATGATCGCCCTCTCGGCCGCCACATCAGCGGCCGTGGCGAAGTCCCCAGCGCCGTGGGATGTTCACGAGCAGAGCCGAGCAGTGGTGATACGAGGGCCGGGAAGATCGTTTCCCGGATCTTGCGTACCTGGAGCCTTTCCATCTTGATCACCGGCCGTCTCCCGCAGCCTGAAGGACGAGGATGACCTGCACGATCGCGGTGGCCCGATGTGGGCAGCAGCGCAGACGGTTCAGGATCCTCCAGGTCCTGAGGGTGGCCACGGCTCGTTCGCCGATGGCGCGGATGCGGGCGTGGGCGCGCGATGGCCGTGTGGAGGTCGTCGGCGAGGGTGGCGAGCAGGTCGACGGCTTCCCGGTCACATCTCCGGTGCACAGCCAGGGAAATCGCGGGCCATGACCAGCTCGCCCCGAACGTGGCCTCAGCCTTTCAAGATCAGCATAAGCGACCGTTAAGAACGCTTAAGGCTTCTTAAGCGTCCGCGGATTATCGTCGGCACGAAAGGGCTCATCGGCGGTGAACCGGTGAAATGGAACCCCGGACTCCAGTGCCCGGGTGAGCATGGCCGTGACCGGCTGCCGTTTCGTGGCGAACGGCATCCGGCCTGCCGATAACAGCGTCCTCCGTCCCGGTCGTTTCGGTGATCGGCGAAAGTCAAGCCGAGAGTCGGGAACGCCTTGTCGTTCCTATCGAAAGTGGTTCATAAGTACCCGCCACGATGCTGTCCCGGTACGGCGAATTCGTCGTACCGGTACGGACCCGGAGCACGACCTTGGTCGAGGAACCCGCCCGCGCCGATGAAGCGGCATGGTAGGCACCACACCGAGTCCGACCACACAGACTCCGCCAGACGAGCCGGCGGTCACGGAGACCGCCGCAGTCTCGGTGGAGGTCCTCCCAACAAAAGGAGAAGAGCAGTGGAACTCGACATCAACTCTCTGGACATGCTCCCCAGCAAAATGGAAGCCGCTCTGTATCCCTGCAAAACCACCTGCGTTACTCTCGTCTCCCTGATCACGCTCACCCTCGACTGATGTTCACCGCGGGAGCGGCCAGATCGGACGCTCGCGGTAGGTGAGCGGTCGAAAGCGCGGCGCCTCGGCTGCGGAGGCACTCGTCGCGGGTAGGCGGCGGCCGGGGCGACACGCGATGAACGCCTGACCTTCGCCGTCCCGCACCGGCCCCGCCGCTCGACCGTCAGCGCGATCGCCCGCGACGCCTCCCCGGCCCGAGGCCGCGCCGGTCGTAACGGGGCTCCGGTCGGGAACCTGTTCGGCGAAGGTCCTCTTGGCGCAGGTGTCGTTACGGCAGGGGAAGCGATGAACCTACTCCTGCGAAACATTCACACGTTCGTGGTGAATTGGCCAAAATCGGGGAGATGGATTCACATCGTAAGATCGCCGAACGTGTCGGAGCGGAGCTCGCCGAACGGGACGATGTGCTCGCCGTCCTGCTTGCCGGATCGGTGTGCCGTGGCGAGCATGTGGCCACCTCCGACATCGACCTGCTCGTCGTGACCACGGAGGACTCCGCACTGGAGGTGGGACCTCGACGGCTGGTCCAGGGCCTGTTGGTGGAGTGGATCGCGCGACCGGAGGCGGAGTGGCTCACCCGTTTCGACCGGCCGAAGACCTCGTGGCTGTATTCGTTCCTCGAGGCGGAGGTCCTGATGGACACGGGGCCGGCCGCCCGCCTCGTACAGGCGGCCGCGAGGGTGCTGGAGACCTATCGCACGTCGGCACGGTTGCGTGAACTGCTCGCGACCACTCTCTGGCATGGTCAGGCGAAACTGGACCGCGCACAGGCGGCCGGAACACCCCGGGAGCTCGGGTTCTGGTCCGCGATCTGCGTGGAGACGGTACTGGACGGCCTGTACGCCGTACACGATGTTCCATTGCCCGCCGGTGCGCGCCGGCTGGCCTACCTGCATCGGGTTCCGTTGACCGAGGGCGAGAACGCACTCGTCGAAACGATGCTCACCGGCGATACCGCCGGCCGCTTCGAAGCGACCCGGCACCTGACGGCGCGACTGCGCACAGAGCTCGGCCCAGCCGACCACGAACGCGCCTGACGGCCGCCCTCCCCGGAAGACGAGATTCCCGGCTGCCCCGGTTCCCTGACCGGGAGAACGGCGACGACGTCAGCGGGAGACCCCCGAGAAGGCCAGGGCCTTAGGGCACGTATCGAGTCGTGATCAATCTGCGGGATTCGTCCTCACGGCGGGGCCTGGGCTGTTAGATCGTCTTGTGTGACGCGTGTGCGACGATGGCTCCAGGCACCACCTTCGACCATCGCACTGGCGTGGAGACGTCCCGGGAAGGAGGGGCAGTGGCGCGAGTACTGGTGATCGGTCTTGATCCCGCCAAGATCCAGGGCTGGGACCCGGAGCCGGTTCAGGCGGCGATAGCACGCGGTCAGGCCCGTTTCGACGATCAGGGCATCGAGTCCGACTATTGCCTGGTGGCACTCGATGAGAACCCCGAAGGAGCGATCGTTGAGGCGTTGACCCGCAAGGACTACGCCTGTGTGGTGATCGGGGGCGGTATCCGCACGCACGAGCCGTTGCTCGAATTCTTCGAGAAGGTGGTCAACCTGGTCCGGCAGCACGCGCCCGACGCCGCCATCGCCTTCGACAGCAGCCCCGAGGATTGCGCCGACGCCGCTGTGCGGTGGCTGCGTCAGGGCGTGTAACCGCCCCCAGGGCCCCTCTTCTTCCGGTTGGCGGCCTGGTCCCTCTTTTCCGGGATCACTGCCTTGATGCCGCGTCTGCACAGGTGGGTGCGGTTGCCACGGGACGAGTAGGCCTTATCCTCGGCGACCGCGTCCGGCCGGGTGCGGGGACGACCGACAGGCCCGCGGACCCGAACCTTCCCCAGCACGGGGATGAACGTCGCCCTCGGCCTGAACGCCTACGCCGCGCGTGCGCTGTCGGTTGCGGCTATGCCGGCACCTCGCTTCCCGCACCAGCGGCGAGGGTGAGCCGAGGCCACTCTTCGACGTCTTTGAGAAGTTGACGATCGTGACTGGACAACACGAGGGCAGCCTGAGTGCTGTGCAGTGCCTCCGTGAGTTCATCGACGAGCGAGATCGACAGATGGTTCGTCGGCTCGTCCAGCAGGAGCAAGTGCGGCCGGGACGCGATCGCCAGGGCGAGGTCCAGCCGTCGCCGCTGTCCCATCGACAGTTCCCCGATGCGCTTGTTCGCTTCGCGTGGGCGCAGGAGCCCGAGCGAGGACAGCCCGACCGTTTGTTCCGACGGGATCTGGCCGGTGGAGACGAGCATGGCCACGTGTGTCGTGTAGACGTCACTGGCGCGGCGTTGGAGCGGAAGCGCGGATTCCTGGTGGAGAAGCACTGTACGTGCGCTCCGAGCCCGGTGGACACGCCCACTTGAGGGTTGCAGCTCACCTGCCATGACAGCGAGCAGCGTGGACTTGCCCGCGCCGTTCGGTCCTGTGACGACAAGGCGCGACCTGCCTTGCAGGGTGACCGATGTCGGCGAGGAGAGCCGCCCGGCCACTGTCACGTCCTCGGCCGTGAGCAGAGTGGTTCCCGATCGGGTACGAAGCTCCGGGAAACGCAGCGGTTGCGGCGGCGCGGGCATCGTCACAGCATGAGCTTCGAGCGCCGCCCGCCGGCGGTGAACGCTCCGCACGAGTCCCGGTGCGCGGCTTGCCCGCTGGTGCTTGCCGGTTCCCTTGTCGGGTCGCCATCCGGTGACCAACCGGTTCTGCGCCGCGCTGAGGTCGTCCTCCAGCCGGGCTCTCTCCGACTGCTGACGCTCGAAGTCCTGTTCCCAGCGCTCACGCTCGGCACGGCGACCTTCCCGGTAACCGTCGTATCCGCCACCGTAGACGCGGGGGCGGTCGTCAGGGGTCGGATCGAGGTCGACGATGGTCTGCGCCACGTCGCCGAGCAACGCCCGATCGTGACTGACGAGAACGATTCCACCGGTACGGGCACGAAGCTGCTGGGTCAGAAACTCGAGGCCGTTGCGGTCCAGGTGGTTGGTGGGCTCATCGAGCAGCAGGAAATCGGCGTCACCACCGAGCAGGCAGGCCAGGCGAACCCGATACCTCTGACCTACGGAGAGCTCCGACAGGCGTCGCGCCCAGTCGGATTCCGCGGCCAAAGCGTCGAGAGCGACGCGGACGCGGCGTTCCGCGTCCCAGGCACCAAGGGCCTCCGCGCGTTCCAGCGCGGCGGCGTATCGCTCATCCGCGATCTCATCGCCATTTGCCAGGGCGATGCTCGCCGCGTCCAGTTCGCCGAGCGCGGCGAGGGAGTCCGCCACGGCATCGGCGACCACCTCTCCGACCGTACGCTCGTCAGCCGTTGACATCTCCTGCTCGGCGAGTCCGAGCGTCCCGACGCGAGAGACGGAGCCCTCGTCCGGCGTCAGTCTGCCCGCGAGGAGATAGAGGAGCGTCGACTTACCTCGTCCGTTCTCACCCACGATCGCGATTCGAGATGTGTGTGTCACGGTGAGGTCGACTCTGTGGAGAACCGGGGTCGCGCCCAGGGCGATCGAAGCCTCTGAGAGCACGATCTGTGCACGCGAGCGCGCAGGTACGACTGTTGGGGTAAGCATTTGATTCCTCCGAAGAGGCGCGCTCACGTCTCGCCCTGTGAGGGCGCGAGGCACGCGATGTGACGGCGACCGTGAGTGGTCATGACGATATGACCGCCGCGAACTCGGAATGTCTCAACGAGCGCGGCAGGCCCGGTCGGCCGTCACAGGAAGTACAAATGCATGCCACCAACCTACCGCACGACGCCGCGGCCTCGGCTCCGCTACTCGCACCCCAGCAGGCGAAGTCGGCGACATCCAGAGCTGCCGGGGCTGCGATACTCGGAGATCCGCTCCGGGGGAGGAACACCAGGTAACGGTTGTCCGCCTCCTGACCGCCATCCTCAGCCATTCCGGGGCTGACGTGACCTTCGATCAGCGGCTCGCGAATCTCCTGTGGCCAGTCGGCCATCTCCCGGGCGAACAGGTCGCGGTAGAACCGGACGATCTCGTCGGGCAACTCCTCGGGCAACGCCTCGTCGGGGCCCCATGCCTGGTACAGCTCGTTCAGCTTCTGGGGCATGTAGGAGTCGTAGTCCTCGTGTTCGGGCTCCACCAGGACCAGGCCCGCCACCTCGTCGGGGAAACGGCCGCGCATAGTGGCGTGCGTAGAGGCCGCCGAGAGAATGACCGACCAGCAGGTAGGGAGCGGACACGCCGGCGACCGGCAGCAGCTCGCGCAGCTCGTCGGTGACCTGGGTGGAGGTGCGCGGCAGCTCGGCCCGGTCACTCCACCCCGTCCCGGCCCGGTCGTAGAGCACACTCGTGGTGAGTTCGGCGGCTCGCCGTTGAACGACGAAGCCGTCCATGCCGGACGAGCCGGCCCCGGGCAGGAACACCACCGCCGGACTCCCCTTACCCGACCGGTGAAGGAACAGTTTCCGGTCCCCGACCTGGTAGTGCCGTCCCACCGGGGGCGTCACCTCGGCCGCTTGACGTTGCATCGCTGACTCCCTCACTGACGGAGGAACCGGAGCGTCCCCGTGAACCGGGTCTCACATCCGCAGGCTGAGCGCCTTGCCCACCGGATCGAGAGTCAAGGTGACTCCGTGCGTATCGAAGGTGGCATACGAGTTTCCCCAGCCGGATGGCATGGTTCCGCCTGTTCCACCACTCCAGCGGAGGCCCCGCGGTCGTCCGGTCCTGCCCGTGGCCGGTACGTCGGATCGGAACACGTCCATGCCCGGCACCTCGACGATCCACGGATCGGCGCCCCGGCCCTGTTTGTGGCCGGGCGGGATGAGGCGACATCCCGGCAACCGTGGAGAAAGCCGACGCCGTTCCACGACGTGGCTCACTCTCCGGCACGGGACACAGGCATCCACCGTGGTCCGCGTCGTCCGGCGAGGAAATCGCCGACGAGCCGCGTGCACAGTTCCGGGTGTTCGAACAGCAGCAGGTGACTCGATCCGGGGACGATCGCGAGGTATCCGTCGGGGAGAGCCCGATACAGCTCCAGGGTGTGCTCGAGCGTCACGATGTCGTCGTCTGCGGCGATCACGAGCGTGGGGCACTTCACCTGTGCCAGGGCCTCGGAAGTGAGTGGCGCACCGTCATCGACGGATGCTGCGATCTTGCCTGCGACGACGGGGAAGTGGGCCTCGCCATCGGGCGAGACCTCGCCATATGCCTCGATCAGCTGGGGCGGCCACTCTCCGCCGGCATCGGGTCGCACGATCAGGCCGGCCGGGTCGAACGCGCAGCTGATCAGCACGAGCTGCGACACGAGGTCGGGGCGCCGGGTCGCGACCCACAGGGCGACGGCGGCGCCCGCGCTGTATCCGACAAGCGAGGACGGGCCGCCGACCACCCGCTCAGCGAACGCGATCATGTCCGCCGCCATGTTGTCGATGGTGATGGGACCGGCGACATCCGCCGTGTGCCCGTGACCCCGGCGTTCGGGCAGCAACAGCCGCGAGTGCGAGGAGAGTGTGTCAAGGTTCCCTGCGAAGTCGCGAGAGTCACTGAAGTTGCCGTGCATCAGGACGACAGGCTCCCCAGCGCCCTTCTCGTCGTACCAGAGGTCGACCTCGCCAAGGCGTATGTAGTTGCTCATGCCAAGGTATACGAGGCAGCCTCCCGAAACTCATCGGGCAGACCGAACATCTCGAGCATCCGCGACGGCTGTTCGAGGAGCGACGCCATCCACAACCTCGACGGCGACCCCGTCCCGAGACGATCATCACCGGCTACGCCGACCTGGTGTTCGGGCTGTTCGCGATCTGCGGGTACCGGTTCTCCCCGCGCGTCGCCGGCCTGGCCGAACACCAGGTCGGAGGTGTCGGCGGATAAGAGCGGGGACGGCAGCGGTACAACCGGCCCTGCCGGGGTGCTAGGCTGCCGTTCGTCCGGTATTGGATCTTCGTGGGAGGGAGGTGAGGTTTGATGACCGCGGTGAAGACCGCTGCCATGCGCAGCGCCCGGACCAACCTCACGTCCCGGGCCCCGGTCTGACCCACTTCTTCCCCCGGCCTTGAGCCATCCGGCTCACCGGGCAGGGTGATGTCCGCGTCTCGTCGGGGCCCCTTCTCCGCAAGGGTCTCTCACGTTGCCACACACATACACCGATCCATCCGGCCTGTCCCGGTACGGGTGGACCGGCGCACTCGACCAAACCTTCACCGAACATCACGAAGCGGGCCTCTCGATGACGGGCCTGCCCTTCGCGGACGGGAGCCTCGACCTGATCTGGGCCGAAGGATCCGCGTACATCATCGGCTTCGACACCGCGCCGCGCTCCTGGCGGCGGCTGCTCGCCCCGGGTGGCCGGCTGGTCGTCACCGAATGCGAATGGAGTACCGACTCCCCATCCGCCGAAGCCCGCGCGTTCTGGGACCAGGTGTATCCGCTGCGCACCCAAGAGCGCAACATCGCCGCGGGCTACTCCGTCACCGCGCTGCATCCACTCCCCGACCGCGACTGGTTCGAGGAGTACTACACGCCGCTGTCGCAACGCGCCCACACGGCCGACCTGGCCGTACCCGGGATGCGCGAAGCGGTCGCGGCCACCCTGCACGAGATCACCATGCGCCGCGAGCACGGCGCGGACTACCAGTACACCGGCTACGTCCTGCACCCGCAGAAGGGAACGAACCCGACCATGCGCTCTTCCTGGACCACCCGCCCCGAGAACGCCGGCGACGTCGCCGCCATCCGCGACATCAACCTCGCCGCCTTCCCCACCCCACACGAGGCCGACCTCGTCGAGGCCCTGCGTGCCGACCCGCAGGCGTGGATCACCGGCCTGTCCTGGCTGGCCGAGGCCCCTGGCGGCGACCTCACCGGATACGCGCTGCTCACCCGCTGCCACGTCGGCGACTCACCCGCCCTCGCCCTGGGCCCGTGCGCCGTCAGGCCCGAACATCAGCGGCAAGGCGCCGGTTCCGCCGCCATCCACGCCGCTTTGCACGCCGCCCGCCAGCAGGGCGAGAACCTGGTGGTCGTGCTCGGCCACGCCGAGTACTACCCGCGCTTCGGCTTCACCCCGGCCTCCGGGTACGGCATCCGCCCGCCCTTCGACGTCGAGGACAAGTACATGATGGCGCTCGCCCTCGCCCCTGAACGGCCGGTCCCGAGCGGCGTCATCCGCTACCCGGCGGCGTTCGGCGTCTGATCTCCCGTTCTTCGAACGCGGCGAACGGCCCCCAGCGCGGTTGGGGGCCGTTCGATCGTCGCGATGGCCGACGGCGTGGTGCGAGACGTGGGACCGGCCTACCTCGGACGCGGTCACGAGCTCCCGTGGCGAGCAGCGAGCACGTCACCCTCGTCCCTCCCGACCTCCGCCACCGGTCATCGAGATGAACCGCATCCCGTCGGCCGGGCCGTCAGCGACCTGCGGCAGTGGAAATGGATCCTGACCTCGGTGACTTCCTCGCGAGCACCCTGGTGATGTTCCAAAGGACCAGTCCTCACCTCATCGGTGATGACGAGGTCAGCACGGTGGTCGAGGGGTTTGAGGCCTCTCGTGAGGACCACGCCGTCCGCGCCGTGGCCACCTACCCGCAAGTTCTGATGATGGCGACCAAGGAGAGTTGATCGTTGTGACCACCGATGCCACGGGTGATCTATGGCAAAAGGCCCTCATGGTGCACGCGATGATGCTGGCGTGCTATGTCGACGGCACCATGCACCCCGGCGAGATTGCCACTGTCGAGGCGTATGCGAAGACACTTCCCGAGTTCCACGGCGGGGACTTCAAGCTCTACTGTCAAGAGGCCAAGCTCATCGCGGAGGGCGTCGCGGGCGACATGAACGCGGCGGTGGAGTTGTTGTGCGAGATCGGTGACGATCACACGCGTATCAGGACCTACCTTGCCATGGTCGAGCTCGTCTACTCCTCCGGGGAGGTGGTGGGCGCCGAGGAGCACCTTCTCGATTCCGTACGGGTGGCCGGCGGGTCAGCCGGGTGTCCGCGGGCCTCAGCCGGGATGACCGCGGCCCGCGGACGTGTGATGGGTCAGGTCAGCCGCTGACGCGGATGACGCCGCTCACCGGTGAGGGCGAGGCGCTGTTGTCGTAGATGAGTTCTCCGTTCTTCTTCCAGACCCTGACCAGCAGCCGGTCGGTGCCATCGGCCGGCTTGCCGGAATCGACCGCGGTGATCTCGTAGGTGACCTCGACGCTCTTGTTGACCTTCCCGGTACCGCGCAGGATCGCGGTGCCGCCGGAGGCGGCGAGCACCGTGTGGGAGCCACCTCGCAGATCGAACCCCGGGGCGTCGTAGCGCAGCTCACCCGCGGGGGTGGTGTCCTTGCCGCGGTAGCGGGCGGTGGCCTCCAAGGTCGCCTTGCCCTCCTTGGCGCACTCGCCGCCGAGCGTGCACGCCCCGGCGGGCGAGAGCATCTGCCCGGCCCCGACCAGCGAGCCGGCCGGGTCGTAGACCAGCACGTACGCCGTCTGCCCATCGATGGCATCGGTGCCGGTCGCGCCCTTGTCGTCGGTGACCGTGACCGAGATCGGGTATCGCCCGGCCTTGGTGAACACGTGCGACCCGGTGACCGTGCCGGTGACCATGCCCGTGCTCTTGCCCGTGCTCTTGCCCGTGCTCTTGGCTGTGCTCTTGGCTGTGTTCTTGGCAGGGCCGGTGCTTTCGGCCACGGCCGCGGGCACCGGCGTGCCGCCGATGGTCCACACGGCGGTGTGAACGTCGGCGCCACCGGGGTCGGTGAACGAGGCGTTCAGCCTGACCTCGGTGCCCACCGCCACGGCCGTGACCGGCTGTGTGAGGGACACCTCGGGTGCGGCGTTGGTGATATGGACGGTGAGCCGGGCGGTGCCCGTGGCGCCCTTGTCGTCGGTGACCGCGAGCACGACGGTGTGGTCACCGGCCGAGGCATACACGTGCTGGA